>NZ_CP022222.1:7293399-7594394 GCF_009930815.1 Bradyrhizobium sp. CCBAU 051011 | reverse complement strand
CGACGCGCCGTCTAGCGATAATGCAGGGCGATCAACTCGGCGACGCAGGCAGGGCGCTTACCGCCCTCGATCTCGATCACGAGGTGATAGTTCACGCGCAAGCCGTCTGGCGGCACGTCCTCCGCTTCCGCAACCGTCACGCGGCCGCGCAACCTTGAACCCGCCGGAACCGGCGCCAGGTACCGTATCCTGTCCGCACCGTAGTTCAGTGTGTTGCGCAAACCCTTCAGCCCAATCACCGACCGAATGAAGAGCGGCGCCAGCGCGAGGGACAACAGGCCGTGGGCGATGGTGCTGCCTCCGGGCAGCTCCTTCTTTGCGCGTTCCTGGTCGATATGAATCCACTGCTCGTCGCAGGTCGCTTCCGCGAACTGGTTGATTCGTTGCTGAGAGACTTCGATCCAGTCGCTTGTGCCGATCTCGGTGCCGAGGGCTGATTTGATCTCGTTGAAGTCGCTGAATATCCGCATGCTCGTTACCTGGTCAGATCTTCATTTCGAGGACGGTGTCGGGAATGACCAGTTCGGCATCCGTTACGGCCACGACCTCGGCGATGCTGACACCCGGCGCGGTTTCCAGCAGGGTCGCTATACCCTCGGGGAAAGCGACGACAGCCATGTCCGTCACGACCAAACTCACCGGCCTTGTCGACGTTAGCGGCAGGGTGCATTTGGCGACGATCTTCGATTTGCCTTTCGCGGCGTGCTGCATGGCGACGATAACCCGCTTGGCGCCGCTGACGAGGTCCATCGCGCCACCCATTCCCGGCACCATCTTGCCGGGGATCATCCAGTTGGCGAGATGTCCATGTGCGTCGACCTGCAGGCCGCCAAGGACCGTCACATCGACATGGCCGCCGCGGATCAATCCAAAGGACATCGCGCTGTCGAAGGTGCAGGCACCCGGCAGGGCGCTGATCGGGCGTCCGCCGGCATCCGTGAGAAGCGGGTGAGCCAGGCCTTGCTCCGGTATCGGTCCGGTGCCGATCAATCCGTTCTCCGACTGAAAGAACACCTTGAGGTCAGGCGGAACGTAGTTGGCCACCAGCGTCGGAATACCGATCCCCAGATTCACGAGGTCGCCGGCACGCAGTTCTTTTGCGACACGCCGGGCGATGACTGTCTGTGCATCCATGGTTCACCCGTTCGTAATGAGGTAGTCGACGAGCGGCGCCGGCGTTACGACATGGTCGGGCGCGATGACGCCTACCGGCACGATGTGCTCCGCCGTCACGATCACGGTGTCGGCCGCCATCGCCATGATGGGGTTGAAGTTGCGCGCCGTCAGCGCGTAGGAGAGGTTGCCGAGGTAATCTGCCAGGAATGCGTGAACCAGGGCGAATTGCGCCCGCAGCGCGGTTTCGAGCAGAAACGTCGCTCCGTTTATCTCGACCTGGCGCTTGCCTTCCGCCACCAAGGTGCCGACGCCGGTCGGCGTGAGCACCCCTCCGAGACCGCATCCGCCCGCGCGAATGCGCTCGGCGAAGGTCCCTTGCGGAACGAGATCGACGGCAAGCTGGTTGGCCAGCATCTGCTGCTGCGCTTTTGGATTGAGGCCGATGTGGGTCGCCGTGAGGCGCGAGACGAGAGCCGCGTCAAACAGCTTGCCAATCCCTTTGCCGGGCGTCGCGGCGTCGTTGCTGATGACCGAAAGGCCGGTCTTTTGCTGCCTGACGACTTCGTCAAGCAGGCGTTCCGGCGTTCCGACACCCATGAATCCGCCAACCATGATGCTCGCCCCGGCTGGGATCATCGCAACGGCTTCTTCGACGGAAACGGCCCTCATGATTGAAACTCCGGTCGACAAATCAATGAAAGGGCGGAAGTGACCGCGATGTTTGGCGAGGGCCCCCGGCACACCTTTGATCTGTGTCAAGGCTTTCCGCTATTCCGTGCGGGGAATGGTGATGCCGACGCCTTCGAGCGCTTGAGCCCATAGTTTGTCAATCTCGGTGTGACGCCTTTCAAGGGCTGCGCTCACAGCGTTGCGAAATGGCACGAGCTCCGGGCCCTTCAGGAAGAGGATTTGCGCCTGCAACAGGCGGCCGCTTTCGAATTCGATGCGGCGCAGCGCCATCGCGAAGGGATCATTGGCGTTGGCTTCCAGCGGGAGCAGGGCGGCCGGCCGGATGCCGGCATGTACGGCATGGGCGAACGCCGCGAGACCGGCCGCTGCTGCCAGAGTTCGATCCGGGATCTCCTCGATCGGTGCTGGAAACCAAGCCGTCTCCCAGGATGCAGTCATATAGCCCAGGGTGAGATCTGGCTCCCACGAGGTCGCGCGCAGCAGCAGGGAAATGATCTCGGTCTCGCGATAGACCTGCGCGTTCAATTCGGTTTGCCAGGCGGATTTGAGCTTGATCGGCAGGGTGAACGCAAACTGCCTTGCCAATGCGCCGTGGGCGGAGATCAGGAACGCGGCGACCCGCGTCTGCTGACGCGGTGGCACGCATCCTCCGGAATCTAGCGGTCCGAACAGCCGGCTCATGGATTCGTCCGCTGCGTGGGAATGGCGCGCAGGTGGTCGTGGCCGGCTGGAAACGGCGCAAGCGCGCCGCCCGCTTCTTCCGGCGCGATCCAGACGGCTTTGTTGCCCTGCCAACGGCCGGCCAGAACGTCTTGCGCGAAACGCGCCAGCAGATCGGCCGTGAGAGCCGGCTTCTCCAGGGTGAAGGCGTGATAGGCGCGTGGAATGATTACGAGCGAGCTGTTGGGAATGTTGGCGCGCAGGGTTTCGTGCAGGGCGCGCGGCGTCAGAAAGTCGAACTCGCCGTTCAGGATCATCGTCGGCGCGCCGATCGAGCCGAGCTGCGGCGTCAACGGCTCGAAATCGAGGAAGGAGTCCATCAGGTTCTGCAGGGCGTAGAGGTCATTGACCAGCCAACCCTGCCGTTTCACGCTGTCGAGCTTGTCCAGCAATGGCTTCAGCCATTGATCGGAGAGATTCATCGGCAGCAGAAGATCCTGGAGATAGCCGGTGCCCCCCAGGATGAGCCCGGTACGCATGGCGGTGCCTAGCAGCAAGAGCTGCGGCGAGAGCTCCGCGAAGCAGCTCATCGGCACCAGTCCGGATAGTCGCTTGCCATGTAGGATAGCGTAGCGAAGCGCGATCAGGCCGCCGAAGCTGATACCGCTGAGAAAAACCGGACCATCGCCAAGCTCGCCGATCAGCAGATCAAGCGCGGCAACCTGGTCGTCCTGGTTGATGAATAGAGCCGGCTTGTCTGATACGCCTTGGCCAAGCAAATCGAATGTTGCGACGCGAAATTGCCTGGCGACCAGTGCGTCGCGATACGCCGCCCACAGCTCGGAATATTGGGTGAGCCCGTTCACCAGGACATAGGTGGGGCCGTTGGCGGGGCCGTCTAGCTCGTAGCGGATTCGATAGGATCCGTGGCTGAGGAAAGGCATCCCGGCGTCCAGCGATAATGGCCTTCACATCGTTGCCCGCACCCGCGGGGATTCCCTTGAGTTAGATCAAAGGTCGGATGGCCGCCGTGCCTAGCGTCCGCGCAAGGACTGGTTAGGAGGAATTCGCCATGATCGGAAGACAAGCCATCCAGCAATGCTTCATCAGTTTGCTGTTGCTTTTGATCGGTACCTCACTCGCCTTCGCACAGCCATTCACGCGGCGCTCGTCGCAAGTGCAGCATGATGGGTTGAAGAAAACTTACGAGATCGCCAACTTCCGTCTCGGCGGCAAGTACGATCTATCCGATCCTTCCAAGTGGCAAAACGGCGGCGAGGGCGGCACAACGCTGGAATCGCTCGGAGCCGGCAAATTGCGAACGGCCTACATCGCGATCGGTACGCCCCGGCGTAACTCGGCGGACGAGATCACCAACGCGGTCGTCATCAACTCGTATTATTCCGGCGATTCCACCGATATGTACGAGCAGTGGGTCAAGGGCACCGCGCTGTCGGGCGGCGATCCCGTGATCGGCCCTGGCAGGCCGATAGATACCGACCGCTACTACGTCATCATGGTCGATCCGCTGGGGACTTGGGGCGCCAGCAAGCCATCCGACGGGCTGGGGATCAAGTTTCCGCAGTACAGTTATTACGACATGGTGCAGGCGAACTATCGCATGCTGCGCGATCATCTGAAGGTCGCGCGCGTGGCATTGATCACCGGTGTCTCGATGGGCGGCACACAGACGTATGTCTGGGGCGTGATGCATCCGGAATTCATGGGCGCGCTGATGCCCATCGGCGGTACGACGCAATCGGACGCCGAAGACCCCGTCGGCAACTGGACCTTCCAGATGATGACCGCCGCAATCGAGTCCGATCCGGTGTGGCAGACCACCAAGGGCGATTACTACAAACTGCCCAAGGAAAAGCATCCCGTACCGGGCGTTGCCTTCGGTTGGTCGGTGCTCGGCTTGACCGGCTACGATTTTGCGTATCGCACGACCCAGAGCTTCGCCTCGGTGCAGCCGGAAGTCTTCTACTGGGATCCGCCAAACGAGAAGGCCGGACTCAGCGTGACCAACCGCGCCAAGATTTACGACGCGGTCGATCTCGTGTGGCGAAACCGGGTCGGCGAGACCCACAACGTCAATCCCTATCTCGGCCGCATCCAGGCCCGCACCATGGTGATGCACATCACCAATGACCTGTGGCTGAACTTCAAGCTGGCCGAGCGTGCCGTTGACCGGGTGCCGGGAGCGCAGTTGATTGCCGAGGAAAGCCCGGTCGCTCACTACGGCGTGTTCTCGATCGTCAACCACCGAAAGAACGATCCGAAATTCGTCGCGTTCATGGACGACGTTGCGAGCCTCGACCGGGCCCAGCAGTTCATGGACAAGAACTATCGCGTGCCCGGCGTGGCCGCGAACATCGATCCGAAGAAGTCGTTCTGGAAGGATTTCGTTACTTATCCCTATCCGGTCAAATACGCGACCGCAAAGGACAGCCGCGGCACGTCCTGGCAGATCGGCTACATGGATGAATATGCCGGCACCGACAGGAATCCGAAGGTCCTGGTTATCATCCATGGCAAGGGGGCGTTCGGCGGACATTACGGCAACATCATGCAGTATGCCTTGCGCAACGGCCTGCGCGTGATCGTGCCTGATCTGCCGCATTACGGTATGTCCGGACCCGGCAATCTCGAGATGAGTCCGGCTCGCACCATGCAGGACATGCGCGAAGTCGCATATGACCTCGTGGTCAACCAGCTCGGGGTTAAGAAGGCAACCTATCTGGGCCACTCGCTCGGCGGCCAGCTGGTCATCGGTTACGCCTTGACCTGGCCGGATGCAGTGCAGAGCCTCGCGCTCGAGGCGCCCGCCGGTCTGGAGGAATATCCGCGCGAGATCGCGCTTGCCAAGGACAAGAAGGTGCGGCTGTTCGACGAGTCATTCGCCCGCGACTTCGACAAGTGGAAGCAAACATGGGATCAGACCGGCATTCTCGCCGCGGAGATCGCACGTTCCGAGCAGAACATCCGCGACTTCTACTACTTCAAGAAGCGGGATCCGGCTACCGGTGTCGTGGCTGCGTCCAAGAGCGGCTATTTCATGAACGACAGCGAGTACGCCAAGTTTCATACCGAGCAGCGCGTTGGGCTGACCAAGGCGAATCCGAAGGACCTCGAGCAATGGTCCAATGTCTTCATCTTCGACATCTACACCATGGTGGCGGAGCTGCAGCAGGACGATCCGAAGAACCTTTACGAACGGCTTACCCAGATCAAGGTCCCGATCTTCCTTGCCTTTGGTGACAAGGAGCCGTTTATTCCGGGTACCGCCTTCAATGGCCTCACCGATCTCGGACGCGACATCATTACGCCGTTCATGACCCGGATGACGAATGCGGGCAACCGGCCGATCCTGAAGATCTATCCGGATACCGGGCATTTCATCCATACCGACAACCCGGTGGAGTATCCCGTCGATGTCGTGGACTTCGTGACCAGGGGAACGATCGACACCAGCTCACCGCTTGCGATCGATCGCATGATCCGCGGGGCAGTCGTATCGGCACTCCCGGTGGCGCCGACGCCACCCGGCGCGTCGCCCACGGCGGGCCTGAACAAATAGGGCCGTCATGGCACGGTTGCAGGCGGGCGAGGTCCAGTTGGGTTGGCGAGAATGGGGTGGAGGCGACGTCACCGTCGTCTTCATCCACGGCAACCTCGCCAGCAAGGACTGGATCGGACTTGCCGCACCGCTGTTTCCCATCGGCCTGCGGGTGATCGGGATCGACTGGCGCGGATGCGGCGAAAGCGACCGGCCAAGAGCGAATGCCGACTATTCCAACTACTCTATGCAGCAGCATGCCGAGGACATGCTGGCGGCACTCGACGCCCTGGATGTCGGGTTCTGTCATCTTGCCACCCATTCGACAGGTGGCATCATCGCCGCGCGAATGCTCCTGATGCAGCCGCAGCGGTTCGGGCGGGTACTCGCACTCGATCCGGTCACGCCGCTTGGCATGCTGTTCAATGCCGATCAGATCGGCCTCTTCCGTTCGATGATGGCGAGCAGGGAGCTGACACGGGCGGTGATGGCTACGGCGGCGTCCTCGCTGTTCGTTCCGGAGAGTCTTGCACCGAATGCGATTCCACGATTCCGCGAGGGAGTCGGAGAGATCGAGGCGCTCTTCGAGCGAATTGTGGAGCAGACCTTTGGAGTTTCCGAGGGCATCTGGATCGGTACGCCGGTCAATCTCACCCGCGAGCGGGAAAGCGGCGAACTCGAGCGCCGCATGACGGAGATCCGTCATCCGCATCTGGTGCTGTGGGGCGAGTGCGACGGCTGGATTGCACCAACAGACCTCCGGACGATGGCCGCGGCAATGCCGGATTGCCGACTCGTCGTTATGCCCAGTATCGGGCATTCGATGAATCTCGAACTGCCGGCACTCTACGCCGGGTATTTCGGTGCCTGGTTCGGGGGGCTTTCAAGGTAACATCCATCAAGAGAATGCGATGGTGCTTCAGTTCCTGGTTGGCGGCCTCGTCAGCGCGATCAACATCATGATCCATGCGCTGGTGACCGTCGGCGCGGTCGGCATTGCCCGCTCCGCGGGCCTGCGGCACACCAAGTGGCCGCGATTGCACCTGATGGCCGTGATGGTCGGCACCGCGGCGGCGCTGATGGTGGCGCACACGCTGGAGGTTTTCGTCTGGGTGCTGGCCTATGCGATCGTCGGCGCGGCGCCTGCCGGCAGCGATCTGCTCTATTTCGCCTTCGTCAATTACACTACGCTCGGTTACGGAGATATCACGCCCGTGCAGGCCTGGCGGCTGACTGGGCCGATGACCGCGATGAACGGTATCCTGATGTTCGGTTGGTCGACGGCGGTTCTGTTCGAGGTGCTGCGCAAGACCCTTGAGCATCTCGTGTCGATCGGCCCTTCCTGGTTCAGTTCTGCAGATCGAGGTCAGTGAGCTGCCGCCGGTCCAGAAGGATGATCTGACGCTGGTTGCTGCCTATGAATCCGATGATATCGAGTTCATGCAGCCGCGACAGTGCGCGGGACACGGTTTCCAGTGTCAGCCCGAGATAGTCGGCAATATCGCGCCGTGACATCGGCAACGGCATGACGCCGGCCGCGGTAAGCCGTCGGTCCATCTCGATCAGGAAGGCGGCGACCCGTTCCAGCGAAGTCTTGCGGCCAAGCAGGAGCATGTGGTTTTCAGCGTGCTGCAGGTTGTCCGTGGTCATGCTGAGCAGGTTTCGCGAAACCAAGGCATCGCTCTCAGCCGCCATCTCGAGGCTGCGGCGCTTGATCAGGCGAACCGTGGTGGTCACGATCGCCTCCGCGGTAAACCGATGCTCGCTTCCGTTTTCCAGACCGAAGATGTCGCCGGCAAGATGAAACGCGCCGATCTGGCGACGGCCGTCCGAAAGCAGCTTGTAGCTTCGCACCGCGCCCTTCTTCACCTGGTAGACATAGTCCGCCGGTTCTTTTTCGCCGTAGATTTCAGTACCTTTCTTGTAGGTAAATTCGTTTAAACCTACCTTCGGATTTGACTCACTCGCTATTCCGAGTTCACCGAGGGAAGTGGGGCGGGGGGCCGGATCAGTCGTGATGCGGACAAACATGGCCAACTCCTGAACGCTACTGGTTGTGCCGGTGGTCTGCCTCTAGGAAATGTTTCGTCGGAAGCAATGGCCCTCTCGCAATAATTGATCTTCTAACGAAGGCATTATTTCTGACTATTGTCTGAAGGGTCATTGTACCAAGGGACAGGTCTGTAATATCCTGCCAAAGTCTGTAATACCCTGCCAAAAAAAGTACGGATACCTGTCCTAACCCTTGGATTTGGATGTTTTGATAGAGTCTTGGGTAAATAATGTTTCGATGAACTCGATTAGTTGTCGCCTCAAGGATGCACGGTCTGTGTGGAGGTGATGCGATGTTGCCCCTCACTTTGATCCAAGGAGACGTCAGCGGTTTTGATCGACGGCTAGGAGGGGAAATGCCTGGCCTTGTGTACGTGGTTGACGACGATGCTTCGTTTCGGACGGCGATCGAACGTCGGCTGAGAATTGCCGGTTATGAAGTCGAAACCTATTCGTCGGCCCAACTATTGCTGGATCGTGTGCCGGCCGCTGAAAGACCGGGATGCATCCTGCTGGACGTGCGAATGCCTGGACTGAGCGGGCTGGAATTGCAAAGCCGTCTTATCGAACTCGGATCGATCCTGCCGATTGTCTTTGTTACAGGCCATGCCGATATCCCGGCGACGGTGCGAGCCATCAAGGCGGGCGCCGAGGATTTTTTGACCAAGCCGGCATCATCGGAACAACTGATTGCCGCCATCGAGCGCGCCCTGGCGCGCTACGAGATCCAACGCAGTCAACGCAGCAGGCTCGATTCGATTGTCGCTCATTTGGCGAGACTGACGCCGCGTGAACGCCAGGTGTTCGATCTGATCGTGCGCGGCAAGATCAACAAACAAATTGCCACGGAGTTGGGAACGACCGAGCGCACAGTGAAAGCACATCGCCATGAGGTGATGGAGAAGATGCAGGTGCACTCGCTCGCGGAATTGGTTTCGAGTGCGGAACGGCTCGGCCTTCTCGATCGTAGCGCCAATTTGGACGGCTAGTCGGCATTTTGTTCTACCATTGAGGTTCCCGTCGCGGGAAAGACAAGCTGCCTTCTCATTCGTCAATGTCCTGCTCGAACGTCTGTGTCGGCGCGCCCCTGTTGACGGAGGCGAACTGCGCCAGCGGAAGCGACGTCGTGAGCGCCAACAAGTTTGAATCGACGAATTCCAACTGCAGCGTCTGTCCCGAACCTATTTCCTGGATGATCTTGGGGTCGGCCACGGTTCCCGCGATGCAGGTGTTGGTGAGGCACCAAGTATAAGGCACGAGATGGGGCTGCCCTTGGTCAACTGTGAGTCTGACGGGTTTTTGCAGGTACATGCCGACGGGGGAGAATATCTGCAGCCGTGCACTGCCGTCGCCCTCCCGCTCGATGATATCGAGACGGATCGCTATTTGACCGGTTGAGAACTTGCCGGTGATCGAGGTGCGGCAATGCAACTGAGCACCACCCGGCTTGAAGCAGAGTTTTCGCCAGTCTTCATAAGTGACGTCCTTTACCTCTCGCTGCCCGCGGGTTGGAATGTCGGTCTGTTGCGAAATGGCAGGCTGGCTGGATGCAACGCTTGCGGCCGCCAGGAATGCAACTGCAAAGGAGAATGTTGCGCACTCGCGTTGTGGCTGCATTTCGATACGATTTGAGCCTGTCATGGTTGCATCTCCGGGCTTGGTTGCTTGTCATCCCTGTTTGTCGAGAAATTTCGTCACCAGAGGTGACCAGATGGGAATGGCATCGGGAGAGCCGATAAGGAAATGCCCATCACTGCCGAACGGCGGCACCAGATGATATTCGGCCTTGCCGCCGGCCGCGCTAAAGGCCTCGTGCATGCGTTTCGACAGAGCAGGGCCGAAGAAGGTGTCGTTCTCGATATAGATCCAAAGCATCGGCACGCGTGACGTGCGGCCGAACTCACCGGTCGCTTCCACCAGCTTGTCTGGCGCGCAATTGTTGTTCGGCTTGCCGTCGACGCGGCCGCCACGGCCGGCGGCGAAGATGATGATCGCTTTGACCTGGGGTGGGTTCAGGCTTGAAAGCGCGATCGAGGCCCATCCGCCGGCGGATTGCCCGACGACGATGACGTCCTTCGGCACGATGCGCTTTTCGGCGGTCATGTAGTCGATGATCCAGAGATCGACTTGCGCAACCGCCATGCCGGGAGCGCGGAAATTGGGATTGCTGCACTTTCCGACCTTCGAGAAGAACGGGCCGTAGAGACCATGTTCGGGTATGTCGATCGCCGCTGCGCCATATCCGGTGCCGACGGGGGCCACCACCAGATAGCCGCGTTTGGCAAACCACTTGGCTGCATCGCGGAATTCCACAAGCGGGAAGAAGCTGCGGCCGGTCGCACTCATTGAAACGCCATGGTTCATGATTGCGAGTGGGAACGGCCCGTCGCCGACCGGTCGTACCAGATAGGCGAACATGGGAAGCGGCAATGGTAGCGCCCAGATTTCTTCCTGGATAGGACGTGATGCGTGATCGTCTGCGTGCGACGGCGTGATCATGCTGGCGAAGGGCAGAAGCATCGCGACAACCAAGCTCCGTAAGCGTTGCGGGCACATGTTGAGACTCCTCACGGCATGGTCGCGTTTCCCCGGCGCGCGGTCGATTATCCGTTGATTGGAATCCCGGGAACTCACGTAAAGCTTGATCCAGATCAATCAACGTCGGGCTCGATACGTCGCCTATGGCCGTCCAGGACCCGCGACAGCTAGCGTCTTGACATGAGTTCTCTGGGTATTGCCGCCAGTCCGCCGATACGCCGCGATGAAACGGTGCAAATATCGCTGCTGCTTGCTTTCGCGGGCGGCTACCTCGACGCCTATACATGGATTATCCACGACGTGATGGCCAATGCCCAGACGGCCAACCTGGTCTTGCTCTGGGTGCACGGCAGCGTCGGCGAGTGGGACCGAGCCGTTCAGTTCGTTCCTCCGATGGCCGCGTTCATGGTGGGCATTGTCATTGCCGCTTGGCTCCGTCGCTCCACAGGAGACAGGGCCAGCGCGATCAGCACGCTCATCGAAATTGTGCTGCTGGTGGCCGTCGGCATCCTGCACAATCGGCTGCCGGATCTGGCGGGCACGCTCGGCATTTCATTCGTTGCGGCCATGCAAACGGCGACCTTCACCAAGGTCGAAGGCGTGGCCTATAGCTCGGTAATGATCACCGGCAATATGCGCCAGGCCATTGAGGGAGTATTCGCCGTGGTCTCCGGGCAACTCGGCTCGCTTCGCCGCCCCGGCATCTTTGCAGCCTTGTGCGTTGCTTTTGGCACTGGGGCGGCTGTCGGCGCCTACGCAACGAAGGTTATCCCGGACCTGGCGCTTGGACTGCCCGTGGTGGCGCTGCTGATCGTCCTGCTTCGCTGCGAGATGCGCCCCAACGAGGAAGCGCCATGAAGTCACGCACGTTTCAGCGAACGGGATTGACACGGATTTTTCCTCCGTTGACCTGGCTTGCCGAATATAAGCCGTCTTGGTTGCGCGGTGATGCGATCGCCGGCGTGACGCTCGCCGCTTATGCGATTCCGGTGTCACTGGCCTATGCGGGCCTTGCCGGATTGCCGCCGCAGGTTGGCATTTACGGCTATATGCTTGGCGGCTTGGGCTATGCTCTCCTTGGGTCGTCGCGCCAGCTTGCGGTCGGCCCGACCTCCGCAATCTCGCTCATGATCGCCGGCAGCGTCGGGGCGCTCGCCGGAGGGGACGCGATGCGCTTCGCACAGATCGCGAGCCTTACGGCATTCGCGGTGGCGGTGCTTTGCCTGATCGCCTGGCTTTTCAAGCTCAGCATTCTCGTCCGTCTGGTCAGCGACAGCATTCTCGTCGGCTTCAAGGCGGGGGCCGGGCTCACGATCATAATGAGTCAGCTGCCAAGCCTGTTCGGCGTAGCCGGTGGTGGGCACAACTTCTTCGACCGGGCGATCCGGTTTGCAGGTCAGGCTGGCGACATCAATCTGCTCGTATTGGGAATTGGAGTCACGGCGATCCTACTCTTGCTCCTCGGCGAGCGATTTCTGACGGGCAGGCCGGTCGGACTAGCCGTGGTGGCGTTGTCGATCCTCATGGCAACCTTCTTCGGGCTTCCGGCACTGGGCGTACCTGTCACCGGGAACATCCCGGAGGGATTGCCGGCTTTCGAGGTGCCCACTTTCGGGATGCTGGAATTCCAGGAGTTATTTCCAATAGCGGCCGGGTGTCTTCTCCTGGCCTATATAGAAGGTGTTTCGGCGGCCCGGAGTTTTGCAGCGAAGCATGGGTATAGCCTCGATGTCCGTCAGGAATTTCTGGGGCTTGGGGCCGCCAATCTCGCAGTTGCGTTTGGCCATGGCTATCCCGTGGCCGGCGGATTGTCGCAGTCCGCCGTCAATGACACGGCGGGAGCGCGCACGTCCCTGGCATTGGTGGTTTGCTCGTTTGCCCTCGCGCTCTGCCTGCTTTTCTTTACGGGGTTGCTGACCAACCTTCCCAAGGCAGTGTTGGCTGGCATTGTCTTCGTTGCCGTTTACAAGCTGGTCGACATTCGCACGTTGCTTCGCATGTGGAGGGTAAGCCGTATCGACTTCTATGCCGCGGTTATCGCGCTCGTGTCCGTGCTGCTGCTTGGGATCCTCCAAGGTGTGCTGCTTGCCGCCCTCGCGTCCATCTTCCTGCTGCTGGGCCGGGCATCGAATCCCAACATTGCGTTCCTCGGGCGGCTTCCTGGGACGGGTCGCTATTCCGACAGCGCCAGACACGAAGGTGTGGAGCCGCTGGTTGGTATCATCGCGTTCCGCCCCGAAGCCTCGCTGCTCTACATCAACGCCGAGACGATTCTGGAGGCGGTTTTAAAGGCGCTGCGACAGTCGCCCGACGTCAGGCTGGTTGCCTGCGATCTCTCGGCGTCCCCCTACATCGATCTCGCCGGGGCGCGGATGCTGCTCGATCTCCATGATGAGCTGGCGTCGCGTCATGTAGCGCTCTGCATCGTCGGCGCCCATGCGCAGTTGCGTGACTTGCTGCGGGCGGAAGGGCTGGCGGAGAAGACGGACAGTAGCGAATGGCTCCGCACGCTCGACAGTGTGTTGGGTGAGGGTAACGCCGGGAAACGATCCGAATTCCACCAGCAACGGCCGCCTGGACCATGAAGCCCTGCTGATATCGGCGACCACCAGATATCCCTCACGCCTATTGCATTGCGAAGCGCAGCTTTCGCCGCAGCTTGGCGAGTTCGTATCGAGAGAGTGCGACCCTTGACTTGGATCAAAGGAGTGGGCGGGCAGCGGGTCACGATCCGACGAGCCATCACCTATGCCGTGTCCGGCATGCTGCTCACCGTGTTTAGAACCTCGCTATGCTCCTAGCCAAATAGGTGGTCGTCGCATCGCGTCTCTCCCGAGGAAAAACATCATGAAAAAATCTGTCAGTAGCGTCGCCCTGGTTGCTTTGCTCGCGGGCGTGGCTGGCATCAGTACACCATCCCGAGCTGAAACCGGCCGGGTCGCTGTCGTCTTCACTAAGGGCGGGTTCATCGTCGGAGTCGGAGGCGGCGAGGGCGTCCTGACGTTGCGAGGCAGGAATTATCCGTTCACCGTATCGGGCATGAGCGTCGGCTTTACGATCGGAGCCTCGACAACCAAGCTTGTTGGACGGGCCCTTAATTTGAGGGGACCGGCTTCGATCGAAGGCTCGTACGCCGCTGTCGGAGCCGGGGGTGCCCTTGCGGCTGGGGCGGGAGGCGTTCAATTGCGGAACGCCAACGGCGTGGTCTTGCAGTTGAGTGGTCCGCGGGTCGGCGCAGAAGTGTCGGCAGCAGTCGGTGGGGTAACAGTGCGTTTGAAATAGGTGCGAGGCGATCAGGCCGCGTCACGGCGCGACCTGATCGCTCAGTATCAGTATCGTTCTTCAACGAACGTCATCGCGCGCAAGCCTGCCTGATCATTGTAGCGTCCCTTGTCGGAACGCTTGGGCAGTTTGATCTTGTCCTTCTTCATGCGCTTGTAGGGGATCGAATTCAGCAGATGCGCGATACAGTTGAGCCGCGCTCGGCGCTTGTCGTCGGAGCGGATGACATGCCACGGCGCGTGTTTCGAATTGGTCGCCTTGAACATCAGGTCGCGGGCCCGCGAATAGTCGTACCACCGTCGATACGATTCCGTGTCCATCGGGCTCAGCTTCCATTGCCGCAGCGGATCGTCAATTCTCGCCTTGAAGCGGCGCTCCTGCTCGTCCATTCCGACCTCAAGCCAGAGCTTGATCAGGATGATGCCGCCCTCGATGATGTATTTCTCCATCTCGGGACAAAGCGAAAGGAATCGCTCGTGCTCGGCGGGCGTACAGAATCCCATCACATACTCTACGCCGGCCCGGTTGTACCAACTGCGGTCGAAGATCACGATTTCGCCTGCAGCAGGAAAATGCTGCATGTAGCGCTGAAGAAACAATTGCGTCTTCTCGCGATCAGACGGCGCGGGCAGGGCGATCACGCGAAAGACGCGCGGACTGACCTTTTCCGTGATCGCCTTGATCGTGCCGCCCTTGCCGGCGGCATCCCGGCCTTCGAACAGGACGATGACCCGAAGCTTGTTCGCCTTCACCCATTCCTGGAGATGACAAAGCTCGACCTGGAGCTTTCCCAGCTCTTTCTCATAGACCTTGCGCTTCATCCCGTCCGCGGGCGTGTCGGCTGGCATGCTCACCGGTCCATTGTTTCAAGCCAAATCCGTCCTCAGTCTCCCCAGGCAATGGTGATGGCGATGTCGCCTGGAACACCTCCCGGGTAGTCGATGACCTGGTAGCTGATGCGATAGCCGCGCGGTTTCAGGTAGTCGGTCCAAAGCTGGAATATTTCCTTCGGAATTCCGGTCAGGGTATTCTCCCAGCCTTTCTCCTGCTGGATAATGGAACGGCCCTTGTCGGAGCACAGCGAGTTCGGGAACCGATAGACCTGCACTTCCGTCATCCCGTTTCGTACCGCCCGCTGGATGACGGTCGAAGCGAGCTGGATCTTTTCCTCCTCGGATTTGCCTGACGGACGGTTGAGCCGCTCGATCAGCGCACGTTTCTCAGCTTCAGCGGCCGCGGCCAGGCGCGCGTATTGTTCTGCCTTTTCGGCCTCCTTGAGGGCCGCTTCCTTCTGGATCTGCTTCGCAGTGGGAATGAGATTATCGATGCTGCCAGGCATGACTGGTGGCTCCTGAGTGGTTGTTCTGCGTTCTGCGTCAGCGTTGCCATAAGGCTAGGTGGGGTCGACGTCGTTCCCTTGATCCAAATCAAACAATCCGCATCGGGGGTAAGCATGCAGGTCGTGGACGCCTACGGTCGGGTCACGACGCGCTGTTGACGTCGGTGCCCGACCCGGCTGAGGCGGCTGGCTGCAGTGTCGCTAGCACTGGAAATGTGCTGGAATGCAGCCGTTCGGAATGCCGGGGTAGGTGGATGAGCGGACGCGTCCCGACCGCAGCGATCAACCCGGGCTGGCCAAGCCTGGCCGCCCGTCTCTGCGTCTGCCTGTTGGTCCTGGCGGCCATACTATCCGGACCGGCAAGCGGCGAGCCGCGCGGCGAACCCAAACGCGTGCTGATGCTGCACTCGTTCGGGCGCGACTTCCTGCCATGGAGCGCATTTGCCCGCACCATCCGGACTGAGCTCGAGCAGCAGTCGCCGTGGCCTCTGGAGGTTCAGGAGCACAATTTACTGTCGGCACGGTTTAACAACCCGGGACCGGAAGCACCGTTTGTCGACTATCTGCGTTCGCTTTACTCTGGCCGTCCGCCGGACATCGTGGTGAGCATTGGCGCGCCTGCGGCCCGGTTTGTTCAGAAATATCGGGCGCAGCTTTTCCCTGAAACGCCCATGGTGCTGACGGCGGTCGAGCAGCGGCTGGTGAACCGGACGGATCTGACCGATAACGACACCGTCATAGCGGTTTACAACGATTTCTCGGGCTTTTTCGAGAGCATTCTTCAGGTCCTGCCGGACACGCAGACGATTGCCGTGGTCATAGGCGCCTCGCCCCTGGAGAAATTCTGGCTTGAGGAGGCAAAGAGGGAAGTCAAATCCTTCGAAAATCGGGTCGCATTCGTCTGGTATGCCGATCTCTCCTTTGCGGACATACTGAAGCGGGCGTCGACGCTCCCGCCCCATACCGTTCTGTTCTGGGGCTTGATGTCGGTCGATAGCGCAGGTGTCACCCATGAGGGCGATCTTGCCTTGCGCAACCTTCATGCGGTCGCCAATGCCCCGATCTTTTCCTTCCAGGAAGCCTTTTTCGGCCGAGATACCGTCGGCGGCCCGATGCATTCAATCGGCGGTTCGAGCAACAAAACTGTTAATGCCGCCATCCGCATTCTCGGTGGCGAGAAGCCAGCCGATATCAAGGTGCAGCCGATCGGATTTGCGTCACCGAAGTACGATTGGCGGGAGATGCAGCGCTGGGGCATCCGCGAGAGTAACCTGCCTCCAGGAAGCGAAATCTTGTTTCGTGAGCCCGGCATATGGGAAAGGTACAGCTGGCAGATGTCGCTGATTGCGAGCGTAATTCTGATCCAGGGAGGGTTGATCGCCGGATTGCTTCACGAACGGCGTCGCCGCCGTCTCGCCGAAGTCGAATCGCGCCAACGACTGGCGGAGCTTGCACACCTCAACCGCTATTCGGCTGCCGGCGAAATGACGACTTCTATCGCCCATGAGATAAATCAGCCGCTTGGCTCAATTCTTACCAACACAGAGACAGCCGAGCTCATGCTGAAGGGCGCTTCACCGAATCTCGATGAAGTGAGGGAAATTCTCGTTGACATCAGGCGCGACGACCAGCGCGCCAGCGAAGTGATACGCCGGCTACGAAGCGTGCTAAAGAAAACACCCTTTGAAATGAAATATATCGACTTGAACGAGACGGTACGGCAAGCGATCGGATTCGTCGCAGCCGTGGCCCACGGGCGCAGTATCGCACTGAAGTACGGCACGACCGCGGCCGATCTGAAAGTCAAGGGCGATGCTGTTCAGCTGCAACAAGTTGTTCTGAATCTGATTATCAACGCGATGGACGCGATATCCGATGCGGAGGCAAAGGAGCGCGAAGTCAGCGTAACCACGAACCTTTCAGGCGCCAGCGCGGAAATCAGGATTAGCGACACCGGCCCCGGTATAGCGACCGGCGATCTCAAGAGTGTCTTCGATCCGTTTTTCACGACAAAACCGCAAGGCATGGGCATGGGACTTGCGATCGTCCGCACCATCGTCGAAGCGCACCACGGACAGATTTCTGCGACAAATCAGTCGTCCGGCGGTGCGCTTTTCACGATCACGCTTCCGATCGCCCGCGGTCGGTCAACTTCGGCCTGACACACGCCCGCCACGGTGCTCCTGCACCGCAGCAAGGCCGCACCGCTGGTTCCTTGATCTTTATCAAAGAACGACCTCGCCTCGGACCGATGCTTGCCGCGATGAGCCCAAGGAGGGATGTGATGTTCCGCTGCGGCAAGACCCTTATCGTGCTCGCGCTGCTGATGGCGAATCCAGTCGCCGTCTCCGCCCAAACGACCGACAATCCGCCTGTTCCGAGTAGTTCGGCGCAACCGGCCAGCCAGCAGCCGCCGAGTGCGGAGCTATTGAAACCCGAACAGCTCGAGGCGCTGGTTGCGCCGATTGCGCTCTATCCCGACGAGTTGCTGGCAAACGTGCTGGCGGCATCGACCTATCCGCTGGAAGTGGTGCAGGCCGATCGCTGGCTGAAAGCGCACAAGACCTTGACGGGCGATGCGCTGAAGAAGGAGGTCGACAAGCAGTCTTGGGACGACAGCGTCAAGGCGCTCACCAGCACCGCAGACGTCATTGCGATGATGAGCGACAAGGTCGACTGGACCAAGAATCTGGGCGATGCCGTGCTAGCGCAGCAGCCGGATGTGATGGACGCGGTCCAGCGCCTGCGCTCCAAGGCCTATGACAACAAGAAGCTGGTTACCACCAAGCAGCAGAAGGTCAGCGTTCAGACACAGGAAAACAAGCAGGCGATCGTCATCGAGTCGGCCGATCCCAATACAATGTACGTGCCGTACTACGATCCGGCCGCGGTTTATGGAGCCTGGCCCTATGCGGAATATCCACCCTATTACTTCGGATACCCGTCCTATATCGGCGCCGGCGTGATCGCAGCGGGTCTCGCCTTCGGTACAGCCTGGGCGATCGGACGCTGGGGCAATTACTGGGGCGGTGGATTCAACTGGGGCAACCGCAACCTCTACGTCAACCACCACAACAGGACAAACAACTGGCAGCACAACGCGGCGCACCGCCAGGGCGTGCGATACAACAACGCGAACGTTCAGCAGCGCTTCGGTAACAACAACTTGAAGGCCGGCGCCTCCAACCGGATGGATTTTCGTGGCCGTGACGGGCAGCAGGTGCTTCGTCCGGGACAGGACCGACCGGGCGCTGGCGATCGCGTCGGCGATCGGGCAGGGGACCGCGGTGGCGATCGTGTCGGGGATCGTGGCGGCAATCGGCCGGGCACGGCGGATCGTGCCAAAGGTGGTGGCGATCGCGCCAAAGCCGGCGGCGGCGATCGTGCCAAGGCTGCCAATCGCGCCAGCGGCGCCGCGCGCGGAGATCGCGGAGGCGGTCGCGGCGGGGCAATGAATGTCTCGTCGGGTAGGGCTGCCGCTGCGCAATCCGCCCGCGGCCGGGCAAGCATGGCGAGCATGGGCCCGCGCGGCGGCGGTCCGAGTTTCGCCGGGCGCGGCGGCGGCTTTGGCGGCGGAGCCGCCATGATGAGAGGTGGTGGCGGTTTCCGAGGTGGTGGCGGCGGAGGTTTTCGCGGCGGCGGTGGGCGGCGGTCCGACATCGCACTGAAGCACGACATCGTTCAACTCGGTTACCTCGCGAATGGTCTCGGCTACTACCGCTTCAGCTATCTCGGCAGCAGCAAGCCCTATGTCGGCGTCATCGCGCAGGAAGTGCAGAACCTGGTGCCGGAAGCTGTGACCCGCGGCCGGGACGGGTATCTCCGCGTCCACTACGAACAGCTGGGATTGAAGCTCCGCTCCTACACCGACTGGCTTGCCGGCGGCGCAAAGATACCCATGCCAGCGGAGGTCTCGCCATGATCAGGCTGAAATCGCTCCATCGCGCTGGTTCGGTGGGTCTCGCTGCAATCGTGGCAGTGGCGCTGTTGACTGCCTCCGCGTCCCAGGCGCAGCAGGCCTATCCCTCGCCGGAGGACGCTGCGGCGGCGCTGGCTGCCGCGGTCAAGACCGGCACGAGGAGTGCGATGCTCAAGGTCCTCGGCAAAGACGGGCAAGACATTATCGAGTCCGGCGATGATGTTGCCGATGCCGAGATGCGGCAACGTTTCCTCTCTGCCTATGACGCGAAGCATTCCATCAAGGCCGAAGGAAACAAGAAGGCTACGCTTATCCTCGGCGCCGACGATTTTCCATTCCCGATTCCCTTGGTGAACAACAGGACGGGCTGGGAGTTCGACCCGGCTGCGGGTCGTATCGAAGTTCTGTATCGTCGCATCGGACGCAATGAACTGGACGCGATTCAAACCTCGCTGGCTTACGTAGATGCGCAGAACGAATATGCCGAAAAGGATCGCACCGGCCAGGGGGTAGGGGTCTACGCACAGCGCATCGTCAGTAGCCCGGGCAAGAAGGATGGGCTGTTCTGGCGCGACGATCGCGAGCCGAGCCCGCTGGGCGAATTGGCGGCGCAGGCATCCGCCGAAGGGTACAAGGTCGGAGAGCAGGCGACGCCTTATCATGGCTATTATTATCGAATTTTGAAGGGCCAGGGGTCCAACGCGCCGGGCGGAGCTCTGAACTACGTCGTCAAGGACAAAATGATCGGCGGCTTCGGGCTGATCGCATACCCCGCCGAGTACGGAAATTCCGGCGTCATGACCTTCATGGTCAATCATGCCGGTACCGTCTACCAGAAGGATCTCGGAAAGCGGACCGAGAGCATCGCCAAGCGCATTTACCTGTTCGATCCGGATCAGACCTGGAAGAAGGTCGATGCAGCGGCCCCTTGAACGCGGCGCTCTAGCGATCTCACGGATAGGTCGGCTCGCCGTGGTCGCGCTCTTCACCGTTGCTTTTCCGGCGACATCATCGTCCGCGCAGGCGCCCGGCTATGTCCGGGTCAAGCTGGTGAAGGCGGGCCTGATGGTCGGTGCCGGTGGCGGCAGCGGCGTCCTGACGTATCGTGGCCGCGACTATCCGTTCAAAGTATCCGGTCTCAGCCTGGGTGTTACCGCTGGCGCATCGATCAACCTGCTGGAAGGATGGGCTTCAGGCATAAGGCAGGTCAGCGACTTTGCTGGCACCTACAGCTCGGTCGGTGGCGGGGGCGCCTTCGTGGGTGGCTTCGGAGGCATTCAGTTAGGGAACGAGAAGGGCGTAAAGATCGCGCTGCAAGGGCCGAGGATAGGGATGGAGTTCGCCGCGAACCGTACCGGGGTTAGAATTTCACTCAAGTGAGCCTGGGCTGGCGTCACCGGGTCCCGTACTTGTTTCGGGAAGACACTCTGGATCGCGCGCAACAGAAATACCCGATGAACAGCGGCAATGTGGCGCATCCGGGAATCGCGGCCGACCAATCTTTCATTTGCTTGACCTAAATCAAAGGTGGAGGTGCCAGCGCTCCGATGGTCAGGCACGCGGAATGGCAACCCTCAACATCAGGGTATCTAAGCAACCAGTCCAATCCGGTAGGAGACGCACCATGAAGGCAAGCGCAGCGCTGAGGAAGGAAGCTGATGCCGGTGATTGCTGGAACGGTTTTCGGCCTGGAGACTGGCTCAGCTCCATCAACGTTCGCGATTTCATCGTCCGTAACGTGACGCCGTACACAGGCGACGAAGCTTTTCTCGCCGGGCCGTCGCAGCGCACCAAGGCCGTCTGGGCGAAATTGCAGCCGTACTTCGCCGAGGAAAGAAAAAAGGGAGTGCTTGCAGTAGACGCTCAAACTCCCTCGACGTTGCTTGCCCATAAAGCCGGCTATATCGATCGCGACAACGAAATCATCGTGGGTCTTCAGACCGACCAGCCTTTCAAGCGTGCGATCTTTCCCTTCGGCGGGTTGCGGATGGTCGAGGCGGGACTCAAGGCCGCGGGCTTCGAGCCCGACCCGGCTGTCCACAAGGCTTTCACGAACTACCGAAAATCGCATAACGACGGCGTCTTCGACGCCTATACGCCCGAAATCATGAATTGCCGACGCTCCGGGATCATCACCGGCCTGCCGGATGCTTATGGCCGCGGACGCATTATTGGGGACTACCGGCGGGTCGCTCTCTACGGGATCGACCGGCTTCTCGAGGCCAAGCGTGCCGAGCGTAAACAGATCGACGGCATGTGGCCGAGCGATGACATCATTCGGCTGCGCGAAGAACTGTCCGACCAGATGCGCGCGCTCGCGGACCTTGCCTCGATGGCGAAGCTATACGGCCACGACATATCGAAGCCCGCTAGCAATGCCCAGGAAGCATTCCAATGGACCTACTTTGCCTATCTGGGGGCGATCAAGGAGGCCAATGGGGCGGCAATGTCCATCGGACGCATATCGAGCTTCCTGGACATCTACATCGAACGGGACCTGAAGGCAGGCGTTCTAGACGAAACCAGAGCTCAGGAACTCTGGGATCAGTTGGTTCAGAAGCTCCGTATCGTCCGTTTCCTGCGCACGCCCGACTACGACGCGCTGTTCAGCGGGGACCCCTATTGGGCGACAGAGTGCATCGGCGGAATGGATCTGGACGGGCGCACGCTGGTGACCAAGAGCAGCTATCGCATGCTGCACACGCTTTCAAATCTTGGCCCGGCACCCGAACCGAACATTACGGTTCTCTGGTCCAACCACATGCCCGCAACATTCAAGCGCTACTGCGCCAAGGTCAGCCGCGATACATCCTCTCTTCAGTACGAGAACGACGACCTGATGCGTCCGTTCTGGGGTGACGATTACGGCATTGCCTGCTGTGTTTCGGCGATGCGCCTGGGGAAGCAGATGCAGTTTTTCGGCGCCCGCGTGAATCTGGCGAAGGCGCTGCTGTACGCGATCAATGGCGGCCGCGACGAGGTCTCAGGCGAGCAGGTCGCCCCCGAGACGATGCCGGTCGCGGGCGACTTCCTCGACTATGACGACGTGATGGCCAAGTTCGATACCACTATGGAGTGGCTGGCGCGCACATACGTCCACGCGATGAACTGCATCCACTACATGCACGACAAGTATTTCTATGAACGCCTGGAGATGGCTCTCCACGATCGCGACATTCTCAGAACCATGGCATTCGGCATCGCCGGTCTTTCGGTGGTGGCCGACAGCCTGAGCGCGATCAAGTACGGAAAGATCCGCGTCGCCCGCGATGCGAACGGATTGGTGGTCGATTATCAAAATGAGGGGAACAAGGCGACACCGCAGTTTGGTAACAATGATGACCGCGTCGATCAAATCGCGTCGGACATCGTCACCAGCTTCATGGGGAAGATACGAAAGCACCCCACCTACCGCAACGCGACGCACACCCAGAGCGTCCTCACCATTACTTCGAACGTGGTGTACGGCAAGGCTACGGGAAACACCCCCGATGGCCGCCGCAAGGGCGAGCCGTTCGGGCCCGGCGCAAATCCGATGCACGGCCGGGACAGCCATGGCTGGCTCGCCTCCTGCCTGTCCGTAGCTAAGCTTCCCTACAAGGACGCCCAGGACGGCATCAGCTACACGGTCTCCGTCGCTCCGCAGAAGGCGCATCTGTCAGAAAACCAGTTAATCGATGAAGCCGTCAAGGCGTTCGACGTCTACTTCGATCGAGGCGGGTTCCACATGAACCTGAACGTGATCGACAAGGACACGCTCGAGGATGCCATGAAGAATCCGGACAAGTACCCGCAGCTAACCATTCGAGTCTCCGGCTACGCCGTCAACTTCGTCCGTCTGACGCCGGAGCAGCAGAGAGATGTGATCAGCCGCACTTTCCACGGCCAGATCTGAATCGAGGTGCACCATGTCGACGGTGCAGACACTTGAACCCGGAAGTCGTCATGACCTCCGGGTGGGGATTTCACCCGACGCGCCAGACGAAAGCCAGTTCAAGGACGAGAAGGGCGCATTCGGATATTGCCATTCCTACGAAACCTCGTCCCGATACGACGGGCCGGGGCTGCGCGTGGTGCTGTTCGTCTCCGGTTGCCTGCTGCGATGCACTTACTGCCACAATCCGGATACCTGGCATCTGAAGGACGGGACCTACGTTTCGGCCGATCACGTGCTCCGTCGCCTAGGCGATTTCGCGCCGGCACTTCTTTCGCTTGGCGGGGGACTCACCATTTCCGGCGGCGAGCCGATGGTTCAGCTTGCATTCACCCGGCGGATATTCGCCGGAGCGAAGACCATGGGCCTGCACACGGCCATTCAGACCTCGGGATTTCTGGGCGATCGTGTCGACGAAGACTACCTGTCGAACATCGATCTCGTCCTGCTCGATATCAAAAGTTCGGATCCCGACACGTACCGGCGCGTGACAGCTCGCGACCTCGCGCCGACGCTGCGCTTCGCCGAGCGCCTCGCTTCGCTATCCAAGCCGGTGTGGGTCCGCTTCACGCTCGTCCCCGGCGAGACCGACGATCCCGCCAACGTCGAGGGCATCGCCCGGTTCGTCGCGCCGATGAAGAACGTCGAGTGGGTCGAGGTGCAGCCGTTCCACCAGATGGGCGCTTTCAAGTGGAAGGCGATGGGGCTCGACTACAAGCTTCTCGATACTCCGACGGCCGGCCGGGAGCTGGTGGATCGGGTGATCGGGCAATTCCGCGCGGCAGGCTGCCGGGTGCGCTGACGACAGGCTGGGGAGACCGGACATCATGTTGGACCTTGCTCGCGAGATCATCGGAAGCCAGCCGATACTGACGGCATTTCTCGCGATCGGATTGGGCTACCTGGTCGGTCAGATCAGCATCGGCGGATTTTCCCTCGGTGTTGGCGCCGTTCTTTTCGTGGGCCTTGCCATCGGTGCGTTTGCCCCCAAAGCGCAGATCACGGGGCCGATCGGGCTGACAGGATTGATCATGTTCCTGTATGGGATCGGGATTCTTTACGGTCGGCAGTTCTTCGAAGGCATGTTCGGCGTCGGGCAGAAGTACAATCTGCTGGCGCTTGTCGCATGCCTAGCCAGCTTGATCGTTGCGCTTGGGCTCGGGCACATCTTCGGTATCAAGATCGGACATACGCTCGGTATCTATGCCGGATCAATGACGAGCACCGCCACGCTCCAGGCGGCCCTCGACGTCGTGAAGAACAAGGATCCATCGATCGGCTATTCCATTGCCTACCCCTTCGGGGTCATCGGTCCGATCCTGTGCATTTACTTCATGACCCGGATCGTAAGGCCGAAATTTCCGGCCAAGGCGCAGCGCTTCCACATGGGCGAAATTTCGATCGGCGAAGGCCATGCCGGAAAGAGATTGGACGAACTGACGACCGGGGCGCTCAGCGGTGTCCAGGTCACGATGGTTCGAAAGGGCGGGCACAATTTCGTTCCTGTGGGCGATACCGTCTTGTCCGCCGGAGACGCCATTCTTGTGGTCGCTGAGCAGAATGAAGCAATTGCCAGGGCGGCCGCCACGCTTGGAAAACTGGAGCCCGGCCGCCTGGCGAGCGACCGCGCCGATCTCGACTACATCAGGGTCTTCGTCGGGAAGGCCAGCGTAGTGGGAGTACCCCTTGCCAGTCTTCCCATGCCGGCCGGCTATCCAACCCACTTATTGCATGTCCGTCGCTATGATGCGGACCTCGTGCCGGCGCCCGACCTGATGCTCGAATTCGGCGATCGGGTAGGGGTGCTGACGCCTCCTGACCGCAAGGACGAAATTCGGCGTCACTTCGGCGACACGGTGAAGGCGGCGGCCGAATTCAGCTACGTTTCGCTCGGCGTTGGAATGGTCCTGGGTGTCTTGCTTGGGCTCATTCCGATTCCGATTCCTGGAGTGGGCGTCGTGACGCTCGGTATCGGAGGGGGGCCGCTGATCGTCGCTCTCATTCTTGGCAAATTGCGGCGCACAGGTCCCATGCTCTGGACCATGCCGTTACCAGCGAACATCGTCTTGCGAAACTTCGGACTTGCGATGTTTCTTGCAACGGTCGGCGTCAACGCAGGGCAGCCCTTTGTTCGAACCGTCGCCGAATCCGGGCTTACGATGCTCTTTATCGGCGTTGCGGTTCTGCTGACGACGGTAGCCATCGTCTTACTGGTGGGCCACTACATTCTGAGAATCCCGTACGACGATCTCGTGGGCGTGGCATCCGGTGCGACCGGAAATCCGGCGATCCTCGTCTATTCGACCAAGATGGCGCCCACTGAACGGCCCGACATCGGCTACGCCATGATCTTTCCTTCCATGACACTGGTGAAGGTGATCGCCGCGCAGATCGTGGGTCTCCTCATGGTTGGCAGCAGCGCTGGCTAGGCGACCTATCAGAACAGGGCCTTGCCATCGTTCATTCATGATCGGGATCTCCAGATCGGCGGTCCAGGTCAAGATCGCTCGTCGGAGCAAGGCATCGCCGGAAGGTTACGCTCGTCGATGGACCAGGCACGGGAGACACGGCATGGCTGATCGGGCATCCCCGCCGCAACCACCCATCTTCAATTTGAATGCCTACAGCCCGGCCGAGATCAAGGAGGCTGTCGAGAAAGTCGGAGTCAAGAAGACGAACCTTCCCTTTCTGGCTTCATTCATGCTGGCCGTGATCGCAGGGGGCAGCATCGGACTTGGCGCACTGTACTATACTGTCGTCGTCAGCGACGCGAGTCTGAGCTTCGCCACGGCGCGTGTGCTCGGCGGACTGGTTTTTTCGCTCGGGCTGGCAATCGTTCTGGTTGGCGGAGCTGAACTCTTCACGGGAAACAATCTGATCGTGATGGCCTGGGCGAGCGGACATGTGACGACGAAGGAAATGCTGCGCAACTGGGGCGTCGTCTATTTCGGCAACCTGATCGGCGCGCTCGGACTTGTGGTCCTGGTCTTCCTTTCGCATCATCTCGACATGAATGGAGGCCGCGTCGGCCTGTCGATACTGAATACGGCTGTCGCCAAGATCCAGCCCGATGCAGTGACGTTATTCTTCAAGGGAATTTTGTGTAACCTGCTCGTTTGCTTGGCGGTGTGGCTGGCATATGCCGGCCGGTCGGTTACCGACAAGATTGTTGCGCTCGTATTTCCGATCTCCGCCTTCATCGCCGCCGGCTTTGAGCACTGCGTCGCCAACATGTATTTCCTGCCCTTGGCCTGGTTGATGACGCGAGCAGGAAATGTCCCTCCTGATTTCGACGCGTCGGTCATAACAATGACGGGCATTATTCACAATCTTGTACCGGTCACGCTCGGCAATATCGTAGGTGGTGCCGGCCTCGTCGGCGCGATGTATTGGATTATCTATCGGGCAGCCTTCGGTGAGAGCGGCAGGAGCCGTGCTAGTCAGGGCAAAGAAGGGTCATGAAGTAGCGGCCGAAGCCGATCATCGGGTCCGGAGCAGGTGACAGAGCACATCGGCGACTCGCCACAAGAAAGGTAACCTTCATGCCGCTGACGAAAGTCAATTGGGTGCCCAATGTTTCTCGCCAATGGCATGAAGCGCGCCACCGCGACAGCCGCAGATCTCACTATCAACGTTGAGCAGAACGCCTTCGCGCGGCAGATGATCGGGCCGCGACTTGCTACGGCTGTCTTGGTCATTTCCGCAAAGGGACCTGCGACAACGGCCGCACTATTCGCCGCGACGACATCGAGCGGCGCGTACTGGCGGGTCTTACGGACAAGCTGGTGTCGCCCGAGGCGGTGGCGGTCGCGGTGCGCGCCTATGCGGAGGAGACCAATCGCCAGAACCATGAGCGACGAGCGCAAGCAGAAGCGGACCGCCGCGCCCTTGAGAAGATTGAGAGGGGCATCAAAGGGATCATGGATGCTATCGAGGATGGGATGTACCAGCCGGCTATGAAAGCGAGGATGGCGGAGCTGGCGCAACAGAAAGCCGAGATCGAGGCGCGACTTTCAGAGGCTCCAGCCGATATGCCGGACGTGCATCCGAATATCGCTGAGCACTACCGCGCCAGGGCGATACGACTAGCGGAAACCCTGGCCGAGCCGGAGTCAAATGGGGAAGCCCGGGAGAACATCCGCTCGCTAATTGGCGAGGTAGTGATAACCCCAGGTGAGAAACGGGGCGAGAGCCATGCCACCCTACGCGGCGAGCTGATGGCCATTCTCAACCTTGCCGCTGGCCGCGAGAGATCCCCTAAAACAGAAGTTATAACAAACGCGCTTGCAGGTCCGGGATTTGAACCTACTCAGCGGACAGGTCGATATATTGGGACCCGGAACCGGGCCGGGTCGAAAGGCTCCAGATCCGTAGTGAGCGAAACGCCCTCGGCGATCAGCTCCGCCAAGGCCTGACCCGTTGCCGGTGCGTTGAGGATGCCCCAGACACTATGGCCGGTGGCCACGTAGACGCCCTCAATCTGCGGCACTTTGCCGATCAACGGCAGACTGTCTTGCGTGACCGGCCGGAAGCAGGCTTGCCGCGCGATGATCCTCTCCGGGCGAAAGAACGGTGACAGCCGTTCGGAGATCGCCTGGAGACGATCAACCTCGTTTTGGTCCGCCGTAACGACCGCGGGGTCGAGTGGCAGCGGCGCTTGATCTGAGGAGGCGGTGATGAGTGTGCTGCCGTCGGCCCGCGGGAAGACTTCGACCGTTGCAGCCACGGCGCTCCCTTCATGATATTCGAGGAAGAGGGCATCCGCTGTGACATCGGTGCCGGTGTCGTAAACCAAGCTCGGGCTTCTCTGTCCGAAGACGGCGGGCAGATGCACCCACGCGGCGGCCATCAACGACCAAGGCCCCATCGCGATCACGACGGCATCCGCCTCCAAAACGGCGCCATCGACCTCCACGCCCTTAACTGCAGATCCATCCGCACTCCGCACCATCCCGGTGACCCGTCCCGCGCGCAGTTCAGCGCCGTAGCTTTGTGCGGCGCTCATCATAGCGGAAGTGAATTTGCGCGGGTGAACAATTGCCGTTGTTTCTGGTGTGCCGAGTCGATCAACAACGACTACGCCGTCGGAAAGCCAATCGAGTTTGGCCGGTGAATGACTACGAGCATGATCGGGGACGACGAGCCCGCTATAGGCGGTCATGCGCTGGTAGGCCCAATCACCCGCAATCTCGTCGGGTAGGGCGGCGTGGAGATGAAAGCTGCGGCGCGCCAGCGCATCGAGCGGAGTGCCAGCGGACCAGTCGAGCGCCCGAAATCCGCCGGCCTTGCCGGACGCCGCCGCAGCCACTTCGGTCCTCTCCACCACGATGACGTCGATGCCGCGGCGAGCGAGGAAGTAGGCGGTGCAGGCTCCGATCACGCCGGCTCCGCAAATCACCACCCGCATGATGTCTCCATGGATTCATATAGAAGCACCGAGCCAGCCCAGGCCCGGTTCATTGGCTGCTGCTTGCCCCGGCCCCGGTTGTTACTGGCCGAAATCTTGGTGGCACGTAGCGTAAACGGGTGCCCTTCGCTTTGGTGCTTCTCAAAATAGCGGCACAGTCCACAAATGTCGTCCCCGGAGGATTGCTCCGATTGCAGGGTCGATTGCGAGGCGCGCGTACTGAATCGGCGTCGCGCCCGATTTAGTTAGTTCAGCTTGGCACTGGGCTTGAACAGCACCTATAGGCGGGAAATGCACCTCGCCTTTGGCTCATCTCGGCAAGTTATTGAAGTTGCTAACCTCTTCTCCGCCCTCCGAGCGCACCACCCCACTTTTGGCATTGAAATCGCTAGGCTTTTCTCGAGCATAACCCGCGCAGCGGTGCCACACCGTTCCCGCCACTTCGGCGCTGCGCAGAAATGGTCGCACCGATCACGTCCAGATCTGAAGGCGGCTATTGAAGCTCTGCAGCGTGAACAGTCCTTGGGCGCTGGCCAGGGCTGCAGAGGAGGCGTCGCTTCCGCGGCTTGCGACCGTCCGCGAAAACAGTTGAGCAAGCGGCGTCAGCGACGCAAGCTGATAGGTCTTTGCCATCGGCGCCAGCAGCCTCTCTTGGGCGGGGCTGTGCAGCCCGGCTTCCGCAAAGCCGATCAACGCATCGACGCCGGCCTGCAGCAGTTGAGACGTCTGGCGCACGGTAACGTCGGCCGGCGGCGGCGGGGCGAACTGGGTCACCCTCCTGCGCAGGCCCGCCATGAGGCGGGAGACAACATCGGCGCCCTGTGCGGGGATTCGATCGGGGAAGTCGAGCGACGTCTGGGTCTCTCCCCAAAGCGCGATCGGCTCCAGCACTATCTTTCCACCCTCGGGCCTTGCGATCGCGACGATGGCAAACGGCCGCTTGTTGCCGCCGTCGCCGAGCGCGGCCTCGAGCGCCGCGATGCGACTGGCGCCAAGTCCACGTCCTTCGTCGTCATGGTCGAGCGTGAGCGAAATCCACGCGCCGCTCAGATCCATCAGTGGCCAGCGCAGACGCTGCGTCAGATCGTCAAAGGTCACGGGCGCAATGCGGCTTGGCAGCAGGATGACCGGCTGTGCCGAAAGCGGTGGCGCGTCGAGCGACGGCGCGAAGCAGCGAGCGAGATGGTCGGCAAGGATCGGCCAGGACATATGGGCCAGATCGGCGAGCGGACCACTGCGATCCCGGGCCCAGCCGGCGATTTCCTCCGGGCCTGGCTTGAACGGCTGGATCGCTTCGGCGCGGCTCGTTTGCGACAAGGAAAGCCGGCCGGTGGACGAAGCATGCGCGCCGGAAAGATGAAATGTGGCCGACGAAAGCCGGGCCAGTGTGTGGCCCCAGATCGACTGGGTGCGATAGGCAGCGCGCGGGTCAAAGCGCGTGTCGTGGGTGGTACCCCTGGCCAGCGTGGCCGTGAACCGCCGCCCCGTTGCCGGTTCGGCGAAATGGCCGGTCACGCCGACCGCGCCGGCGATCGTCTCGAACAGCGTCGCTCCGAGGCCGATCAGGCCAACATCGCCGATGGGTTCGTATTCGGCGCGCACCGTGCCTGCAAGTCTGCGCAAACGCGCGTCATCGCTGGTGTGCGAAACCGCATGGAGCAAGGCGTGGGCGAACGCGATCTCGCGCAGCAGCTCCACCGGGTCATGGTTGACGCTGCGCGAGCGGCGCTGTTCCAGCCCCTCGGCGATGCGCCGCAGGCTGGCGGAAAGACGCGGCATCGCCTCGGCGCGGCTGGAAACCGAAAGCAGCATCAGCCGCTCTTCAAGCGCGCGCGATGGTACGGCAAATCCTTGCGAATAGGCGCGGCACACCGCGTCCCGCATGGCGGCGAGCAGCGGTCCGTCGGGAACGAATGCCTTTTGATCGACAACAGTATCCGTCTCGTCGATCTCGATCGTCTCGTGGCCGAAATGGCGGCGCGCCGCGAGGATCGCAGCGGCATGGCCGGCTGGTCGTCGGCGCTCGGGCAGGCCGGAAACCACGGAACTGAAATCGCCCTCGGCCGGCACCGCGACCTCAATTTCCTCCGCGCTCAATCGCAACACCACTTTGAGCGAGAGGCCGCCGGGGTGGATCGTCGCAGCTTCGGCCAGGGCAAACAGCCGGATGGCCTCGCGCAAGCCAGTCTTGCCGACGGCGTTCAGCAGGGTTTTGCGGTCGAAGGTCGCGAGGCGGGCCGGCCAATCGGTCTCGACCGCCGGCGCGGCTGGTTGCTCGCCAGCCTGGGTTCGCAGCGCGAAAACAATTGCGATCTTGTGCCGGCACGTGGTGGCAGCCGGGCAGGTGCAGCGCGCCTTGGCGAGGCCCTTGTCGTCGAGCCGCACCGTGGCGCCCTCGATTGTACCGACGATCTCGTCAGCACCGATCGCTTCGAACCGCACATTGACCGCATCGGCGCGCCCGCGGCGAACAATGCCCTTGGAGGCCATGGCCTCCAGGGTTGCGTCGTCGATCTGGGCGTAAAGCGGGATGAGCTTGGACATGATCGTGCTTAGTCCATGATGCCGACCAGCCATTCCGCGAAGCGGTCGGGCGTCATGGCGGCGATGTGCATGCCGAGGCCTGCCAGCTTCGCGGCGGCAGAGCGGTCGAACACGGCCGCGCCGTTGGTGTCGAGCGCGGCGAGGCCGATCAGCCGGGTGCGGGCTTCCGCAAGGCGCCGGACACAGCGCAGCAGGTCGGCAAGCGAGCCGCCTTCCTCAAAGTCGCTGATCAGCGCAATGACGGTACGGCTGGGATTGACGACAAGGCCCTCGCAATAAGTCATGGCGCGCGCGATATCGGTGCCGCCGCCAAGCTGGACCGAGAGCAGGAGGTCGACCGGATCGGCAAGCTTGTCGGACATATCGACGATCGAGGTATCGAAAGCGACGAAGCGCACGTCCACGGCCGGCAGCCCCGCCAGGATCGAGGCCATCACGGTGGCGTGGATGAGCGAGTTGAGCATCGACCCGCTCTGGTCGACGCACAGGATGATCGTCCATGGCATGCGTCGCTTGTTCCGGGCGACAAAATGCAGCCGCTCGGCGATGACGGCCTTACGCTCGGGGCTGTAGTGCCGCAAATTGTCTCGGATGGTGCGGCGGAGGTCGAGATTGGCCGCCGATCGCAGCTTGCCGCGGCGGAAGCGATCGCGCCGGCCCGACAATGCACGTTCCATCTCCGCCTTCAGTTTCCGCTTGAGCTCTTCGACCACGGTATCGACGACCCCGCGGATCGCCTCGACCAGGTTCCTGTCCGCCTTTCCCTTGAAGGCAAGCAGCACCTTCATCAGGTCGAGATTGGGTTGCAGCTTCTGCAGCGAGGCTGGATCGGCGAACAGTCCGGCCAGGCCGAGGTCATTCAGCGCATGGCCCTGAATGGTCTCGAACACCGAGGCCGGAAACAGCCGGCGGCTGTCGTTGAGCCAGTCGGGAATGGTGATCTGGCTCGGATCGAGCGAGCCCTTGCGGCCGCTGCCCAGGCGCAGGCCGCGCTGGCGGCCGCGCTCCGCATAGATGCGTTCGAGCAATTGGTCGCGACGCAGCTCTTCAGCCGTGAGGCCCGAACTGCCGAGCTGATTGTCCGCGTAGCGCCCCAACGCCATGCGCCAGCGCAAGAGGCGCTGCGTCTGCTCTGCGGACAATCGCTGACCGGCTCTGTCGTTCGGCGGCGTCATGGCGAGGGCTCCAGCCATGCAGCCAGGCCGTCCTGGAGCCATTGGCTGCGCAGCCGTTCGCCGAGAGCCAGGTGCTCCGACAGCACCCGCGCATCCGGGACCTGCTGCAGGATCGCGATGTCGTCTTCGCCGGCACCATGGGCTGCCGCGACAACTGCGGCAACCCGATCGGTCTCGTGCGGGCTCAGTTCGGCGAATGCCATGCGCAGTTGCGGCAGCAGCGCGAGAAATCCCTGGTCGTCCACGGCGCCGAACAAACCATCGATCGCCGCGATGACGCTGCTGTCGTTGACGAACAGCTGCGGCGCCAGCGCCATCACGCCCGAAAGCGTGCGCACGGCTTCACCAGGGCGCTCGAATGCCCCCGCCAGCGCGGCCGACAGGCGTCGTCCTGCTTCCGGCTCATCGATCAGGCCGATCAGCGCGGCAAGCGCAATGACGGCGCCGGCAAGTTGCGGATCGAGCTGGACGGTCATCAGATGCTGCAGGGCATCGCGGAGCGGTTGGGTCGGAAATGGCGGATCGGGATCGGCCATTGCCTCCGCCAGCGCCGCCAGACAACCCGTCGCTTCGCCGACATTGTCGGCGCTGACGGCGGCAAGGCCGTACAGCAACTCGGCGATGCGCCGCGCCAACCGATCGAGCAGGGGAGGAAGCAGCGAGGCGAAAGCCCGGACGCCGTTGTCGGACTGCATCCCCTTGGCCCGGCTGTTGAGGGCCTGACCGATCACCAGGGCGTTGGTCAAGCGCGCCAGATTGGTGTCTTCATCTACCGCGACGCCGACGGCCGCAGCCAGCGTGTCAGCGGCGCTGCCGATCCCGGCATCGAAGGCGACACTCAGGAGGTTGAAAGCCGCCTCGGCGTTGTTGCGCTGGCCTTCCTTCTCGAGATCGGCAAGGCGCCGGATCAGGATCGTGGCGGCGGCATCCCTGACGGTTTCGCCATCGGCCGCCCGCTCGATCAGTGAGGCCTCGACGGCGGGCGACCAGGCATAGGTCCAGGTCTCCATCAGCATGTCGGCGCGAAAGCCATGCACCCTGTCGGGGCCTTTGTTGCGTTGAGCGAAGGCGGGCGCGACCAGCCGCATGGCGTGCAGAAATCGGCTTGTCTGACCGTGGCGGGGTTTTCGGTAGATATCGAGCTCGCGTGTCTTGGGCACCGCGTCTTCGAGCGACAGGCCGAGAGCTCTGGCTTCGCCCCGGGCTCGCTCGACCAGCGGCGGCAGCCGGCTGCCGGGTGGCAGGTCACCTAGCCGGTCGCCCTGGAGAAATGTCGTGAAGGCGGCCAACAGCGGATGAGCGCCGACCTCGATTTCCTCCTTGATCGCTGACGATCGCAGCGCGTCGAACAGCTCGGTTCGCCCGGGCTCGGACAGTCCGCGCAACTCGGCAAGCCGCCTTGCCGCCTCGACCATGGAGCGAAGGGTCGGGAACGCGAACGCCAGCGCCGGTTCGTTCGCGATCAGATGCGCGCGAAAGCCGACCAGGATCTCCTCAGTCAGCGAGCTATTGGCATCATCGTTCGTTCCGATCAGGCGTTCCCACATCCGCTCGTAGAAGCCCGGCAGTGGTAGACCGGCGCCGTAGCCGTTGAGGCGGTCGAGGGCGCGGAAGTCGTAGCGAATGAGCCAGGCATTCGAGCGGGTGGTGGCGCCGGCCGGTCGTGGCGCGTCCGGTTGCGCGTCGATCAGCGCGGGCGTGTGAAAGCCGCCTGTTATAACAGCGATCGGTCCGGAGGCCTTTGCAATCGCGTCGTGGATGCAGGCGCGCATCATGGCTTCGCGCGCCAGCGTTCCGTCAGCCTGCAATTCATCCTTGTCCGATGCGGCTCGCAATGCCGCGCAATAGGCGCCGACGCTGGCAAAGAAGCCGCGCCAGTCGGTGCTGCGGGCGCGCGCTTCGAACAGACCGTCCCACAACGCCAGGCCATCGCGAAAACCGGCTCGCGCGCACATCGCTTCCACATAGGCGCCGCGATCGAACATGGTCTCCCGCATCGGCAGCAGCGGCTGGTCCTGCCTGTCTCGACCGTCCGACAGCATCGCGGGGTGGCGGGACGGCAGGTCGATGAAGCGGACGGTGGCGCCGAGGTCGGTCGCTTGCTGGATCGCGACATATTCGGGTGAATGGCGGCAGATTGGATAATAGGTGGTGCCGCCGCGGCCTTTCTCGGCACGCGCCTCGTTGTCGGGCAACGCTACCATGGCGACCGGCGGCACGACGCCCGGCGCGAGCAGCTCGCCGATGAGAGGTTCGAAATCGACCGGCCCCTCGATCAGGACGGCGGTGGGACGGATGGCGCGCAGCGCTTCGCGCAGGTGCAACGCGCAGGCCGGCGAGTGATGACGGATCGGAAAGAAGTGAAGGTTGCGTTCTGAATCAAACAGGCGAATGGCGGTCGCGGCCGGATCGAGTGCGCTCATGCCGTGAGCCTCAGCTCTCGTCTTTCATGGCCTTCACTGCGCCGAGGAAATCCGACCACACTTTACTGCGGCGGGCGCGCTCCTTGACGATGTGATCGACATAGGCGCGAACCTTCTTCACGTCCTCCGCATTGTCCTTGACGATGACGCCATGCAACTGGCGTCCGATATGGGCGCCGCCGACATCGCCATTGCCGAGGAACGCTGCTTCGAGTGCCGCCGCGTGGGCGATGTTCACGGCCTCCGCCGTCGACATCACGGCTGCCGGTTTTGACAGCGGCACCTGGTCCTTGGTCTGACCGCGGCGCAGATCCTGGAAGGTGGTGACGAGAAGATCGGTGACCTCGTCGGGGAAGTTCACTGAGATATCAGCCTGACCGAGCCGCTTGTCGACTTCCTGACGGATCAACTCGGTTTCCAGGGCCGGGTCGGTCAGCGGGGTCACAGTTTCAAAGTTGAAACGGCGCTTGAGCGCGCTCGACATTTCATGCACGCCGCGGTCGCGGAGATTGGCGGTGCCGATCACCGAGAAGCCGGGCGCTGCGTAGACGCTGGCGCTCTCGCCGAGCTCGGGTACCGCCATCACCTTTTCCGACAGCACGGAGATCAGGACATCCTGAATCTCCGGCGGGCATCGCGTCAGCTCCTCGACGCGTACGACACGGCCAAGACGCATCGCTTCCATCACCGGGGAGGGAACGAGCGCGCGCGGGGTCGGTCCCTCGGCGATCAGCAGCGCATAGTTCCAGCCGTACCGGACATGGTCCTCGGTGACGCCGGTCGATCCCTGTACCACCAGCATCGACGAACCGCTGATCGCTGCAGCCAGCAATTCGGACAGCATCGACTTGGCCGTGCCCGGCTCGCCCACCAGCATCAGGCCTTGCTCGCTCATCAAGGCGACCAATGCTCGTTCGACCAGCGCATCGTCACCATAGAATTTGCGCCGAATGGCGAGCTTGCTGTCGCCGAGGATGAAGCTGCGGACCGCGCGTGCGGAGAGCGCCCATCCCGGCGGCCGTCTTCCCTGATCGGCTGCCTTCAGCGCCGCGAGCTCGTCGGCGAACCGGATTTCGGCGCTGGGGCGCAGTTGCAACGCGTTTCGTTGTTCCATTACCAGCCCACCTTGTTGCGCCAGTCCTCAGCAAATCCGCTGCCGGCGCCTGCAATCTGATGAAGGTCATTCCAGACTTCGCTCAGCAGCACCGAAGGCACCTCGTTGAGCGCAATCTGCACGCCGTAAGCCGACCGCGCGCCCTTGCGCGCCCGCACGAACTTGGCCGCAACCAGGGCCACCGCCCGATTTTCTTCAGGCAGCGGAGATCCCGTGAACTCGATCACGGCGTTGATCGCAATGCCGCCAAAGGGCTTGATGTATTGCGTAAACCAGCCGCCATCCTCGGCCTGCGCGCGCTCATAGCCGAGCTTCTGTGCCGCGCTGCGCAGCTTGAAGGCCTCGATGATGTGGCCGGTGCGGTCCTCGATGGAGGTACCAACGGCGCTCGTGAGCACCGGGCGGTCGAGCTGATTGAACAGCGGGTCGACCTTGTAGTCGGCGAGATGTTGCTTCCAGGCTTCGCTTTGTTCGGCCGTGAACAGAGAGCGGTGCGCGAGTTGGACGGCGGCGAAAGAGGCGGGATCGACGGCATTGTCGCTGCTATCGGTCAATGACAGATCCTCAAGCGGCCGGAACGAAGCGACGATTTCGCCTTGCGCGTCCAGGCCGAGCCAGACCAGGCGCTGCACCAGCCGCCCGACGATCGGATGCTCGAGCAGGAAGCGCTGCCAATCGGCAAGCTGCCAGCGCCGGCCGACACAGAGCGCTTCGTACAGCCGCTTGGCCTGAAATTCGTGAACCTGCTTCAATTCCTTCTTGGCGTTCGAGAGCGCCTTCTTGGCTTCCGCGGCACTCTCCTTGTCAGGCCCGTCACTGACCTGGGGCAGGCTCTTCACCACCTTGCCATCGGGGTTGTAGAGCGTGAGCACGTCTTCGGCATCGAGCCTTGCCTGATAGACACGGCTGCCGATCTCCAAGTCGAGCGTGCCGCGCTCATCGAGACCTGCCGTCGGGATGGTGCGGTCGGCCAGCTCGTCGGTGGTCCAGTTCCGTTCGTCGGCAAGGCGTTCGACCAGCTCTTGCGCCAGCACCTGGACCGCGTTGGTGCGATGGCGGCGGGCGATCGACAGCAGCAACTGCAGCGCGGCCGAAGACGTGTTGCCGCTCAGATATTCAGTGAGCGCCTTGACCTGCGCGGTCCGCTTATAGTGATCGCGCATATAGGTGCGGACCATCTGAACCGCGAAGGTACCCTCCGCGCGCGTCGCCAATCCAAGGATACCGCGATCGGCCTGGGCATTGTTGAGATAGATCCCAAGCTTCTCGGCACGCAGATCGGCAAACGCCTTTTCATACGTATAGGAGCGGTAAAACTCGTTGTCCCAGCGCTTCGCATATTCCTGGTATTGTTCGTAGCGCTGTTGGGCATGGGCCTTGGCATGGGCATTTGCTTCGTCTTCAGAGCAGTGCGTTGCATCGTAACGCAGGAAGCTGCCGAGGATGTGACGACCGAGCGCCTCGGCACTCTCGGGCGTGAGCTGATCGAGCCAGAGCGAGAACAGCGTGTTGCCGCCCGCCTGCGCCAGCTTTCCCGCAAGTGCGATCCACCAGCGTGGAACGTCTGAAGGCACAGTGCCGCCACTCGCCCAACTGAGGGCGGGCAGGCTATCGAGCGGAAACCAGCCGATATCCTTGGCCTTCTTGCCTTTCAGGCCGGTGGTGGCTTCCTTGATCAGGATTTCCGGCGAGACGTAGCTGGAAATATCGACATTGAGCCTGCGCAGCGCGCCGAGCACAGCTGCCCGCACCAGTTCGGACTTCTCCTTGCCAAGCGCCTTCTTGAGCGGTTCGATGGCGCTCTCGGCACCGATGGCGCCGAGCATCTGGGCGACGCCCGAGCGGACATCCTGCTTGCTGTCCGAAAGGAACGGCAGCAGACGTTGCTCTATACCGTCGATCCCGAGCAGCAACGCGCGGGCCGGCTTGTTGACGGATTTCTTGGCCGACAGCGCGTGGATCAGGACCGTGTTGAAATAGCGCGCCGGCAATTTCGGAAACAGGCGGAGCCGGCTCAACGCGTTCAAGACCGGCGGTTCGCGAAAATCCGTTGCTGCTACTTGCCCGAGCGCCTGATCGAGTACATCGAAATGAGCTGCGAGAAGTGGCCAGATTGTCTCCGCAGGCAGGTCTTCCGAGATGCCGACGTTCACGACGTGGATTGCCAGCGCCTTCGGTTCGAGGTCCTGCCGCATCAGTGTCGCCAGAGTGCGCAAATCGAGGCCGTTGGTCAGTCGCGCATGAATAGCTGCGGGGATAGCCCCGTGGCCATTCAGCAGATTCCCCATGAGCCAGTTGTGGTTCCTTGTCCTGCCCGCTTCAACGGAACGCGCGCGGCAGAGATGCCACAGCGTCAGGTCTGGATTGTTGAACGGTGGATCGGCCGCGGCCCCTGCGTTGTAGGGAGCAAAGGGGGAGATGTTACCGATCTTGACGACCACATCCTCATCGATCGGACGGTCCGAGGCCAACAACGCACAGTATCTGTCGGCAACGGAGTGTTCGATCGGTTTGGGCAGCTCTGGTTTCCGCCAAGCCTTCCGTTGCTCGGCCGTCGCGTTTTCGTGGAGTGCTTTCTGGTACTCGTAGTGCTTCATCCACTGGGCGTGGGCTTTGTCGAGCAGATTGCAATATCCGGCCTTGACGCTGTCGGGCAGCGGCGTCGGTCCCGGCATCGCTGCGAGCGGCGGCGAAAGCACTTCGGTGCCGTCAGCGGCAAGGTAGCCTTCGGCGCCATCGCCCTTCAGTGTGCGCGCGGTCTCGGCGGCGCCGTCGCGCACGACCGCCGGTCCCAGCCCGAGTTCGATGACCTTGCGGACGGTCTTTGACGTTTCCTTGGCAAGATGGTTTTCGAGCAGCGGCCGGGCCTGTTCACCCATCACAAGCGGCAGGATCTGCGCGGCCTGCGCACGTGCCGTCGGGTTGCCGTCGGCGAGAGTCTGGGTGGCGCTTGCGGCCAATGTTTCGGGCGGTGAGGCGAGCAACGCGTTCTGGGCCGCCTCGCGAACCGCCTTGCTGGTTGTCAGCAGGTACTGCTGGTAGATGAAGTGAAAATATTCGTCCTTGACCAGGTCGAATTGCTTCAGGATATGAATGAAAATGGCCTGGCCCGGGCGGTCATATTTCGCAAACGACTCCATGGCCGCCTGCTTCTCCGCGAGCAGGCCTCTCTTGAAATCAAACTTCGATCCGATGTCGTGGCCGCTAAAGTAGTATTGGTTGACCTTCTCCAGAACGAGCAGGTCTAACGCGAAAACCGTCGCGCTATCTTCAGCATCGCGCCAGCTCAAGACCGTGTTGAAATCGGTTGCCAGCTTCGTTTGCAGGCTGAGCTCCCCCTGGGCAAAAAGGCCCCGAAGCCACAATGGGCTCGGTCCCTGATGCGAGAACATACCCCAGCGCGAACCTTTGTGAGGTAGCGTGAGCACCTCGAAATAGCGACGTATCCAGGTTGCTTCGGATCCATGTCGACGCCCGATAACGTTGCTGCGGGCCTTGATGGCCGCCTGCGCCGTGGTCTGAGCCGCCGTCGTCGGGGTGTTGTAGTGATAGTGGCTGAGGGCATTTTGAACGGCGCTGGCCTGTTGCTCGATCTGAAGCAGCACGGAGCTGCCTTCACCCGTCAGGACGTAGCCGATGGCTCGCTTCGCGAGATCCGGGCTGACCGTCTCCAGTCGCTTGAGGTCGGTTACGATCTCCCTGGCCGTGGCGTTGTCGGCCTCGGTGGCGATTCCCGCCGGTTTGCCGATGCCGATTACCGATTTGAGAAAATCAAACATGCATGAATTCTTGATTGAGGGCCGACGCTGGCATCAGCGCGGCTTGATGAAGGCATCTCTCGCAACCCGGGAGGGATCGATTCGGATCATGGTAGCGTCCGCAGATCACGGCTGCACGAACAATCAATTCAACCAGCGTTGGAGCAGGGCAGGCGAGCTGCAATATCGACGGCATGCCGCAATATCATTTAAAGAACATGGCTCAATTCCGGCCCGAGGCTTCAGGAATATCGCAAGGCTCGAACAGGCTTTGCGCTAGTCACGGCTCGACTCTAGTTCCGGGAGCCGCCCATTGGGATGTGTTGCCGCTCTCGAACGCCGGCGTTGAAAAGCGTTTATTGGCGCGAGATGCAAGTTGTTGAAATTGCTAAATGTCTTCTTCTCTCTCGGAGCGCCCCTCGGAGATCAGCCCTGTTCTTTGTTGGTTTTTGGCTCCGCCCGCATCCCGTCGCGGGCTGGTGAACCTCCGAGGGGCAAACATGTCACGGCTTGGCCTGGCTTGATCGAGGCTTAAGCGGGACTTGAAAGGTCCTGTATCGTGCGAGCTCGGGAAAGCTATCCGCGGCGGCGGCAGAGACTAAACCGACGATGGCGGCCGGAACTTCTTTACTGACCAGCCGATTGATCGCCGCGGTTTGACCTTTGCTCACCTGGACTTCGAGCGCGCCCGCCGCCACCATCGCGGTCCGGACGCGGCTGATGGACTGTTCGGAATATCGATCGTCGATCGCAATTGTCTTGCCGGTCAGGTCGGAGACCGACTTGACGCCCGTATCAGCCACGAGCACGGCCACGAGAGCGTCCAGCGACGCATCCAGCGTCGGGACCGACATTCGCTCCGCAACGGCAGAGGCAGCCGCCACCTGCTCCTCGATCGTTCGGGTTTGCGGAACGTCGGTCGTTGAATGCGGATCGGTGGTACTTGCTGGTGTCGCTTGTCCGGCAACGGCATTGCCCGTCGTCTGCTGGCTTGTTTGCGGTGAAGGAAGCGGTATCGGAACGGGAGAAGCGGCTTTCGCCGCGACCTTGATTGGCCTCGGTGTCCGACGGACTTCACGGTGCGCATGGGATCGCGGCGGGGTGTCGCCGCGCTCGGCGACGGCAGGCACCGGTCTGATTGCGGCAGCATCGTTGTCATGCGCTTCAGGTTCAATCGGCACATGAACCGCAGTCAGGCAGGCCAGCGGGTTCAGTCCAACGCATGATGGCTGGGTTGGTTGTTGGCTGCTGCAACCGACCAGGGTCGTAGCCATCGCGCAAACAAGAAGCGTCCTCAATCGATCCTCCTGAAGAGGTTTGAGTGCGGCTCCGCAATTCTTGCGGCTTGAAAGGATATTGCGCTGGAACCTCAATCATTGATGCAAAACTGTTAATCGCCCCTTAAGCGTAGGCCGCGCGCATCCCGATGCGCCGGGCCTGGCTATGCGTGAAGCGGCGTGGCTTCGCGTGAACAGGAGCGCCCTGGGCACGACGTCGCGGCTCGTGCATTCACACGTTCGCCTTTTAGTTGCTCTCTTTGATTCAGGTTTCCGCCACGAATCGGTCGCCATGCTCACGCTCTGGGGGTTGTTCATTGAGTTACGGAGAATGACCTATGGCGAGTGTCGAACGACTACACAGAACTGCGCCGCTGGACTTAGCCAAACTTGAAGAGGACGTCGTGGGAAGCCATCCTGTGATCAGGACGGCTCCATCGGGCCCGATGCCGGATTACGTCGAGCATGAAGAGGGCGTTACGCGCGTTGGCGCGCTCTCGGCCGAAGCCGTGGTCCGTGACTATGAAGCCGCCGCAAAGGAAATCGAAGCAATGGGCGCAGAGCTGATCAACGCGGCGAAGAGATGCGAGGCAATGACCGCCGAAGTGCATAATGCCATTGCCTTCATGCGCGATACCGCAACGTCGTACCGCGAGGAAGCCAAGAAGATTTTCAAGCGCATCGAGGAATGCTCGATCTTTACCGAGCAAGTGCGCAAGACCTGCGAGACCGTCAAGCTCAAGATGATCGACGGCAAATTGTAGCCGCCGTGAGATATCAGGAACATCGATCAGATTTGCCGTCCCGACGGGAGGCCATGAGTTTCCAATAGCGTATGTGAATTGCGGTACACCTCCGCGCCGCGAATCAGCTTAGTTTGTAGTCCTCCCTAGACCTGCACCCCGTCGCAAATGACGGGTTCTCTTTTGTGATGTCAGGTAGTCGCTGAGAATGCCGCTGCGGCCGCAGCCCTGATCGGCAGGATCGTATCCTTATCACAAGTTGCGGTATTGTCTTCATACCATCGGGAGCGAGAGCTGGCGTGTCCGCAATGACACGGGCGCGATTCCTTTGGAAGCGAGTGCGGGTTAATAGTGCCCTGCCGTCGCATCGTTCGCGTAGAGTGCGCCAGCCCGCCGGCCGGTGATTCCGGTCCGCGCGCCTGCCGCAGTTCGGCGCTTCCAAGAGTTCGCGCTACTTGAGACCACCCGGAGCATCTTCATGCTGTTTCTGAGCTATGCCTATCGATTCCTCTCCAATTTCGTGTTCCTGGCGCTGGTCTATTTCGCTCTGAACTTCCTCGAAAAATATCAGCACCGCGTGGTCGTGGCGGTTCTCGTGCTGGTCTATGCCGGCATGCATGCGGCGTCCGCGCTGCGCTCGTTTCACTTCTTCCAGCGCATCGAGCGGCTGGAACTGGAGGCGCGCCGTCTGGTGGCGGCGCTGGGCGAGGGGCCGAATTCGACGTCGACGCGCAAGCAGGTCATCTCCGAGGTCAGCGGCCTCCGCCATGCCGGCGAGATAAAGGCCTATATCGACCTGCTGTTTCTCGCCATCGTCATCTTGCTCTGTCTCGCCAAGATCGTAACGAACTGAGTCTGCCCGATTGCGGCCTGTACGAAGGGCAGGCATCAGGAAAATGCATAAATACAAATGATTGGAGCGCGGTCCTGATCCGTTCGATCAGAACCGGCCGATCAGCGCTTCTTCAAGCCGGCCACCCGGACCGAGCGCCCGTTCTTTCTGGAATCTGCCGGCTTGGGCGTAGTTGCGGCGCCCGGTGGCGCAGGCTGGGCGGCCGATGCCGCCGGCCGCGCCGCCGCCGGGTGCCCGTTGCGGCGCGACTTGCCGGCCAGCTTGGCGGAGACTTCGGTGGCACGGGCATTAGCTGCCGTGTCGATCCGGCGTACGGGCGAGGTCAGCGTCAACGGATCCGGAATCCTGAAAATGCTCGCAGCCGGCACCGGGAGTGTGGCCAGCACGCCGTTCGGCGGCAAGGTGATCTGCCGCGGCCACAGCGCTATCAGCGGCAAGGGCACAGCGCCTCCGCGCCGATGTGCGCGCGTAACGGCATCCGGATTGCGCCAGTCAAGATCGGACAAGGCTGGGATAGGAAGCGCGGCCGGGCCGGCTGCAGCGAATTTCGGAACCTTCGGCCAGCGCGAAATCGCCACCGTCTCTGACGGCGGATGCAACAGCCATTGCTGCGGTTCGGTCGGCGTCGCCGGCCGCCCCGGTGTCGCCGGCACGACATGGACGATGCGATAGCCGCGCGCCTTCATTTCGTGCAGGATTCTCGGCAGCGCCGTGACCGTGCGCGGCTGGATGTCGTGCAGCAGCAAGATGCCTTTGCCCTTTCGCTCCAGCCGCTGCATCGCAAGCTCATAGACGCGATTGGCGGAGACGTCGCGCCAGTCGTCGGCCGGGAAATCGGCGCTCCACAGCTGAAGCCCCTTGGAAGCGGCGAATGCCTCGATCTCGTCGGTCCGGCGCAGGCCGGGAATGCGCAGGAACGGCGCCGGCGCGGTGCCGTCGCCGAGTGCCGCGGTCACCGAGGCAATGCCCTGTTCGATCTCTTGTTTGGAGCGGTCGAACGGCAGTCGATCCATGCCGGCGGGATGGTTCTGGCTGTGGGTGGCCACCGTATGGCCGGCATCGCGAACCTTGCGCACGCCTTCCGGATTGGCGTTGGCCTGGCTCCCGACCATGAAGAAGGTCGCCTTTGCGCAATGCGCGGCCAGAATGTCGAGGATCAGGTTGCTGTATTTCGGCAGCGGGCCGTCATCGAAGGTCAGCACCACCTCACGGTCCTGCAGCGGCAGCGTCTTGCCATATTGCATGGTGCCGATGATGGGGTAGGCGCGCGGATCGACCACGATGGTGCGTGACGTGCCGATGGCGTCGGGATGACCTGGGCAATCGGCGGCCGACGCAGCCTGTGCGGCGACAGAGGTTACGACGCCCACGCACAAGGCGGTCCACGACCACCGCAGCTCCCCAAATACGCTAGCGATCATTGAACCCCGGCTTCATTCCAAGCGCACGCAACGGCTTACAATTGCATCATGAATGCCGTCTTAATCACCTGAATTCCAGACTTAATTTGGCCCTGGCGCCCGATCCGGGGGGCAAGAACCGCGCTGGCCAAGCAGATCGTGATCTAATGTGCTTTGCTGGCCACGGTTTTGGCATCCGCCGGAACCAAGTGAACCACGCGGTAATGGTTGTCGCGGAGATAGCGCAGGAAGGCCGGCAGCATGGTGGCGGTCTGTCCCTTCGGGTCGTGCAGCAGGATGATGCCTTTGCGGGCGACCTGCAGCCGATCGGTGAGCAGTTTCAACTGCTGGGCCGGCGTCATCGGATTCCAATCGCTGGCCCAGAGGTCAGCGCCCAGCACGGCGATGCCGCGCTTCTGCAAGGCCTCCAGCGTGGCGGGCGACATATCAAAATAGGGGAAGCGAAAGAACGGTGTGCTCGGGGTCGTGGTGGCCGTCCCGTGCAGCGCCGCTTCGGCCGCCGCGATACCCTTGTCGATCTCGCCGATGGCCGCCTCCGGCTTCATGTATTTCAGATTGCGGTGGCTCCAGGTGTGGTGGGCGATGGTATGGCCCTCGGCTGCCATTCTTCGCACCAGCTCGGGATGGGCTGAGGCCGACCTTCCGATCAGGAAGAAGGTGGCGCGCACGCATTCCTGCGCCAGCGCCGCCAGGATCTTCTTGTCCGTCGCAGGCCACGGCCCGTCATCGAAGGTCAGCACCACCTCGCGGTCTGCCAGTGGCAACGTTTGTGGAAAGCTCTTGAGCCCCACGCGCGGGTAGGTAGCGGTATCCACCGCAAGGACGCGCGAGGTGCCGAGCGCGTCCTTGCGGGGACATTCGGCGGCGGCGGCCGGCGCGACGGAGCTCATCAATGTCGCGACTGCCGCGTACAGCGCCGCGCTAAAATTTCGCATCATTTGCAGTTGGCGATATTTGGCATTGCGCATGGCGCAGGCGATTGGGTAATGCGGGGCGATAGCTCAGACATTTCTCTCATTCTGTCAAACCGGCGAGGGCGCGGCATGGCCGAGAATATCGACATTGCCCAAGCCGCCGCAGCGCGGCTCACGGAAGGCTCGGTGCTTGACCATCTCCCGATGCGGGATGAGGAGGGCCAGCTCCGTCACGAATTCGTCGAGGAGATCGCGCGCGCCATTCATGCCGCCGACCGGCCGCTGCTGTGCGAGGTGGTGGCGGAACTCCATGAGGCTGATCTCGGCGATTTGATCGCCGCCCTCGAACCCGAGGACCGCGTCACCCTCGTCGAGATCACCGGCACCGATTTCGACTTCTCGGCGCTCAACGAGGTCGACGACGCCGTCCGCGAGGAGATCCTCGAGGAGCTCGAGCCGGAGACGGTCGCCGAGGGCGTCCGCGAACTGGAGTCCGACGACGCCGTCCAACTGCTCGAAGGCCTCGACCAGGAGGACAAGGAAGAGATCCTCGAAAAGCTGCCGCCGGCCGAGCGCGAGCCGCTGGAGCGCAGCCTGCTTTACCCGGAAAATTCCGCAGGCCGGCGGATGAGCTCGGAGTTTATCGCAGTGCCGCCGGACTGGACCGTCGGCCAGACGATCGACTACATGCGAGATACCCCCGATCTGCCCGACCGCTTCTACGAGGTCTACGCGGTCGATGCCGAAAAGCACTGGCAAGGCGCGGTCTCGCTCGACACGCTGCTGCGGGCGCGCCGCCCTGTGCCGCTTGCCGACCTGATCGAGGAAGACCGCCGCCGCGTCTCCGTACTCGACGACCAGGAAGAGGTCGCGCGGATGTTCGGCAAGTATAATCTGGTCGCCGCTCCCGTCGTCGACACCACCAACCGGCTGGTCGGCGTCATCACCATCGACGACGTCGTCGACGTCATCGAGGAAGAGGCCGACGAGGATCTGAAGGCGCTGGGCGGCGTCACCAGCGACGAAGAATTGTCCGACAATGTCTGGACCATCGCACGCGGCCGCTTCAACTGGCTGCTCGTCAACCTCGCGACCGCGTTCCTGGCGTCCTCCGTGCTTGGCCTGTTCGAGGGCCAGCTCGAGAAGATGGTGGCGCTCGCCGTGCTGGCGCCGATCGTGGCGAGCCAGGGCGGTAACGCCGCGACCCAGACCATGACAGTGGCAGTGCGGGCGCTGGCGACCCGCGAGCTCGGTTCCAACAATGCGTTCCGCGTCGTCATGCGCGAGGCGATGGTCGGCCTCGTCAACGGGCTCGCCTTTGCCGTCATCACCGGCGTCGCCGCGGTGGCGTGGTTCAAGATCCCGGGCCTTGGCGTCGTGATCGGCCTCGCCATCATCTGCAACCTGGTGGCCGGCGCGCTCGGCGGCATCCTGATCCCGATGGTGCTGGACCGGGTGCGCGCCGATCCGGCGGTGGCGTCAGGGACCTTCGTCACAACCATCACCGACGTGGTCGGCTTTTTCTCGTTTCTCGGCATCGCCACGCTGTGGTTCGGGCTGAAGTAACATAGCGTTTTCAAGCTGCTGCCGGCGCGCGTGAAGAAAACGCGTCAGGCAAGCGCCTCATTTATCGTTAAGTGGACCTTAAGGCGCTTGGCCGATGATGGTGGCCCATGAGGTCAACATGCAGCGCTTGCGGCTGAAAGCGGATGGACGGATTGTCGAACTGCGGGACGGGCAGGAGTTCCCGCTCGCGCCCTCGATGCCCGGGCTCGCGCCGTCGATGCCCGGCCTCGCACTTGCGATGCCCGAGCCCGAGACCGGGTCTACGGTCCCCGCGTCGAACGAAACGGCGCCGCTCCCGGCGGTGCGCGATCTGCGCCGCCGCGCCCAACTGACCCAGCTCGAATTCGCGGCAAGGCTTGGCGTGCCCGTCGAAACCATCCGAAATTGGGAGCAGGGCAAGCGTGCGCCGCGGGGACCGGCGCGGGCGTTGCTCGCTGTGATCGCGCATTCGCCGGACACCGTTTTCGCAGCGCTGGCCACCGAGCCGTCGCCCGCTTAAGTCTCTGCGTTTGTCGCGTTTTCTTCACGCGAAGCCGAATTCGCTTAAGTCGCGAAACGCTATCTGTTGGCACGGCTGTTCCCGCAGCCCATAATGGGGCCGGTCCGCGGATACAACCAATGCTGTTTATCGAAGCAAATGGCGCAAAAATTCCGGCGATCGGGCTGGGCACCTGGGAATTGCGCGGGCGCGCCTGCGCGCGGATCGTCGAGCAGGCGCTGCGGCTCGGCTACCGCCACATCGACACCGCGCAGATGTACGACAACGAACGCGAGGTCGGCGAGGGGCTGCGTGCGGCGGGCGTGAAGCGCGATCAGGTTTTCCTCACCACCAAGATCTGGCCATCGCATTTCGCGCCCCATGATCTGGAGCGCTCCGCCAAGGAAAGCCTGGTGCGGCTGCGCCTGACCGAGGTCGATCTGTTGCTGCTGCACTGGCCAAATCCGCAGGTGCCGCTGGTGGAAACGCTGGGCGCGCTGGCACGGGTCAGGCAGCAGGGGCTCGCCCGCCATATCGGCGTATCCAATTTCACCGTGGCCCTGATCGAGGAGGCGGTGGCCGCTTGCCCCGAGCCGCTGGCTTGCGATCAGGTCGAGTACCACCCCTATCTCGACCAGGCCAAGGTGCGCGAAGCCTGCGCGCGTCACGGCATGGCACTGGTGGCCTACAGCCCCGTCGCCAAGGGCCGCATCAAGAGCGACCGCGCGCTGCAGCGGATCGGCGAGCGTTATCGCAAGACGGCGGCGCAGATCTGCCTGCGCTGGCTGGTGCAGCAGGGGGTGGCGGCTATACCGCGCACCTCGAAACTCGAGCGGCTCTCGGAGAACATCGAGATCTTCGATTTCGAGCTGTCCGAAGAGGACATGCAGCAGATATCCGACATGGGCAGCGCCGGCGGTCGGCTCACCGATTTCGGCTTCGCGCCGAAATGGGATTGAGGAGCTGCGCCACCGAACCTATGCTGACGGCAGGGGAATATCGAACATCGTTGCGATGCGATGGAGCTGCGGCGGATCATACCTTCTGAAATCACGGCGTCGGCGATCGCGCATGTATCGCTGCTGACGCTTCTGCTGCTGTTTTCGGAAGCGCATCCGTTCGGCGCGGTGACCGCCGAGCAAATTCCGGTCGAGATCGTGACGCCGCAGGATATTCCGGAGCAGCCGAAGCCGGTCGAACAGGCCGTCGCCGAGACCAAGCCCGAACCTGCGCCAACCCTCGATCTCCCGGTGCCGGACAGGACCGCTGCTGCCAGAACGCCGCCGCCGTCCGGACAGCTACAGCCGCAACCGCAGCGGCAGGCCGCGCTCGTGCGGCCGGACTCACAACCGGCGGCACCGGCCTACAAGCCGCCCGAGCCCGACATCTCGATCAAGTACCAAGTGCTGCTCGGCCTGCCGCCCGATCTTTCGCCGCTGCCGTCGGCCACCGCACCCGGGCGCAGCAAGGGCGACGACGATTTTGACGGGCCGGCGATCGAGGGCGCCAAGATCTCCAGCACGCTGATCGCGGAATTCCGGCGGCATCTCAAGACCTGCTCGAAGCTGCCGCCCTCGCTGTCGGAGGCCGACAACATCGAAGTCAAACTCCGCGTGCTGATGGCGCCGGACGGTAGGCTCGCCGCCGCTCCGGTCCCAATCGAAGGCAAGGCCTCGATGAAAGCTCTGTTGCTGATGCAGGAAGCAATCGGCGCGCTACAGGCCTGTCAGCCCTACGCCATGCTGCCGGTGGACCGCTACGGCGAATGGAAAGTGCTCGATCTCAGCTTCACGCCGCAGGATTTTGGCGCCTCCTAGCGCGTGATCATCCCGGCCTCGGGAGAGGTGGAGGTCGCTCTTTGAGGGCCAAATGGAACCACGATCGGCGAACCGGAAGCACCGGCCGGACGTTGATAATCGACCAAGAGACGCCGAGCCTTCGGCCGGCGGCAGCTCGCGGCCCATTCACTGGCGGGAGACGAGCATGACACTCATTTGGCTTGGTGTGCTTCTTGTTTTCGGCGGGATACTGCAGCTGGCGTTTCAGCCAATCTGGCATGGCCGGCTAAGCGGTAGAAAGCGACTTCGCGCCGGGCGACCCGGCGACACCCTGGAACCTGAAAGACCGGGTGGCGGCTTTGAGCTCAAATCGAACTGGCCCGGTCTTGCGCTGCTCGCGCTCGGGTCCGCTTTCCTGCTTGCCGGGGCCACTATCTGAATTTTGACACCGCGCCTAGCTCCCCATCGCCCGCCAGGCGTTGGAGGCGAACTGCCGCCGCCAGGTCACGATCACGACGAGCGCGGTCGTTAGCAGCAAAACCCAGGGGCTGACGAACCAGCCGAGATAGCCGAGCGCGAAGAAAAAGGCGCGCTGGCCGCGGTTGAAATGCCGGCCCGCCGCCTCGAACAGGCGCGTCGTGCGCATCACATGGGCTTCCGCTTCCGCGGTGTCGCGCTGCGACGAGGGCGGCATCGCGCCGAACAGGATCGCGACATAATTGAACAGGCGATACGACCAGGCGAATTTGAAGAAGGCATAGATGAAGATCAGGATCAGCCCGACGCATTTGATCTCCCACAGCGCAGGCGAGGGGGTGAGATCGACCGGCAGCTCACGAAGCACGGCCAGGGCATCGTTGGTCGCGCGCAACAGCGCAAGCCCGCCACCGATCGCGATCAGGCTGGTGGAGGCGAAGAAGGCGGTGCCGTTCTGCAGCGAGGCCATGATCTGCATGTCGACCATCCGCGCCTCGCGGTCGAGCATGTTTCGCACCCAGACCTCGCGGTAGCGGTTCATGCGCGCCGACAGGCTGTCGCGGCCATAGGCGGTGCGCTCGAGGGTGAAGCCGTAGACCAGCCACTCCACGACGAAGAAAGCGACGGCGGCGATATCGATCCAATAGGCGCCCATGTGTGGCGGCATCCCCGATGGTGGCTATGGCAATCGTGATGTACAGGTTGAACGCGTGCGGTGCACTATGGCAAGATGCCGGCTCCAACAGGATTTTTCCCGCAAATGTTGAAACTGGTCATCGGCAACAAGAACTACTCGTCATGGTCGATGCGGCCATGGCTGGCGCTGCGCGCCAACAACATCCCCTTCGAGGAAGTGTTCATCCCGCTCTATACCGACGACAAGGCGGACAAGGACCGGATCCTGAGCTTTTCGAAGGCGGGCAAGGTGCCGGCGCTGATCGACGGCGACCTCACGGTATGGGATTCGCTTTCGATCATCGAATATCTCGCCGAGAAATATCCGCAGGCGAAGCTGTGGCCCGAGGATCGCGCCCGCCGGGCGCATGCGCGTTCGATTTCGGCGGAGATGCATTCCGGCTTCATGCCGTTGCGCAATGAATGCGGCATGAACCTGCATCGTCCGGTCGGCGCCGTCGATCTGTCGGACGATGCGCGCGCCAATGTTGCGCGCGTCCAGGAGATCTGGGCCGATTGCAACAGCCGTTACGGCAAGGAAGGACCGTTTCTCTTCGGCGCGTTCAGCGGCGCGGACGCGATGTTCGCTCCTGTGGTGCATCGCTTTCGTACCTATGCGATCGAGGTGAAAGGCGATGCGCGGCATTATTTCGATGCCATGATGTCGCTGCCGGCGTTTCAGGAATGGACCCGCGCCGGCCTTGCCGAAACGCTCGTCATCGAACGGTTCGAGACGGTCTGATTTCGGTCGGGCCGGGGGCAGGGCGCCCGGCGCTCCGCGAAATTCGATCAATCTGCCGCCAACTGTCCGATAATGGGAAAGCCGGCCTTGACGCCGCGAGGCGGGTTTCCTCGAGGAACCCGCGGGATTGCAGGTTATCGCCCTGAAAAACATGCCGAATTGCGTATTGGCCATGCCTCGATGCCGCTGGCTTTTGGGCAGGCGGCTGTGCTAGGTTGCCGCAGGGTTCTCAAGTCGGCCGAAAGCTAGCGGGACCGTGAGCGCGGCCGGCGTTCTTGCGTAATGGAGAGGGCGTTGAAGCATAAGTACTCCGTTGGAGAGACTGTCTATTTTACTGCCAGCAACGTTGCCCGTCCGGCCGCCAGCGGCACCTATGAGGTGATCAGGCTGCTGCCGACCGATGGCGACGACTGTCAGTATCGCATCAAAAGCTCGACCGAAGCTTTCGAACGGGTAGCCAAGGAAAGCCAGCTCGCGATTTCCTGAAACAGTTGTGTGCAAGCAGCCGTTTGACGGGGTTCCATTCGAAGCGCCGTCAAAAGGCCCCGTTCGCAGAACCATTCTGCCGAAAAGCGAATGCGATAAAGACGCATTCGTCTTTCGATCGCGTTTGATGCTGCGTTGAGGGACATCGCACATGAACTGGGCATGGGCTGCGTCGCTGGATCAGATCTGGCACTCGCCGAACCTTCCATTGTACCTGACGCTGGCCACCGCCGGATTTGTCGGGATCATCGTTCTGATCACGCTGCTGCGCTCGGAGAGATCCGTGGCCAACGGCGTGCTGGCGTTGATCACGCTGCTCGCGATCGGCGTTGCGGGAGTCGTGACCTTCCGCGGCGTGGGCGCGGCCGGCCCAGTTCAGTCGGCGGAAGCGCCTCGTCCGGTCCTGACCGCGACCGCGGCATTGCCGCAACTTTCCTGCATCGACGAGCTGGCCGGTGATGCCGTCCTCGCCGCATGCGAGAAGGCGTTGTTCGGTTCGGCCGAGTCAGTGGCCGCGGCGGTGGGCTATGCGGCCTCGCAGATCACGCTATTGACCTCGCTCGGCGATGTCGCAACTGCCAACAAGGGCGCCGGCTCGGACTTGCAGGCGCTGCGCCGGGCCGTCGAGCGCGACCGCTACGGGCTGACGGCCTATGTGCTGACGGTTCGCGACCGCTGTACGCCCGCGGCCTGCCGCGCGTTCCGCTCGCTGACCGACACGCGCCAGATTGCGGCCAACATGGAGGAGCGCCTCTACGAAAACCTGATCATGCGCTACGCGGCATCGTGGAACGCGCCCACGCAGACGGCGGCCGGCATGATGGCGGCGCTACCGCCGTCCGTGCCGACAGGGAAGCCCACCAATGCCGAATTCCCGACCTCAGCCTCCACTCCGCCGGTCAGCATCATGAATCCCGAGCCGCCGGCGAAGCCGTCGCCGCCGGCTACTGCCGCGCCGGCATCGCCGGCCGCGCCGCGCCCAGCCGCGGCACCGCCGCCGGCACCATCGGCGTCACCCTCACCAGCGCTGGCCGCTGCCAAGAAGCCGCCAGCAGCGCCGCCGAAACGGCCGTCGACTGCGGCTCCGGTCCAGCTCGCGCCGTCGGGTTCGGGGACTGCCGACAATGAGCAGTGATCTCCACAGGGAGTGATCTTTTCAAAGCGCACACGGGCCGCTACATCGGCGGGATCATGCCGCTTCATCTCATCAAGCTTGCCGTTGGCTGCGAGTCGGTCAAAGAACTCAAAGGGTGGGTTGCCGAACGCATGGCGACTGCCAAGAAAAAGGGCCTGCCGCTTCGTCACGTCCACGTCACGCGGATGACGCCGAAGCGCGACGGCGAGATCCTCGCCGGCGGCTCGCTCTACTGGGTGATCAAGGGCGAAATCGCCGCGCGCGAAAAGATCATCGCCATAGAGCCGTTCCGCGACAAGGACGGTATCGGGCGGTGCCGCCTGGTGATGCAGCCCAAGGTGTTTGCGGTCTCGCCGCGGCCGATGCGCCCGTTCCAGGGCTGGCGCTATTTGACCGAGGACGCAGCGCCCCCGGACCTCACCAAATCCTCCGCCGCCAGCGTGGCCGCAATGCCGGAACCGATGCGTCGCGAATTACGCGATCTCGGGCTGCTCTGAGCAGTCGGTTTCTCTCGGCTTACACCCCGATGTTATCGATCAGGCGCGTCGTGCCGAGTTTTGCGGCAACGAGAATCCGCACTGGTCCTTCCTTGACCGACGCAATCCGCGCCAGCGTTGCGGCGTGCCGGGCCTCGAAATAGTCCAGCGCGAAGCCGGCGGCGGTGATCAGGTCGCGGCCGGCTGCCATCGCGGCCTCGAAATCCTCGCCGGCCTTCAGCCGCCTGGCGCTTTCCTTCATGGCGCGATGGAGCGTCGGCGCGGTCTGCCGTTCCTCCGCCGACAGGTAGACGTTGCGCGAGGACATCGCGAGCCCGTCGCGCTCGCGCACGGTGCGCGAGCCGATCACCTTGACGCCGAGGTCGAGATCGGCGGCCATCTGGGTCACCACCCGCAATTGCTGAAAATCCTTCTCGCCGAAGATCGCGACGTCCGGCCGGCATTGGGTGAACAGCTTGCCGACCACGGTAGCGACGCCGCCGAAGAAATGCGGCCGGAAACGATCCTCAAGGCCCGCGGTAGCCGGACCTTCCGGCACGATCCTGGTGGCGAAGCCTTCCGGGTACATCACCTTGACGTCCGGATTCCAGATCAGGTCGACCTTCTCGGCGGTCAGCCTGGCGAGGTCGGCCTTCCAGGTGCGCGGATACGAACCGAAATCTTCTGAAGGTGCGAATTGCGTCGGGTTGACGAAGATCGAGACGACGACTTTCTGGGCGCGTTGCTTGGCGAGCCGCACCAGCGACACATGCCCGTCATGGAGCGCACCCATGGTCGGCACCAGCGCGACGGCGGCCTTGCGGGCGCGCAACGCCTCGACGGCGCGGCGCAATGCAGGAACGGTACGGACGACCATGGGACTTCGCGACATCGGGCCTCGATCTCTTGCTGCTTGTGACGGGGTGAGGGAGCAGGCGGCGCCACGCCGTTTGGCGGGCGCGCCGACCTTATAAGGCCAGAGCTTTGCCGCCAAGGTTACTCGGGAATGGCAAGGCTACGGCAGCTCAACGCCAAAGTCGGACGCACGCGCCCGCCGGTTGAAAAGTCTCTGGACTGATCGCGGCACCGGAACGAAATCCGCACCATCGGGATTCATGATTAAGACACACCGCGAGTGATTTGAATGCGACGTCGCGCATTTCACTTGACGGGCAGTCGCGCGTGATTTGAAGATATCGTGCGGGGGTTGAGTCATGTTGCTTCAGGCGAGCCAAGGTCAGTTCGGGTCGGCGCATGTCGTCGTGCTCGGCAACGAGAAGGGCGGTTCCGGAAAATCCACCACCGCCCTGCACATTGCCGTTGCCCTGATGAAGGCCGGGCAGCGCGTCGCCACCATCGACCTCGACTGCCGCCAGAAGAGTTTCACCCGCTACATCGCCAACCGGAGCGCGTGGGCGCGCCGCACCGGTCTCGATCTCGAAATCCCGGTGCATTACTGCATCAAGCTCGGCGAGACGATGCAGATCGCCGACAATGAAAACTCCGAGTTCCAGCAGTTCGCCGAGGCGGTCGGCACGGTCGAGCGGGCCTTCGATTTCATCGTCATCGATACGCCGGGTTCGGACTCCTATCTGATGCGGTTGGCGCATTCGATGGCCGACACGCTGGTTACCCCGATCAACGACAGCTTCCTCGATTTCGACGTGCTCGGCACCGTCGATCCCGCCACCTATTCGGTGACCGGCGAGAGCCACTATGCGGAAATGGTCCGCGACACCAGGCGCAAGCGCCGGCAACTCGACGGCGCCAGCACCGACTGGATCGTGGTGCGAAATCGCCTGTCGATGATCGGCTCCCGCAACAAGCAGCTCGTCGCCGACAGCCTGAAGGACCTCTCGCTGCGGCTCGGTTTCCGTTCGATCGACGGGTTTGCCGAACGGGTGGTCTACCGCGAATTCTTTCCGCGCGGACTGACGGCCCTCGACGACATCGACGAGGCCACGCTCGGAACTCGACCCAGCATGGGCCATGTCACGGCGCGCGAGGAGGTGACCAGCCTGTTGCGCCAGCTCAAGCTGCCGCTCGACGAGCGAGGCCGCCGCCGAGCGGCCAACCGCGCTGAATGGTTCACCCAGGTCGACAAGCCGCTCGAAGTCCACGACATCATTGGCGACATCCTGAGCGCCTGACCGCCATCGGGGCCGGCTTGGCCTATCGCAGCTGGATGACCGTCATCCTGAACTGGCCGCTGTGGGCGGCGGCATGCGCGACCGCCTCGTTGGCGCGGTCGAGGCCGAACGCGGTGACCTCGAAATGATCGAGGCTGACGAGGCCTGAGCGGATCAGGCCGGCTATCAGGATCGCCGCATGCGGCGGGTACATCCATTGCCCCCGCAGGGTGATGCAGTTTCGCAGGGGTACGGCAGGTCGAGGCCGCCGCCGGCGAGCATGCCGACGCCGCCCATCAATACCACACGCCCATAAGGCCGCACCGCCATGACCGCGGTCCGTACTTGCACGGCATTGGCCGCGGGCGGGAGGATGTCGAGCACGCAGTCGATCGGACCGGGCGCCGCCTGCAGGATGCGCGCGCGATCGTCGGCTTCGTGGCCGCGCATAGGCACGGTCCGGACTCGGCTGCCGAACCGTCGCGTCAGATCGGCCAGCGCCTGCTCGTTGCGACCGGTCGCCACCACGCAGCTTGCGCCCATCCCCAACGCCACGGCGACGGCTGCGCTGCCGAAGCTGCCGGTCGCGCCGTTGACCAACGCGATCTCTCCGGCCTGGAATTGCGCAGCGAGGAAACCGCCGTAGGGCACGAGCAGGGTGCCGAGCGCGCACCAGCGCGCCGCATCCTTTTCATCGATGTCGCCGATCGGAACCGCGTTTTCCGTCGGCACGCGCATCTGTTCGGCCCAGGCGCCGTCATGGAAATACCGTTGCAGGTGTAGCCCGCCCTCGCTGCCGGCTGTGAGCCCCTGCAGGGCAATGTCGGGCGACATCGCATTGTCGCGAGAACGCACGGTCGGATCGCAGTAGACCCAATCGCCGGGACGAAGACGGGTCGCATCGGGGCCGATGGCGCGGATGCGGCCGATCGCACCGGGGCCGGGCACCATGGGCAGTTCCATCAGGTACTTTCGTTCGCCGCTGAGGACTTCGTTGGCATAGGCCAGCACGCGGCTCGCCATGACGTCGACGATGACCTCGCCGGTGCCGAGCGGCGGGTCGGCGAGGGTTTCGATCGCAAGCGGCGATCCGAGCGCATTGAGGACGGCAGCCTTCATGGAACCTCTTGATATCGTTTGACGCAGCATTCTCGCAGGCCCCAAAGTCTCAACAAGACCTGGTATTATCCTAGGATTATTGAACCCTCCTCAAAGGCGCGGCGCATGGCGGAAGCAGGTGCAAATTCCAGACAGAGCGAACTCGGCGACTTCCTGCGCTCGCGACGGCAGAAGCTGACGCCAAAGGCCGTGGGCCTCTCGGACGGCCGGCGGCGGCGCACACCCGGCCTACGGCGCGAGGAGGTGGCCGAACTCGCTGGCATCGGCGTCGACTGGTACATCCGCCTCGAACAGGGAAGATCCGTCAGCCCTTCGGCTGCGACGATCGACGCACTGGCGCGCGCGCTGCGGCTGACGAAGGCCGAGCATCGGCATCTGAAGGAGCTCACGCAAACTACCGACCGGCGCGCCTTCAGCCGCGAAACGGTGCCCCGGCGATCCGCCGCACGGTCGAGCAGCTCAACCTTCCGGCCTATGTTACCGGGAGGCGATGGGACGTTCTCTTCTGGAATGTGGCGGCGGACGAGATCTTTGCGTTCAGCCGGCTCGCAGAGGCCGATCGCAACAGCCTGTTGTCCGTGCTGACCAACCCCGCGACGCGGCGCTTGTTCGGCGCGTCATGGGCGGACGAGGCCCAGCGCATGGTCGCCCAATTCCGGGCGACGCATGACCTCTGGGCCGGCGATCCCGCCTTTCGCGACCTGCTGGCGCGTCTGCGGGAGGGCTGTTCGGAATTTGCCGGCTGGTGGGAAGCCCATGATGTCAGCGGCGTCGCGGCAGGACGGAAATCCTTGACCCATCCCAAGAAGGGCCGGCTCAAACTGGAGTATGCAAGCTTCCAGGCCAATGACGATCCGGCCCTGAAGCTCGTTATTTACACAACGGTCTAAGTCGCTGCCCTTGCCGGTACTTTTACACCTTCGGAGGTAACTGGTTCCCGCCAAGGAACAAACCGACCATTACCACGTTTTCACTAGACTTTTATCCAACCCTCGAACCAAAGGTTGACGGGAGGCAACGTAAGGAAAAGCGGTCAAATTTTTGGGAACTGGGCGGCTGCACAATGGATAGGTGCATCGCACAATGATCAGGCGGTCAGTACACAACATTTGGCCTTTATGTCACGCCATCGTGACATATATCATCAACAAGGGACCGAAAGAGTCTCAAACAGGGTTGGCCCTTAGCGGGGCGCGAGGACGAATATGAAACGTGGAATTCTCGTTCTGCTTTCACTCTCGGTGCTGGTCGCTGTCGCGTATTTTACCGCGAGCAAGTGGGCGATCCGGCATGAGACGATCGCGTTCCACGATCCCGACCGTGACAATCGCCTGGTGGCGGTCAACATCGCCGTCCGCCGCGACAAGGAAATGCAGGCCAATGCCGGCTTGATCAAGCTGCCGGTTGCGATCCTCAATCACGGCAATACCGTCAAGCATACCGAGTATTCATTCCTGTCGAACGTGTTCGCCTGGCGCGGCTACCTTTCGATCAGTCCGCAGCACGATCTGCCGACCGATCCGCCGATGGTAACCAAGGTCGGCGAGCTCTATGTCGGCCGTCTGCCGCAGATTCAGCGCGGCGTGGCCAACATCCATTTCGCCATCCACGAAATGAAGAAGGTCCAGCCCAACGCCGACTATGAAAAGGTGACGATGGTCGGGCATTCGATGGGCGGCGACATCTCGATGTATTTCGCCAAGCAGTATCCCGACGAGATCAAGAAGGTGGTGACGCTGGACAATCTGCGCGTCCCGTTCCTGACCGAAGGCAAGTTCAAGATCCTGTCGTTCCGCTCCAAGGATACGCAGTTCAAGCCGGACCCCGGCGTCGTGCCTGACGACGAACAGTGCGAGCAGGCCGGTATCACGGTGGTGAACACCGGCTTCCAGCATAACGACATGCGCGATACCGGGCCTGACGCAGCCAAGTCTTCGATCGAGAAAATGCTCGACAAGTTCCTGGACGAGTCGGACAAGAGTGCCGCGTTGAAGCCGGTGCCGACCAATGTACCGGACGTCCTCAGCAGCAGCCCGGGACCGGTGCCGCTCTCAACCCCGTTGGCCAGCAATTCGCCGCCGAGGAACAAGCCGGTTACGAACTAGACGACCGACCGCCACTGTGCATTTGCGGCTGCGTCACGAGCCGGCGCATTGACCGGCTATAGGCGCCATCCCACATAGAGCTTGCTGCTTATCCGCGAGCGCTTATGGCCGGCGAACCCATCAAACCGAAATCGGCAGGCGAAGTTGACTCGGCAAAGGCCGAGGCGCGCAAGGGCGGCCCGTTACCGGAGAAGCCATCGGCATCGGAAGACATTGCCGCCTTCGTGGCAAAGGCGCGCGCGATGTCGCCGCACCGTCCGGGCGCCAAGGGAAGGCTGGTATTTGCGCTCGACGCCACAATGAGCCGGCAGCCGACCTGGGACATGGCCTGCGCGCTGCAGGCCGACATGTTTCGCGAGGCGGCTTCGCTCGGCAGCCTCGATATCAGGCTGGTCTATTACCGCGGGTTCAACGAATGCCGCGCCACGGGATGGATCTCCGACTCCGCGCATTTGGCGCGCTTGATGAGCAAGATCGATTGCCAGGGGGGCAATACCCAGATCGGCAAGGTGCTGTCGGAGGCGCGGCGTGAGGCGGTGGCGTCCGCCGTGCGCGCGGTCGTGTTCGTCGGTGACGCCATGGAAGAGTCGGTCGACGATCTCTGCGCCAAGGCCGGCGAGCTCGGCCTGCTCAAGGTCCCCGTGTTCATGTTCCAGGAAGGCCACGACGCCACCGCCGAACAGGCGTTCCGCGAGATTGCGCGGCTCACCGGCGGGGCATGGTGCAAGTTCGATCCCGGCGCCGCGGCGCAGTTGCGCGAGCTCTTGCGCGCCGCCGCGGCCTACGCCGCCGGCGGTCGCGAAGCGCTGCTGCGGCTATCGAAGACCACCGGTGGCGCCGCCGCGCTGATCGGCCAGATCAAGTAATTACGACTTTGGTTGCCTGCGGGCCGAGCGCATGCTTTTCGGCGCCGGTGCCGCTATATTAGAGCCATGCCAACCCTGATTGCCGGCGTCGTCGCCGTTGTCGTTCTATATTTGCTGCTGCAGATGTTTCGCGCGGCCAACCCGGTCGTGCTTGCGCGCGTCATCAAAATCGCGGGCGGCGTGGTTGCGCTGGCGGTCGCGGCCTACACCGGCCTGCGTGGCGAGCTTGCCGTTGCCATTCCGCTCGGCATCTTCGGCGCCGGCCTGCTCGGCTGGTCGCCGTTCGGACCGGGCGGCTTCAGCAATATCGGCGGGATTTTCGGCGGTGGCGGACAGCGGTCGTCAGGCCAGGCCTCGCGCGTCCGTTCGCAGTTTATCGAGATGACTCTCGATCACGACAGCGGCGAATTGTCAGGACGGATCGTGGACGGGCCGAACGCCGGCCGCTCGCTTCACGAATTCGACCTGCCGCAGTTGATCGCGATGATGGCGGCCTTCGACGCCGAGAGCGTTGCCTTACTTGAAAGCTATCTTGACCGCCGGTTTCCCGCTTGGCGTCAGAACGCGCAAGGCGATACGGCAGGGGGGCAGCGTCGCGCGGCGGCGAGCGGAAAAATGACGGACGAGGAAGCCTATCAGATCCTTGGCCTGCAGCCGGGGGCGGGGCGCGACGACATCAGCCGGGCGCATCGCGCCCTGATGAAGAAACTGCATCCCGATCAGGGGGGCTCGACGTACCTCGCTGCCCGCGTAAACGAGGCCAAGGATACTCTTCTTCGCACGCATCTCTAGTTAACTCCGGCTCACGCCACCGACGCTACAAACCGAGAGTTGCCTGCCTGCCATTCTCTGACTGACGCCCCGCATCGCCCGCCGTTGTCCGGCGTGGTCGATCATTCCTTGCAGGGAAACTTAACCGTAAATTCTTGACGAGAGGTTTTCGCGGAAAGCATTGGGCCTGATCGTGCAAGAGCCCGTGCGACTGTGCTGCGAAAACAACAAAGCCGGCGCTTGCGGCGCCGGCTTTGCGACTTCAATGAAGCGCACCGTTCAGTTGCGAACGGTCATGCAGGAAATGTCGGCGCGCTTGAGGGTCTTGCACACCGCTTCGGCCTGATCGCGATCGAGGCCGGCGAAGCGGGCGCGGTAGAGCGTGCGGTTGTCCTTGGCCACGACCGTTTCCGTAAAGGGATCGGCCTTGCTGAGCAGGGCGCTGGCCTTGGTGCGGGCGAGATCGATCCGCTGCTTGGCTTCGCTTTCGCTTTCGAGCGCGCCGACCTGGACGATCCAGCCGGTGCGAACCACCGCGGGCGCGGCCGGCTTGACGGCGTCGTTCTGTTGCACGGTCTGCTGCTGGACACGGGGCGCGGGATCGGCATAGGCCATCGTCTGCGCATGGGAGCCCTGCGACGGGGGCTGTGTCAGGCTGGAGGCGGGCAATACGCCGAGCACGCCGTTGCCGGTGCCGTGGCCGGCCGGCTGCTGCGGCATGGCTGCCCTGAGAGCTTCCTTGGCAGCTTCGACCTTGCTCTCCGCGGCCTTGGCGACGACGGCGCTGGAGGTCTCGGCGACTTCGGGGTGGGCCGGGATGGCGTTGGTGACCGGCGGCGCGGCGGGCTGCGAGGGGCCGGCGGAGGCCAGCTTCATCGGCCCGGCCTTGACCTGAACGGTCTTGACCTTGACCGGCTTCATCGGCTCGGCCGAGCCGGGGATCGCCGATATCTGCTGGGTCTGGATCACACCGCTGGTCAACGGTGCGGGTTCGGGCCTGGCTTGCTGCTCGAATTTGTTCGCTTCGACCTTGGCGGCCGGCGAGGGCAGGGCCGCAGCGGCGGCCGCCATCAGCGACGGCTTGGCCGGCGCGATCGAGCGGGTCGTTTGCATGGCTGCGAGCCCCGGCTCGGCGGCGGCGAAGGCGGGCTGCGCCGCTTCGGTCGGACGCGAGGCGGTGTCGGCTTCGGCTACGTCGACGTCAGCCGGGTTGCGTTCGCTGATCGCGGCGACGGTACGCTTGGTCGCGCCTTTCTCCAGGTTCTCGGCCAGCAGATTGCGCATGGTGGCGTCGCGCGAGCCGCCGCTGCGGCCGCCCAGCACCACGCCGATCAGGTGGCGGTTGCCCCGGCGCATCGAGCTGACGAGGTTGAAGCCGGAAGCGCGGGTGTAGCCGGTCTTGATGCCGTCGACGCCCTCGACGTTGCCGAGCAGGCGATTGTGATTGCGGATCGACTGTCCCCGATAATTGAATACCGAGGTCGCGAAGTAGCGGTAGTAGCGCGGGAAGCGGTCCTGGATGGCGCGGCCGAGGGTGGCCTGATCGCGCGCGGTGGTCAGTTGCTCGTCATTGGGCAGGCCGGACGCGTTGCGATAGGTGGTCTTGCTCATGCCGAGCGCGCGCGCCTTGCGCGTCATCAGCCTGGCGAATTCGGCTTCATCGCCGGCTATGGCTTCGGCGACGACGACGGCAGCGTCGTTGGCAGAACGTGTCACCAGGCCCTTGATGGCATCCTCGACCCTCAGCGTCTGGCCTGGCTTTAGGCCGAGCTTGGTGGGAGCCTGCTCGGAGGCGTGCTCGGACACGTCCATTTCGGTGTCGAGCTTCATTTTGCCGGACTCCAGCCGCTCGAACAGCAGATAGAGTGTCATGATCTTGGTCAGTGACGCCGGGCGGCGGATACCGTCGGGATTGTTGGAACTGAGCACCGCACCGGAATTGCCGTCGACGATGATCGAGGAGAATTGCGGGCTGTAGCTTTCCCGCACGACGTGGTGGCGGCGGTGCTTGTAGCGGCGCGCTTCGGCGCTCTCGCTCGAGATCAGTATTGCTGTCGTGAAGGTAATGAGTCCGAGGGCGCACACCCGCAAAGCGCGCGAGGAAGCCAAGGTTGTACGAAGCATTTACTTCCCCGTCCCAATTTCTGTCTTGATCACCGGCTCGTGAGGCGAAATTGTGCCCACCAACCGCTGACGCTCTCCCGTTCGAAGTACCGATCCGGCCATGACGCGCGGCTGGAGCGGCCGATCAGGTCGCTGTTCTAGCTAAGATGCTGTTCACAAACAGCTTTCAGGCTGTGTGTCGGAAGACGAACAAGTCCAGGAATCAGGTTAGGCCGGGCGGGTTTCCAAAAGATTAATTAACCGTTGCGTAAGACCCTGAGTTTTTGCGCTAATTCGCCATATTTGTGCGTCGCACAATATTCCTTGACTTTATTGTGCAGTGCACATATGTAGAGAGGGGTCAGGGAGCCGGGCCTCCCGGCAATCGGTTTGCACCTGCAGTCTGGGAAAGGACTCCATGATGGTTAAGGTTGAAGACATTCAGAATTACGGCAAAGAGCATCTCGAATCGGTTGCCGCTTCCGCGAGCAACCTGCAGAGCGGCGTTCAGGCGATCGCGACCGCCTATGGCGACTACGCCAAGAAGTCGTTCGAAGACACCAAGTCGTTCGTCGAAAAGCTTTCCGGCGTGAAGTCGCTGGACAAGGCGATCGAAGCGCAGACCGAATACGCGCGCTCGTCCTACGAGACCTTCGTCGCGGAATCGCAGAAGATCGCGGGCCTCTACACCGATCTCGCCAAGCAGACCTTCAAGCCCTACGAAGGCCTGGTCGCGAAGTTCAACCCGGCTTCGCACTAATCCGTTCGCGACTTCGCGCTTCGACAACAAAAAAGCCCGGCCGTTTCGGCCGGGCTTTTTCTTGGCGGCGCTTCTCGAGACCTATCGATAGACGCGCAGCTTCGAGAGCGAGGTTCCGATCGCGGTGAAAGCCGTCGCGATCTGGCTCGAGGACGTCACGGTGGAGAACTTATCGTCACCGCTGGCGCAATACTTCAGAACTGCCGAAGTCGGATCGTTATCGGTGTTGACGTGCATTGTGTAAATGACGATGCCCTGAGCCTTGATGTTGTCGCACTGGGTGCGCTGACGGGCGTCGATCGCGCCGTTGAACTGCTGTTGGCCATTGCCATGTGACGGCCAGCGATCCTGGGTGTTCAGACCGTCGGACATCACGATCAGCACCTTTTTATAGGTATAGTTGGAATCTTCCGCCGGTGCGAAGAGCGGCGCGTTCTGAGTGAGCGATTGCCATCCCCAGGCGATCCCGATCGTCTGGTTGGTACCGCCGTTCGGAACAAGCGTGTCGATTTTCGCCTTCAGGGCGGTGAAATCATAGGTAAGGGGCATCAGTTGCGCCGGGCATGCGTTGTACTGCTCGGCGTAAAACTGCGTGGACGGAAGCGACGTGTTGGAGGTCGGCGTGGTGTTCGTCTTGTCGTAGTTCTCGTCGCGGTCCGTCACGCAACCATTCCAGGTGTTGTGGTTCCTGGGCGTCCAGGTCCTCCAGTTGCTGGCCAGACAGGAGCTTTTTGTCGTGTAGTCGTTATTGCTACAGGTACCGTTTACCGCCTCCCAGTCGGTCCAGTTGATCCAGCTCGCGTTGTAATTGCTGGCGCCGACGTTGACGTCCTTGGCGAATGGAATGAGCGAAATGTAGATGTCGCCGGGGTTTTTGGCGAGCGCGGCGATCTGGTCGATCAGCGCCTTGGCGGCCGGCTTCATCGCGGTCATCTTGCCGTCGTACTGCATGGATCCCGTCACGTCGAGCGCCAGCGCGACCCGCATCCTGACGTTGCCCCAGACCGAGGTCGAACTGGTTTTGAAATCCATGGTCGGGAAGCCCACCACCCGCATGAAACCGGTGTCTATGGAGCCGGAGCCGTTGATCAGGATGGTCGAGCCGTTGCCGGTGTTCTGCGTATAGGTCGCGTTGATCGAGATCGATTTGGCTTCATTGTTGGTGTAAAGCGCCTTGAAATATGCGTCTGCTTTCGTCGCGATCTGGGAAGCGGTGATCGTGCCCTCAGTCAGGTCCTTGCCCAGCATCAGGGCGGTCGAATCGAGCGCGGCCTGCATCGAGGAGCGGGCACTGTTGGCGCGGGTGTAGTCGACCGCCGCGCCGACGAAACTGATGATCGGGATGACCGCGATCCCGAACAGGATCGCGATGTTGCCGTCGTTGGCGCCGGCGAACCGGCGTGCAGCCGTGCGAATGCGACGGATTACGACTGTATTGAGCATGGCCTCACCGCAAATGTGGTTTCTACCGGGCATTTCCGCCCGAGCCGCTGAACAGGCGGTAAACCGGTTCCGCAAAAAACGGGTCAAAGCCCGCGCACTGCCGGAGCGGCCTCCAAAACAGCCCGGTATCGTCAACGGCGGCTAAACGGCCAGCACGATCCTTTGTCAAATTCGGCAGAAACGATTAACCTTGGTCCGGATAGCCGAGCCGGGAATCGGGCCGGCCGCGGGTCGCACCAGGGCAGCATCTATGCGCTTGCGGCGATCCGGCGGTGGACCCATATTCCAGATGCCGATCCTGGCTCACGCCAGAGCCGACCGCCAGTCGGTCTGGACGCGCTTTCCAGTCACCCCTTTTGGAATTTCGAACGCCTGAGCCATGTTGCAGCCAACCTTCAAAGCTTGTTCGTCCGTGCCGGTAACGTCGTCTGCTTCTGCTCCCCGAATGGGCAATGACGAGAACCGCAACGCTGGAACCAACGGGCCGTCGACCTCGGTCATCACCAAGGTCAAGCCGAAGACCAAGCGTCCGAACCTCTATCGCGTTCTCATTCTGAACGACGACTACACGCCGATGGAATTCGTCGTTCACGTGCTGGAGAAGTTCTTCCAGAAGGACGCCGAGGCGGCCACCAAGATCATGCTTCATGTCCATCACCACGGGATCGGTGAGTGCGGCGTGTTCACTTACGAGATTGCCGAGACCAAAGTGACGCAGGTCATGGATTTTGCGCGCAAGCACCAGCATCCCCTGCAATGCGTGATGGAAAAGAAATAGCCGCGCGCGGCTCTCGACCCGGTTGAACAAAGGAACGGGTCTTGCATTGTTCGGTGCTGGTCGTTTTCCCGCTAGTTTTTCGGGGAGGGTGCAGCCGTGGCGCGTAAATTTAGAGGAAAACCACGCTTGCGGAACCGGTCTTTCGCCACGATCGTACGTAACTATATGACAGGGGAAGACGAAGGTTGTTGTTGCCTGACCGGGTAATGGCGATCATGATGACCGGGGGCCATAGAGGACGAGAATGCCAACTTTTTCCCAAAGCCTTGAACAATCCCTGCATCGTGCGCTGGCGATTGCGAACGAGCGTCATCATCAATACGCGACGCTCGAACATCTTCTGCTGTCGCTGATCGATGACTCGGATGCGGCCGCGGTGATGCGTGCCTGCAGCGTCGATCTCGACAAGCTGCGCACCAGCCTTGTCAACTATCTCGAAACCGAATTCGAAAATCTGGTTACTGACGGCGCCGACGACGCCAAGCCGACCGCCGGATTCCAGCGCGTGATTCAGCGCGCGGTGATTCACGTCCAGTCCTCCGGTCGCGAAGAAGTGACCGGCGCCAACGTGCTGATCGCGATCTTCGCGGAGCGCGAAAGTCACGCCGCTTATTTCCTGCAGGAGCAGGACATGACGCGCTACGACGCGGTCAACTACATCAGCCACGGCATCGCCAAGCGGCCGGGCGTTTCCGAAGCGCGCCCCGTTCGTGGCGTCGACGAGGAGACCGAGACCAAGGGCAACGAGGACGCCAAGAAGAAGGGCGAGGCGCTCGAAACCTATTGCGTCAACCTCAACAAGAAGGCGCGCGACGGCAAGATCGATCCGGTGATCGGACGCAATTCCGAGATCAACCGTGCGATCCAGGTGCTGTGCCGCCGTCAGAAGAACAATCCGCTGTTCGTCGGCGAAGCCGGCGTCGGCAAGACCGCGATCGCGGAAGGGCTCGCCAAGCGCATCGTCGATTCCGAAGTGCCGGAAGTGCTGGCGGCCGCCACCGTCTTCTCGCTCGACATGGGTACGCTGCTGGCCGGCACGCGCTACCGCGGCGATTTCGAGGAGCGCTTGAAGCAGGTGCTCAAGGAACTGGAGGCGCATCCGAACGCCATCCTGTTCATCGACGAAATTCACACCGTGATCGGGGCAGGCGCCACCTCCGGCGGCGCGATGGATGCGTCCAATCTGCTCAAGCCGGCGCTCGCCTCCGGCACGATCCGCTGCATGGGTTCGACGACCTACAAGGAATACCGTCAGCATTTCGAGAAGGACCGCGCGCTGGTGCGGCGCTTCCAGAAGATCGACGTCAACGAGCCGACGGTGGAAGACGCGATTGCGATCCTCAAGGGCCTCAAGCCCTATTTCGAGGACTATCATCGCCTGAAATACACCAACGAGGCGATCGAGGCGGCGGTGCAATTGTCGTCGCGCTACATCCACGACCGCAAGCTGCCGGACAAGGCGATCGACGTGATCGACGAGTCGGGCGCGGCGCAGATGCTCGTCGCCGAGAACCGTCGCAAGAAGACCATCGGCATCAAGGAAATCGAGACCACGATCGCGACCATGGCGCGGATTCCGCCCAAGAGCGTGTCGAAGGACGATGCCGAGGTGCTCAAGCATCTCGAGCAGACCTTGAAGCGCGTGGTGTTCGGCCAGGACAAGGCGATCGAGTCGCTGTCGGCCTCGATCAAGCTGGCGCGCGCCGGCTTGCGCGAGCCGGAGAAGCCGATCGGTTCCTACCTGTTCTCCGGCCCGACCGGCGTCGGCAAGACCGAAGTCGCAAAACAGCTCGCGGCCTCGCTCGGCGTCGAGCTGCTGCGCTTCGACATGTCCGAATACATGGAGCGGCATACCGTGTCGCGCCTGATTGGCGCGCCTCCCGGCTATGTCGGCTTCGATCAGGGTGGCCTCTTGACCGACGGCGTGGACCAGCATCCGCATTGCGTTGTGCTGCTCGACGAAATCGAGAAGGCGCATCCGGATCTGTACAACGTGCTGCTGCAGATCATGGATCATGGCCGCTTGACCGATCACAACGGCAAGCAGGTCAACTTCCGCAACGTGATCCTGATCATGACCACGAATGCGGGCGCCGCCGATCTGGCGCGCCAGGCCTTCGGCTTCACGCGCAACAAGCGGGAAGGCGACGACCACGAAGCGATCAACCGCCAGTTCGCGCCGGAATTCCGCAACCGGCTGGATGCGATCGTCTCGTTCGCCCATCTCAATGCCGATGTCATCGGTATGGTGGTGGAGAAGTTCGTGCTGCAGCTCGAAGCGCAGCTCGCTGACCGCGACGTCACCATCGAGCTGTCGGAGCCTGCCAAGGCCTGGCTGATCGAGCATGGCTATGACGAGCAGATGGGCGCGCGGCCGATGGCCCGTGTGATCCAGGAGCACATCAAGAAGCCCTTGGCGGATGAGGTGCTGTTCGGTCAGCTCAAGGGCGGCGGCCATGTCCGCGTCGTGCTGGTCAAGGACGCCGAGGACAAGGACAAGATCGGCTTCGAGTTCGTCGAGGGACCGGTCACGCCGAAGCCGGAAAAGCTGCCGGGCGCCCGCAAGCGCAAGCCGAAGCCGGGCGGTCCCAACGGGGGTGGCGGTTCCAAGGGGCCGGCTTCCAAGGGCCCGCTGGTCAAGGCCTAAGCGGCCTCAATCCAAACGAAGAGCCGGCGTGTCGCAAGACCGCCGGCTTTTTGAATGCCCGATTGCTTGATACCTAACTGCCCGGCCAAACCAGCGCCTGGCCGGCCACGACGTATTCACCGTTGAATGTCAGGGAAGGCGAGCCATACAGCCGTGACCGAGCTCAATTGCCTCCGAAACGCGTCGGCAGAACGCAGCATCGTCCTTGCCGGTCAGGAGGCGATAGATGGGAAGCCATCTGGCGGTTCTGGAGACATGCTGGCTTCAGCTTCAACCATACGGTGGTTGAATGAATAGGCTGCGGGCACCGTGGGATGCTGTGTTACCTACCGTGCCTTCGCGAGCGCTCAACGCTCGCCGAGCAGCTCGTCGATCTGGCGCTGCAGCTGCCGCTTCTTGATCTCGCTTTTGCGCAGCCGCTCTTCGATATCGGAGACCGGCTCGGCCGGGCTTTCCGCCCTGAACGCGACGCCGACGAAATTGTCACGCCACCAGATCACTTTGGCGAGGAAGGAGCGGCCCTTGCGCGCGATGCGCAGCGAGAGCTGTTCCTTCGGCAACTGGACGTCATTGCTGAACTCGATGGTCGCACCGCGATCGGAGATGTTGCGGACGATGCATTCGCGCGTCGCGCCGCGCTCGCCGATCTCGGCGACGCCGCCATACATCACTTTATCGCGCACGCTCTCGCGTCGGTCCTGCATTGAAAGTCTCCCAACAAACAGGGAGACTTTTACCCCGCTTTGCTCCCCGTAGAAGTCCGCCCGGCGCAAAATGCGGCATTAACGTAAATTAACGTCGGTTCCGAAGGCAGCGAATTCGGAGCAATTGCAGTGCAAAAAGACCGTGAACGGCGTTGGAATGGTGGATCCAGCTGCAAGCCATGATCGTTTGACGTAACGTTTTCCCGCAAATGCGCTTCCCGGATTGCGAACTGCCATGCCAAGAGGTCGGTTTCTTCGCGCCCTATGGTGCACGGTGTCGCTTACGGTGTCGCTCCTGGCCTCGTTTGCGAGCGCCATCGCCGAGGATGCGGGTGAGGCCACCCGGTCGAGCGCGATCGCGATCCGCAAGGCGGACGCGCCGGCGCGCGAAAGTGAGGCGCGTGAGGCGATGTGCCTGATGATTGAATCGGCGGCGCGGGAGTCGAACCTGCCGCTGGAGTTTTTCGCGCGCGTGATCTGGCAGGAGAGCCGCTTTCAGCCGGGCGCGATCGGGCCGGTGACGCGCAGCGGCGAGCGCGCGCAGGGCATTGCGCAATTCATGCCGGGCACCGCGAACGAGCGCGGCCTGCTCGATCCCTTCAACCCGGTGCAGGCGCTGCCGAAGTCGGCGGAGTTCCTCGCCGAGCTGCGCGAGCAGTTCGGCAATCTGGGGCTCGCGGCCGCCGCCTACAATGCCGGTCCGCGCCGGGTGCAGGAGTGGCTTGCCGGCACCGGGCCGATGCCGCAGGAGACGCGCAACTACGTGCTCGCCATCACCGGCTCCACGGTGGAGGATTGGGCGAAGGCGGGAAAGGGCGGCAAGCAGCCCGAACGAATCCCGGCATCGAGCTGCCGCGAATTGATGGCGCTCCTGAAACAGGCGCCCAATCCCTTCATCGCCGGGCTGGAGGAGCGCGTGAAGCTCGCCGCCGCGAAGCAATGGGGCGTGCAGCTCGCCGCCGGCTTTTCCCGCGACAAGGCGCTCGCGATGTATGGGCGCGCGGTCTCACGCCTTTCGAGCGTGATCGGCAATCGCGACCCCTCTATCCTGACCTCGCGCCTGCGCAGCCGCGGCCCGGCGACGTTCTACCAGGTGCGCTTCGGCGCGGACACACGCGGCGAGGCCGACGGCCTCTGCAACAGCATCCGCAAGGCAGGCGGGGCCTGCTTCGTACTGCGCAACAGGGGCGTGCCGGGGTGAGAGGATTATCGTAGCCCGGATGAGCGAAGCGATATCCGGGAATGCAATCACGGATTGTCCTTTGCCAATCAGGGGCTGCTTGCCTATCTCTCCAGGATTCGTCGCGATCAAACTGACGGCATAACCGTGAATCAGCTTGGATCTGTGGAGCGCCTTGCTCATTGGGGTTTGTGTGCAGGGAGCCTCGTGCTGTGGCTTCTGCTGAATTCCGATTGGCAGAATGCACTCATGTGGGCCGTCAAGGCCCCGAGCCCTCGCTACTGGATTGATGGCACCGTCAGATGGGACAAGGTCGCTCTGTGCCTCGCCTGGAGCTTCTCGGTATTCCTGCTCCATGTCTGCCGCTATGGTATGGCTGCACGCGCGATCATAGCGTTGTTGGCAAGCGTTCTTCTTGTGCAAGGCGTCGATGCTGTCTTGAAGATCAATATGGCCGATATTCCCTACGTGTATCTGGTTGTGAAATATGTTCTTCTCGCAATCATCTGGCTCGTCGCCCCGCTGCTCATAGCAGCGGTTTTGGCCTACGTGACGTGGACGAAGAGGGCATTTCTGCAGACGCATGTGAGAATTCCCTCCGCGATCACGCTGGGCGCCTGTGCGATGATGGTATGGGTCGGGCTGTTCGATGTGATCTATCCCGGGATCGGCTGGCGCTGAGGCGTTCGGTCTGGACAGCGCTTAAACTCCTTACTGGATGGGTCGAGGCTCGAATGTCCCGATTGCACCGCCGATTGCATAGCCGCCCTGAGCTGCACTTGGTTGACGCAGGCTGCTTTCGTCAGCCCTATGCGCGCAACGACTCAAATTCTCATCCGGTCCCGTGGCACTACCTCAACTCGACTCTCCCAGTTGGAAAAGCCCGCTCCGCGCGTTCGCATGGGGCATGAGTTCGGTCGCGTCCACCGTGCTCACGCTGGTGCTGTTTGCGACCTATCTCGGCATCGGCGCGCTCGCACATGACAGCGGTTTCAGCCTGGGCTGGGTGCTCGGCAGGACGCTGCTGGTCTGGGCAGGCCCGGCACAGATCATCCTGATCTCGACGCTGGGCTCCGGCGCGACCGCGGTGCAGGCGGCGATTGCGGTGACGGTGAGCGCGATCCGGCTGTTTCCGATGGTGGTGTCGGTCTTGCCGCTGATGAAGACGCCCAAGACCAGGCGCCGTCACCTCGTACTGGCGACGCATTTCATCGCCGTCACCCTGTGGGTCGAATGCTACCGGCTGTTGCCGAAAGTGCCGCGCGAGCGGCGCATCGCGTTCACGCATGGGCTTGGCTGCGGCCTCGTCACCGTTTGCATGGTCGCGACCACGCTCGGCTATGGCCTGGCTGCCAAGCTGCCGCCGCTGTTCGGCGCGGCGATCCTGCTGCTGACGCCGCTCGCGTTCCTGCTATCGACCGCGCGCAATTGCCGGCAGATATCGGACGTGTTGGCGCTGGTGCTGGGACTGGCGCTGTTCCCGCTGGTATCGATGCTTCAAACTGGTGTCGATATTCTGATCAGCGGCATCACGGCCGGCACCATCGCCTACGGTGTTCACTGGTGGTGGGAGAGGGAGCGCGCATGAGCGAGTTCTTCGGCAGTCCGAACGCGCTGTTGATCCTGGTGCTCGCCGGTTTCCTGCCCAACGAGATCTGGCGGATGGCGGGGCTATGGTTCGGGGCCGGCGTCGACGAGAGCTCCGAAATTCTGGTGTGGGTGAGGGCGGTGGCGACCGCCATCCTCGCCGGCGTCATCGCGCAAATCCTGGTGCAGCCGCCGGGCGTGCTGGCTGATGTCCCGGACTGGCTGCGCTACGGCGCGGTCGCCGCCGGCTTTGCCGTGTTCATGCTGACGCGGCGCTCCATCTTTGCCGGCGTGGTCTCTGGCGAGATCGTCCTCGTGGCTGGGAAATGGTGGCTCGGTTGATTGCGGGCAGCCGATAATCGGGTACTGTCCGGCATATAAGAAACGCCGAGGAAACCAAAATGAACTGGTTGAAATTGTCGGCGCTGGCCTGCAGCCTCGTCTGCACCGCGCTGCCGGCGCATGCGGCGGAATACCCGGTGCGCCCGATCAAGCTGATCGTGCCCTATGCCGCGGGCGGCCCGACCGATGTGCTGGGACGCATGGTCGGCGAATATCTGGCCCGCGACCTCAAGCAGGCGGTGGTGGTCGAGAACAAGGCCGGCGCGCAGGGCGCGATCGGCGCCGAGGCGGCGGCGCGCTCCGAGCCCGACGGCTACACGCTGTTTTTCACGGCGGCATCGATCTTCGTGCTCAATCCGTTGCTCTACAAGAAGCTGCCTTACGACCCCGTGAAGGATTTCCGGATGCTGGCGTTGATCACAGACCTGCCTGTCGTCATGGAGGTTCATCCGTCCGTACCCGCCAAGACGGTCGCGGAGTTCGTGGCCTACGCCAAGCAGAACCCGGGAAAACTCAATTTCGGCTCGGCCGGCACCGGCGGCACCATTCATCTGGCCGGCGAGATGTTCAAGCAGATGGCCGGTATCGACATGGTTCATGTGGCTTACAAAGGCGCAGGACCTGCGCTGACTGACCTGCTGTCGGGTAATATCCAGGTGATGTTCGATACGCTCGGCACCGCGCTGCCGCCGGTCAAGGGTGGGCTGCTGCGGCCGCTTGCGGTCAGCTCGGCGCAACGCATTCCCGACCTGCCCGATGTGCCGACCGTGGCGGAGAGCGGCTATCCCGATTACGTCGTCGGCGTCTGGTTCGGCATCGCCGGGCCGTCGAAACTGCCTGACGATATCGCGCAAAAGCTCACGGCCAGTCTGCACAAGGCTCTGGGCGATGATACATTCCGCGCATCGCTCGAGAAGGTCGGGTATTTGCCGCTGCGGCCCAAAAGCCAGGCCGAGATCGATAAATTCGTCGCGACCGATCGCGCGCGGTGGGCAGGTGTGATAAAGGCGCTCAACATCTCACTGGACTAGGCGATGGCTCAGAAGACTGAAATCCGCGAGGGCGAACTCACCGTCGACATGCCGTCGGCCCGCGATGCCGGCCTCGTCTTCATCGGCCGCATCCGCACGCCCTGGAAGTCGCGGCTGGACACGCCACGGCAGGGCCGTCACGACGGCCCGGTCTGCCGTCTCGAGATTTTCGAGCCCTGGGTGCCCGCGATCAAGGGCGTCGAATTCTATGAGAATCTCGAAGTGATCTATTGGCTGCACCAGTCGCGCCGCGACCTGGTGCTGCAAAGCCCGAAGAACAACCAGAAAACCCGCGGCACGTTTTCGCTGCGCTCGCCGGTGCGACCGAACCCGATCGGCACCTCGATCGTGAAGTTCGTCGGCGTCGAGGGCAACACGATCCTGGTGCGCGGCCTCGACTGCCTCGACGAGACGCCGCTGCTCGACGTGAAGCCCGACCGCTGCGAGTTCTCGCCACTGGCGGCGCAGAAGAGCGGGGATTTTCAGACGGAGTGATGTCCAGTTTCCGCATCATATCGACAATGGCGACGGTGATGGCCGTCGCGTTTGCCTGTGGAACGTCGGTGTTCAGCTATTTGGCGTGGACCCGCGCAAGCCTTCCGGTGTGCGCAGAGCTCAATCCCATCGGGGGTTATCGGAGCGCGGCTTCCGATTTCTGGGCATTGCCTCTGTTCAGTGCATTGGTGGCAGTAATCGTTGAGAAGTCGAGGAGAGACCTAAGAACTTTCCAACAATTCAAAAATCTTGATGTGACCGTGTTTGAGCTTTCAGCCTTTCGTGTCACGTTGGGCATGTTTCTCGTTTACTCAGTACTCTTCGGCATGGTTGCAATTAGTGCAACCATGACCTCGTATTCTGCGAAGCGATACGCCGCGATTTCAACTCAATGCGGGTCGAGCCGCTGAGCAATCCGACAGCCTAACCTCCCTCCAGCGCCGCGGCCAGCTTGGTCGCGTTATCCTCCAGCACTTTCACATCCTCCTTGCGGCTGGCGGGCGGCAATAGCGCCACGCCGTCATGGCGCGGCATCACGTGCATGTGCAGATGGAATACGACTTGCCCGCCGGCGGGCTCGTTGAATTGCTGCACGGTGATGCCGTCGGCCTGGAACGCTTTCATCGCGGCGGCGGCGATCTTGTGGGCGGCGCGTGCGACGTGGGCGTAATCGTCGGGGGTGATGTCGAGAATGTTGCGGGCAGGGGCTTTTGGGATCACCAGCGTATGGCCCGGCGACCTCGGCATGATGTCGAGGAAGGCCAGCACGTGGTCGTCCTCGTAGACCTTGTGGCAGGGAAACTCGCCGCGCAGGATTTTTGCGAAGGGGTTGTTGGCGTCATAGGCGGGCATGGCTGCTTCCCTCAAGTTTGGTCTTCAATCTCATATCGGCCGCAGGCGCGGTCAAGCCTCGTCGGCGGCCTTGCGGAACGGGCCGGCTTCCGTCAGCTCGCGGCCGACCTCGGCCACATAGGCGCGCTCGCGCTTCAGATAGTCCGCGATCGCGCGGCGCAAATCGGGATCGGCGATGAAGTGCGCGGAGTAGGTGGTTTGCGGCAGGTAACCGCGCGCCAGCTTGTGCTCGCCCTGCGCGCCGGCTTCGACGATTTTCAGGCCGCGCTCGATCGCAAAATCGATCGCCTGATAGTAGCAGACTTCGAAATGCAGGAACGGGTGGTGCTCGACCGCGCCCCAGTTGCGGCCGAACAGCGTATCGGAGCCGACGAAATTGATCGCGCCTGCGATCCAGCGGCCGTTGCGTTTGGCCATCACCAGCATCACGTCGCGGCTCATGCTCTCGCCGATCAGCGAGAAGAATTTTCGGGTGAGATAGGGGCGGCCCCATTTGCGCGAGCCGGTCTCCATGTAGAACGCGAAGAATGCATCCCACGCATCCTCGGTGATGTCGGCACCGGTCAGGCGGTGGATCGTGATCCCCGCGGTCACCGCTTCGCGCCGCTCGCGCTTGATCGACTTGCGGTGGCGTGAGTTCAGCGAATTCAGGAAATCGTCGAAGGTACCGTAGCCCTCATTGTGCCAGTGAAATTGCTGGTCGTTCCGCTGCAGGAATCCGTGCGCGCCCAGCAATTTTGCTTCCGCCTCGCGGGCAAAGGTCACGTGTACAGAGGAGGCGCCGGTGGCGTTGCACAGCGCCATCAGTCCGCGTGCCAGCGCCGAGCCGATCAGCGCGCGGTCGACGCCATCGCGGATCAATAGCCGCGGGCCGGTTGCGGGCGTGAACGGCACCGAGACCTGCAGTTTCGGGTAATAACGTCCGCCCGCACGTTCATAAGCATCGGCCCAGCCGCGGTCGAAGACATATTCGCCTTGCGAGTGATTTTTCAGATAGCAGGGCACGATGCCGACGATCTCGCCGTCGAGCCGCGCCAAAAGATGCCGCGGACCCCAGCCGGTGCGGGCGCAGGCCGAGCCCGAGGCTTCGGCCGCCGCAAAAAATGCATGGGAAACGAAGGGGTTATAGACTGGCTTTGAAATCGCGCAGGAAGCTTCCGGCGGGGCCAGCGTATCCAGATTTTCCAGGCCATTCGGATCGCCTGCCGGATTGGCGCAGGCGTCCCATTCCGCAGCCTTGATGTCGCTGACGGAGGGAACGGCTTCGAGGGTGATTTCGGATGATGCCATCTAGAAAATCGGACCGGTCCCATGATGCGATCAGCCATCGCCCATGGTGACCACCCCAAAGATCGTGCATTGCAACGACGACTTCAAGGCCGCATGGCTCGGATCAGGTTCCCGGGTAAAACCCTTCAAAAATCATCTGATCGGCGTAACGCGCGGCCCGTTCGCGCTGCTCGGGCGTGCGCACGGTCCAGGCGAGCAGGGGCAGGCCGAAGATGTTGCGGGCGATCCAGGGGGCCGTTGCGGGCAGTTCGTTGACCCAATAGGCGACGAAATCGGGGCGGCTCCAAAACGCGTGGCGCAGATGCGTCATGCCGCGACGCTGTTCCACTGATGCTTCCGGCCACTCTTCGGCGGTATATTCGCGTTCGGCAACGATGCCGCGGGCGCGGCCGGGGATCAGTTCGCGCAGCGCCACCACCTGATCCGGATCGAAGGACATGCCGACCGCGGGGCCGTCATACGAGGCCAGTACCTCGGCCATTCGCTTCACCAGCCGGCGGTCGCCGTCGAAATGGCTTTTCACCTCGATCACCAGTGGCACGCGGCCTGCGACGAGCGCACAGAGATCGCCGAGCGTCATCATCCGCTCCGGCGTATCCTTGAACTTCACGGCCTTGAGTTCGGCCGCGGTCTTGCCCAGCAACGCGCCGGAACCCTCGGTGAGGCGGCCAAGCGCGTTATCATGATGCACCATCGCTTCGCCATCGGACGAAAGCTGGATGTCGCATTCGATGGAAAAATTGCCGTCAACGGCGGCCTGCGCGGCCGCCGGCATGTTTTCGACGATGCCGCGCGCAATATTATGCAGGCCGCGATGAGCGACCGGCCGCGCCGTCAGCCACTCCGGGGCACGCACGCGGAGCGCTCAGCTCAGGACACTTCGAAGATAGCGTCGACCTCGACGGCGGCGTCCGAGGGCAGCGAGGCGACGCCGACGGTGGTGCGGGCATGCCGGCCCTTGTCGCCGAAAGCCGTGACCATCAGGTCGGAGGCACCGTTGAGCACCTTGGGCCCGTCGAGGAAATCAGGCGCAGAATTGATGAAGCCGCCGAGCCTGACGACGCGGACCACCTTGTCGAGATCGCCGAGCGCAGCCTTGACCTGGGCCAGCAAATTGACGCCACAGCCCTGCGCCGCGGCGTAGCCCTGTTCGATGGTGACGCCGGCCCCGAGCTTGCCCTTGGCAATCAGCTTGCCTTCCGCATTGGCGCAGACCTGGCCGGAGACGAACAGCAGATTGCCGCTACGCACGAAGCCGACATAGTTCGCCATGGGGGTGCGGGGCTCGTTCAGGACGATCCCCTGTGCCGCCAGCTTCTGTTCGACCGTACCCGCCATGTTTTTGTGTCCCCGCTTGATGTGACCCCGCCTGACTTCTATCAGGCGCGCATTGTTTCGCGCATCGCGCTTTGTCTTGCAAGCGACGGCGGAGCCGCGTCCCGCGCCGCGATCGAGCGATCCTGTCCGAAACCGCCGAAAAACAGGGGCTTCGGCATCGAATTCTTACGTTTTCGTAACCCCGCCCTAGTTGCGACGCAATGGAGCCATCACTAATGTAATCGAATCTCCCCTCGAGGAAAAACTGGATATGGCTAGCTCGATTCCGGTTCGTGCGTTGGTGTTCTCGGCTGCAACGACCCTGGTCTGCGGCTTCGCAAGCGGACCGGCGCTGGCGGGCGCCAGCGGGCCGTTTCTTTCCCATCAGGCGCTGTATGAATTGAAGCTGGTCAAGTCGCGCGGAACCAATGCGATATCGGGCGCGCGCGGGCGCATCCTGTACAATTTCTCGGGCAGCGCCTGCGAGGGCTACACCTCCGAATTCCGCCAGGTGTCGGAACTCGACAGCGGTGAGGGCAAGGTGACGCTGAGCGATCTGCGGTCGCATTCCTGGGAGGACGGCGCCGGCAAGAGCTATCGCTTCAAGATCGATAGCCGGATGAACGATGCCAATTCCGCTCCGATCGATGGTATGGCGGAGCGGGTCGGCGACCGCATCACGGTCAGGTTGAAGCAGCCTGTTGCGAAGACGTTCGAGCTCGATGGCAAGGTGGTGTTTCCGACCGAGCAGATCCAGCACATCATCGCTGCCGCCCGCGCGGGCAAATCGGTACTGGAACTGATGGTCTATGACGGCTCCGACAATGGCGAGAAGGTCTACAATACGCTGTCGGTGATCGGGCAGCCGATCCCGGGCACCCGCAGCATCGCGACGCCCGATCCCGCGACTGCCAACGACCAGATGAAGGCGCTGACCCGCTGGCCGGTGACCGTCAGCTATTACGACCATGACGCCAAGGCCAAGGAAGGCGAGCAGACGCCGGTTTACGCGATGTCGTTCGAGCTGTTCGAAAACGGCGTCTCCCGCGCGCTGGTGCTCGACTACAATGACTTCGTGATTGCGGGTGCGATGGGCCGGTTCGACGTCAGGGATTCCAAGCCGTGCAAGTGACGGTCAAGTGACGGCACCGTCGCGCCGGTCCGCAGCCGGAGACTGCGCGCGGGTATCACAATCGTTGCTTGATTTCATCCGTGCGTGAAGTCGCCGGGCTTCAATCCGAGCGCTTTGACGGCTGGCTCCGGAAGCGGCCCTAAGGCTTCGACCCTTTCGTTCGGAGCCATCATTGCTGCGATAATCGCTTCGGCCTTTGCCGGATCCTGTTCAGCCACATAGTAGACCGAGCGAACGGGCGCACCGCCTCCCAACGGTTCAGTTGTTACGAGGACAACCTGACCATTTGCCATGCCTTGATATAGCACTGGCACGGTGCCGTTTCCACGATGGTGAGGGCCCCTGCGAGCCCGCGGTGCAGCAACGGCCATGCGGGATGGGCGTACCCATCTTGTATTGTTCAGGCGCAGCACCAATTACGAATGGTGGGATGCAGAATCGCTCTGGGAGCGAGGACGTGGCCAGCAAGAAAATGGCAGACGGAGGGCTTCCGGTCGTCGCGCGCTTTGAGGTGCGCCACCGCAACTACCTCGCGCCAGACGGCTCGATTAACCGGCCGCTCCCTGCATTCGCCTCCGATGCCGACCTCCTCACCGCGCTCTATCGAGCGATGATGCTGCTGCGCAACTTTGACCGAAAGGCTGTCGCATTGCAGCGCACCGGCCGGCTCGGGACCTACGCCGTTTCGCTAGGGCAGGAGGCGGTGTCGGTCGGGATAGCCAGCGCGATGCGCGCAGAGGACGTCCTGTTGCCCTCCTATCGCGACAATGGCGCGCTGATCTGGCGTGGGGTCAAGCTGGAGGAAATTCTTCTGTTCTGGGGAGGGGACGAGCGGGGCAATCACTTCTCCGGACCGGTCGAGGATTTCCCGTTCTGCGTTCCCGTGGGATCGCAGGCGCCGCATGCCGCAGGCGTTGCCTATGCCTTCAAGCTGCGCAAGCAGCCGCGCGTCGCCGTATGCATGTTCGGTGATGGCGCCACCTCGAAGGGGGATGTCTACGAGGCGATGAATTTTGCCGGCGTACACAAATTGCCGGTCGTGTTCGTCGCCACCAACAATCAATGGGCTATTTCCGTCCCGTTACGGCTGCAGACCGGTTGCGAAACATTGGCGCAGAAAGCCATCGCCGCCGGCTTCATCGGCGAACAGGTGGACGGCAGCGATGTCGTGGCGATGCGCGCCGCGGCCGAAGACGCCATCGCCGCCGCCCGTGACGGCCAGGGCCCGCGCTTCATCGAAGCGGTCACCTACCGGCTCGGCGATCATACGACCTCCGATGACGCGTTACGCTATCGTTCGGCCGAGGAAGTTCAGGCGCGCTGGAAGGAAGAGCCGATTGCGCGCCTGAGGAGCTACCTCGTCGGTCAAAAGATGTGGAGCAAGGCGCAGGAAGAACGGCTTGCCGCGGAGTGCCATGACCACGTCGAGGCAGCGGTCGAGCGCTACCTGGCAACGGAGCCACGCCGGCCTGAATCCATGTTCGAGCATCTCTATGCCGATCTGCCCCGGGTCTATGCCGCGCAGCGCCGCAAACTCGCGGGAGAGGGCGATGCCTGAAATGACGTTGGTCGAAGCCGTCAATCTGGCGCTCGCCCGCGCGATGGAGGATGATCCTGACGTCGTCGTGCTTGGCGAAGATGTCGGCATCAATGGCGGCGTCTTCCGCGCGACCGTCGGGCTGCAAACCCGTTTCGGCCCCGAGCGCGTCCTCGATACGCCGCTTGCCGAACTCCTGATCAGCGGACTCTGCGTCGGCATGGCGGCGCAGGGCTTGAAACCCGTAGGCGAAATCCAGTTCATGGGATTTCTGTATCCCTGCATCGATCAACTGGTGAACCACGCCTCCCGAATCCGCAACCGCACGCAGGGACGGCTCACCTGTCCAATGGTTCTGCGCACGCCGCATGGCGCCGGCATTCGCGCGCCCGAGCATCATTCCGAAAGCACCGAGGCGATGCTCGCCCATATCCCCGGCTTGCGCGTTGTCATTCCCTCGTCGCCGGAACGCGCGTACGGGCTGCTGCTTGCCGCGATCCGCGATCCCGATCCGGTGGTGTTTCTCGAGCCGACGCGCATCTACCGCGCGGCGAAAGGCGAGGTGGAAGACAACGGCGAAGCCTTGCCGCTGGATGTCGCCTTTGTCCTGCGCCAGGGCCGCGACGTCACGCTGATCAGCTGGGGCGCGATGCTGAAGGAAACCATGGCGGCGGCCGACGCGCTGGCTGCCGAGGGTGTCGCCGCCGAAGTGATCGATCTCGCCACGCTCAAACCCTACGATGAAGCGACGGTGCTCGGCTCGGTCGCAAAAACCGGGCGTTGCGTCATCGTGCACGAGGCGACGCGCACCGGCGGATTCGGAGCCGAGATCGCCGCACTGATCGCCGAGCGCGGCCTGACTTCGCTGCTCGCGCCCGTGGCCCGCGTCACCGGCTACGACGCGATCATTCCGATGGCGCGGCTCGAGCAGCATATGATGCCATCGGTCGATCGTATCGTCACGGCCGCGCGCCAAGTATGTCAGTTCAGTTGATTGCTAGCGGACTTGTCCCATGCGCCAGTTCGTATTGCCGGATCTGGGAGAGGGTCTCGAAGAGGCGGAGATCGTGAACTGGTATGTCAACGAAGGCGATCATGTCGTCACCGATCAGCCGCTGGTATCCGTCGAGACAGACAAGGCCGTCGTCGAGGTGCCATCGCCATCGAGCGGACGCATCCTGCATTTGTTCGGCGCCAAGGGCGACGTGGTGAAGGTCGGCGCGCCGCTCGTCGAGTTTGCTGAAGGTCCCGAGCAGGACAGCGGCACCATTGTCGGCGAACTCGGCCCCAGTGAGTCACCGGCTGCAGCAGCAACAGTTTCCAGACGAACGGCCGGAGAGAAGGCACAGGTTTTTCCGGCGGTACGTGCGCTTGCCCGCAAGCTCGACGTCGATCTCGATCTCGTCGAAGCCACAGGACCTGACGGCACCATCACCCGTGCGGACGTGGAAAGGGCGGCCAAGAGTTTGTCCCAAAGCGGACCTGCCGAACTCCTGCGCGGCTTGCGGCGCGCGATGGCTCAGCGCATGACGGCGGCTCATGCCGAAATCGTCCCCGCGGGTGTCACCGATGAGGCCGATATCGACGATTGGCCAACCGGTGAGGACGTGACAATCCGACTGGTGCGAGCGATCGCTGTCGCCTGCAAGGCCGAGCCTGCGCTCAATTGCTGGTACAATTCCGGCGCGGGTGAACGGCGTCTGATCGACCGCATCGATCTCGGCATCGCCGTCGATACCGGGGGCGGGCTTATCGTTCCCGTGTTGCGCAATGTTGCGGCACGAGACGTGTCGGACCTGCGAACCGGGCTTGACCGGATGCGGGCTGACGCCGTCGCACGCGCGATACCTCCGGGAGAACTGCGCGGAGCGACGATTACGCTGTCGAATTTCGGAATGATCGGAGGCCGTTTCGCCAGCCTGATCGTCGTACCGCCACAAGTGGCGATCATCGGCGCCGGCCGGATTACCCAGGGGGTGGTCGCGTATCGGGGCCAGCCGGCGGTGAGGCGCGTACTGCCATTGTCGCTCACCTTTGACCATCGCGTGGTGACGGGCGGTGAAGCCGCTCGCTTCCTGGTGGCACTCAAAGCGGATCTTGAGCAGATCTCGTGAAGACTGCCGTGCGCGGGGCCCCGTATGGGTATATTGAGATGCGACGAGGAGACCCCCATATCGTTTCGATAAGGGAGTCCTTGCTGTGCAGAACGTACAGGCGACTCTTGTGGCGGCCGCTGCAGCCGCTGCCCTTTTGGTCTCTCCCCTTGCCGCCCCGGCGGGGGAGAACAGCGGCAAGCTTGCGCTGACCGTCTCGGTCGACGGAGCGATCGGGCCGGCGACGGCCCGTTACGTGAAGGACGCGCTGACCAAGGCAACCGAACGACGTGCCGAGGTTGTCATTCTCCGCATGAATACGCCGGGCGGTCTCTCGACCAGCATGCGCGAGATCATCGCAGACGTGCTGGCGTCGCGCGTGCCCGTCGTCGGTTACGTTGCGCCCTCCGGAGCTCATGCGGCCAGCGCCGGAACCTATATCCTCTACGCCACGCATATCGCGGCCATGGCGCCGGGCACCAATCTCGGAGCGGCGACGCCGGTGCAGATTGGCGGCCCGCTGCCGGGCCTGCCGGACGCTACCCCTGACAAGGGCGACAAGGACAAGAAGAACGGCAGCGACCAGAAGCCGAAGACAAAGGATGCCATGACGGCGAAGGCGACCAACGACGCCGTCGCCTTGATCCGCAGTCTTGCCGAGTTGCGCGGCCGCAATGCCGATTGGGCGGAAAAGGCGGTGCGGGAGGCCGAAAGCCTTTCCGCGAATGCCGCCTTGCAGGCAAAGGTCATCGATCTCGTCGCACGCGACCAGGCCGAACTGCTCAGGCAAATCAATGGTCGTGCGGTCGAGATTGCGGGCGGCGATACGCGGCATCTGGCGACCAGCGAAGCCGCGCGTGAAGCGCTCGACCCTGGATGGATCTTGCGATTTCTGAGGGTGATCACCGATCCCAACATCGCCTTCATTCTGATGCTGGTCGGCATCTACGGCCTGATTTTCGAGCTTTCCTCGCCCGGCGCGGTCGCGCCCGGGGTGATCGGCACGATCTGTCTGCTGCTCGGCCTCTATGCGCTCAATATGCTGCCCATCAACTATGCGGGCCTTGGCCTGATCCTGCTGGGGATCACGCTCCTGGTCATCGAAGTCTTCAACCCGACCGTCGTGATCGGTCTCGGCGGCATCATCGCATTCGTGCTCGGAGCGGTGATGTTGTTCGAGATCGAGGAGCCCGGATTCCGGCTGTCATGGCCGGTGATCGGCATCGCGGCGGCGATCTTCATCGGCCTGATTCTGGTTGTCCTCGGCTCGCTTCAACGAGCCCGAAAAGGCCCCGTACGTCTCGGCGCGCAAGCCATGCGCGGGCTATCAGCCGAAATCCTCGACTGGTCCGAGCGCGAGGGCCACGTCTTTACCCAGGGTGAACGCTGGCAGGCGCGCGGCACTGAAGCCTTCAAGCCCGGTGAGGTGGTCGAGGTGGCCAACGTCGTGGATTTGACGCTCGTGGTACGGCGCCGGCCGGTGCTGACCGCCCGCGAAGGAGGTACGTGATGATGCTTGATTATTTGACTTATGCGACGCTCGCAGTGCTCGTGGTGCTGTTTCTGTCCTCGGCCATTCGCATCCTGCGAGAATACGAGCGAGGCGTCGTGTTCACGCTCGGCCGCTTCACCGGAGTGAAGGGTCCGGGATTCATCATCCTGATTCCGGTCGTGCAGCAGATGGTGAAGGTCGATCTCCGGGTAATGGTGCAGGTCGTACCGCCCCAGGATGTGATTTCGCGCGACAACGTTTCGGTCAAGGTCAATGCCGTTCTCTACTTCCGCATCATCGATCCCGAGCGCGCCATCATCAAGGTCGGCGATTACATGTCCGCGACCAGCCAGCTCGCGCAGACCACGCTGCGCTCGGTGCTCGGCAAACACGAGCTGGACGAGATGCTTGCCGAACGGGACCGGCTTAATGCCGACGTCCAGGAAATTCTCGACCAGCAGACCGATGTCTGGGGCATCAAGGTCACCACCGTCGAGATCAAGGATATCGATCTCAATGAAACCATGGTGCGCGCGATTGCCAAGCAGGCCGAGGCGGAACGGCTGCGGCGCGCCAAAGTGATCAATGCAATGGGCGAGCAACAAGCCGCCGAGAAGCTCGTCGAGGCCGGCCGAACGCTGGCGCGGGAGCCGCAGGCGATGCAGTTACGCTATTTCGCGGCGCTGCACGACATTGCCGGCGAGCGATCCTCGACCGTGGTGTTTCCGCTGCCGATGGACTTGCTCGGCCATATGACAGGAGGGCGGAGGGAAGCGACGTGACTGTGGTCGTTGCCGGCAAACATCCGCATGCCGCGACCGAAGGATGGGAAGCGCGGACGATGCCGCCGAACATTCAGCTGGAAGGTTCGGCTGCATCCGACAACCAGGGAGAGCCACGATGGTAACTTATGTTGTGCTTGGCAACTTCACCGACCAGGGAATCCGCAATGCCAAGGAGTCGCCGAAGCGGGCCGAGGCTTTCAGGAAGACGGCCGAGACCTTCGGAGTGACCGTAAAGGAGCTGTTCTGGACGCAGGGGCGGTATGATGTTGTGACAATCCTCGATGCGCCGGACGAATTTTCCGCCATGTCGCTCAGCTTGAGTCTTGGCGCCCTGGGCAATGTTCGCACCGAATCGTTGCGAGCCTTCTCCGCGGCGGACATGACGAAGGTTGTCGAGAAGATGCTCTGACAGCCACTCGTCAAGGACGATTTGGCGCCTGCTGCTCGATGTCCCGAACCGGGGCCTGTCCCGAGAACGGTACCTCGTGCTCGTACTCCTCCGGCTCGAACTGTTCCTTGAAGATGCCTCGCAGCAACCGCCAGAGTTCACGGTGGCCGGCCGTTTGACCGCCTTGCGTCAGATACGCCGCGATATCCATGACGTCGGTTCGATAATCCGCAGCCCCACGGATCCGCGAATCCAGGTAGGTCCACTCGTGCTCGATGTACAAGCGCTTGGTGTCGGTGTCGAAGACCAGGTTCCAGAAATCCAGTTCCGTGACTTCGGGGCCTTTGACCTGCCGATGCAACTCCCGTTTCAAAAACGCCATCTTTCGCTCCTTTTGCGTCGGATCGTGAAACGCATCCGGACCCATGGGCCCCCTGCAAATTGGAGACTTGATAGAAATCTGATCATTCCTTGCCGGTTCAAGACCGCATGGTTGAGTATTTTCCTTGAGGGATGGTCGAGAGCGTCGGACCCGGATACGCTTCGGCCCAATCAGGCACGTCAGGGAGGCGCAGACAATGAGCAAGCTCGAACAACTTCGGCCAAGCGGTCTTCACCACAACCCGGCTTACTCCCACGTCGTCGTCGCGTCAGGCGCGCGTACGATCTATATCGCGGGACAGGTGTCCACCGACGAGGAGGGGCGGGTGGTCGGCGAGGGCGATCTCGCCGCGCAGACGACACAGGTGATGCACAATATCGGGCTGGCGCTGAAATCAGCCGGGGCGGGTTATTCCGATATCGTGAAGATCACCACCTTCGTCGTGGGCTACAAGCCGGAGCTCCGTCCGATCATCGGCAAGGCGCGCTCGGCCTTCTTTGAAGGCATGGAGCCGCCGGCGAGCACGCTCGTCGGTGTCACGGCGCTCGCGGCCCCGGAATGGCTGATCGAGATTGAGGCCGTGGCCGTCGTCGATTGAGGTCTCTCCTTCGTCATTGCGAGCCAACGGGTCGCGCGAATGCGCGCCCGATGACAGGCTCCGCGAAGCAATCCATGGCGCGGCATAACGGCCAGATGGATTGCTTCATCGCTTTGCTCCCTTGCGCAAACGCTTCGCGTTTGTCGCAGGCAATGACGGGGTGAGAGCGGTTACTCCTCCTCATCCTCTTCCTTCACCGGCCCCTTGTAGGCGATGCCCCGGATCACCGCGGCATTGCCGAACTTCTTGCGCAAATCATCCATCGCGCGCTCGGCATGGGCGGAGCGGCGGTCGAGCATGTCGCTGTCGTCGCCGCGCGATCCCTCGCGCAGCGCGCTGACGCCGGTGCCCATCAGGCGGAAGGCGGTGCCGTCGATCTCCCTCGCCAGCATCTCGCGTGACACCGCAAAAATCTTCGCGGCGAGCTGGGTCGGCGCCTGGATCGATTGCGAGCGGGTCCGCTGGCGGAAATCGGCGGTTTTCAGCTTCAGCGTGATAGTGCAGCCGGCCAGATTGCTGTTCTTCAGCCGCGACGACACTTTCTCCGACAGCCGCCACAACAGCCGTTCCAGCGTGGCGAAATCGCGGATGTCGTTCTCGAACGTGGTTTCGCTCGATATCGTCTTGGCGCCGCGGTCGGGCACCACGCTGCGATCGTCGATGCCGCGCGCCAGCCGCCACAGCCGGCGGCCTTCGCCGCCGAACTGCTTCATCAGCTCGACCTCGTCGGCACGCTGCAGGTCTGCGATGGTGCGAAAACCCCGCTGCAGCAGCTTTTCCTGGGTTGCCGGGCCGACGCCATATATGAAGCCGACCGGCTTGTCCGCCAGCATCTCGCGGGCCTCGACCTGGTCGAGGGCGGCAAAGCCGCGGGGCTTGTCGAGATCGGAGGCGATCTTGGCCAAAAACTTGTTGCAGGACAGGCCGACGGACACCGTGATGCCGATGTCGCGCTCGACGTCGCGGGCAAAGCGCGCCAGCACTTTTGCCGGAATCATGCCATGGACGCGCTGGGTGCCGGCAAGGTCCAGAAACGCCTCGTCGATCGACAGCGGTTCCACCAGCGGCGTCAGCGTCTGCATGGCGTGGCGCACCTCGCGGCCAACGCGGACATATTTCGCCATGTCAGGCGGAATCACGGCCGCCTGCGGGCAAAGCTCAAGCGCCTTGAACATCGGCATGGCCGAGCGCACGCCGTAGGTTCGCGAGACGTAGCAGGCGGCCGACACCACGCCGCGCTTGCCGCCGCCGATGATCACGGGCCTGTCGGCAAGCTCCGGATTGTCGCGCTTCTCGACGGTTGCATAGAACGCGTCGCAATCGATATGGGCCAGCGTCAGCGAGGGCAGGGCATGGTGGCGAACGAGGCGCGGGGAACCGCATTCGCCGCACCGCCTCACCTTGATATCGAGGTCGCCGAGGCAGTCCCGGCAAAAGGCGCGCGGACCGTCAAACGAGGCCGCTGGTGCGCTCACGGCACGTCGCGCTCCCAGTGCGGGTCCCCCAGCACCTGACGGGCGGCGGCGATGTTGGTCGGATGCAGTTGCGAGGCGCTCGCAAATGCCTGCACGGTGGCGTCATCCCGCATCACAAAATCCAAAACCGATGCTAGAAATTGCGGGTCGGCCGCGGCGGTGCGCAGCGTCTCCGGACCGATACCGGTTTCGGCCAGGAACAGGCCCAGCCGCTCGGGATCGCCGGCAATGAAACTCAGCGCCTGAACTGCAACGATTTCAGCCACTTCGCGGGGGTTGTGAACAGGCTTTTTCAACAGACGATTTGCCTTTCCGTTAACTTATAGGCTCTACTTTGGAACCATCATGCCCGAGTCTGCGGAGTGCGTTCAACATTTGCAAACCGCTTCGTAAAACTTGGCGCATCGATTTAACGGCTTAGAGCGAAATCTGGCGCTAGTTTGAATTCACTTTTCGACAAGGGGCGGCTGCGGTGCGGGGCGTGTCGAAAAGCCGGACGTGTTTCCTGGGATGAGGGAGGGACGGGATGGCAAAAACCGTCCTGATCGTGGAGGACAACGAGCTCAACATGAAGCTCTTTCGCGATCTGTTGGAAGCGCATGGCTATCAGACTTCCGGTACCAGCAACGGTTTCGAGGCACTCGATCTCGTTCGCAAGCTGCGTCCTGATCTGATCCTGATGGACATCCAGCTTCCGCAAGTATCCGGCCTCGAAGTGACGCGCTGGATCAAGGACGATCCGGAGCTGCGCGCGATTCCGGTGGTTGCCGTTACCGCCTTTGCGATGAAAGGCGACGAAGAGCGCATCCGCGAGGGCGGCTGCGAGGCGTATCTGTCCAAACCTATTTCCGTCGGCAAGTTTATCGAAACCGTGCGGCGTTTTATCGGGTAGGAGTGAGTTTCGATGTCTGCACGTATTCTTGTCGTCGATGACGTTCCGGCGAACGTCAAGCTCCTGGAAGCCCGCCTGTCGGCCGAATATTTCGACGTGCTGACCGCCTCGAACGGCGCCGAGGCACTCGACATCTGCTCCCGCTCGGAATGCGACATCATCCTGCTCGACGTCATGATGCCTGACATGGACGGGTTCGAAGTCTGCCGCCGCCTGAAGTCCAATCCGGCCACACACTTCATTCCCGTCGTGATCGTCACAGCGCTGGACAGCCCGTCTGATCGCGTGCGCGGGCTGGAAGCCGGCGCCGACGATTTTCTCACCAAGCCGGTGTCCGACGTCGTTTTGATCGCGCGCGTTCGCTCGCTGACGCGGCTGAAGATGATGACCGATGAGCTGCGCATGCGCGCCATCACCTCGCTTGAGATCGGCATGGAGGCGCCCGAGCGCAGCGCGATCGCCGACAAGGGCGTTGGTGGGCGGATCCTGCTGGTCGACGACCGGCCGTCATCCTACGAGCGGCTGGCACCGATCCTTTCCGCCGAGCACACGGTTGACGTCGAGATCAACCCGGCGGAGGCGCTGTTTCATGCCGCCGAGGGCAATTACGATTTGCTGATCGTTTCGCTCAGCCTGGAAAATTACGACGGCCTGCGGCTGTGCAGCCAGGCGCGCTCGCTGGAGCGCACCCGCCAGTTGCCGATCCTCGCCATCTCCGACGCCGACAACAATGCGCGGCTGTTGCGCGGGCTCGAAATCGGCGTCAACGACTATCTGCTCCGTCCCGTCGACAAGAACGAACTGCTGGCGCGGGCGCGCACCCAGATCCGCAAGCGGCGTTACACCGACCATCTGCGCGACAACGTGCAGAACTCGATTGAGATGGCGATCACCGACGCACTGACCGGCCTGAACAACCGCCGCTACATGGAAAGCCATCTCTCGACGCTCGTCGAGCAGGCCTCGAGCCGCGGCAAGCCGCTAGCGCTGATGATCCTCGACATCGACTACTTCAAATCGATCAACGACACCTACGGCCACGATGCCGGCGACGACGTGCTGCGGGAATTCGCGGTGCGTATCCGCAAGTCGATCCGCGGCATCGATCTCGCCTGCCGCTACGGCGGCGAGGAGTTCGTGATCGTGATGCCGGAAACCGACCTCAATGTCGCCGGCATGGTTGCCGAGCGCCTGCGCCGCTCGATCGCCGGCGAAACCTTTGCCGTCAACAAGGGCACCAAGCGGATCGACGTCACCATCTCGATCGGCCTCGCCACGCTGGACCACAAGGACGAACCGGTCGCCGACGTGCTCAAGCGCGCCGACATGGCGCTGTATCGGGCGAAGAACGACGGCCGGAACAGGGTGGTTTCGACGGCGGCGTAAGTTGTCGTCGCGCAATTGCGTTGATCTTGCTAGATCGTCGTGCCCCGCCTTGTGCGCAATTGCGCACTGGGGCGGGGCATCCAGTACGCCGCGGCCTCTCGACTCAATCTTCAACGTCTCTGGAATACTGGGTCACCCGCTTTCGCGGGTGACGACAGCCTTTGTGCGGATGCTTAAGCCTTTGTGCGGATGCTTACGCGGAGACGCGCATTCCTTCGGCGCCTTGCTTCACCGCCTCATACGCCAGCCGCTTGAACTCGAACGAGAACGGATGCACGAACGCCATCTGGCGCTGCGCCATCATGACGCCCGCGATGTTATACCTCGGCGAGATCCACCATTGGGTGCCGGCGACGCCGCCCCAATAGAGCTCACCCGCCGCGTCGGAATGATCGAACGGCGTCGGCTTCACGATCAAGCCGCCGGCCAGGGTATAGGCCTTGCCGGGCTGCTCTCCCATCGTGGCAAAGCGGATCCACTGGCTCTCGGGCAACTGGTTGGTCATCATCTGCGCAATCGTTTCCGGCTTGAGCAGCGTCGGCCCGCCGGGCAGCAGACTTCGGATCAGCGCCACCATGTCATGCAGCGTCGAAACCAGGCCGCCACCGCCGCTGAGCCGCGCGATCGGGCGCAGATAAGCGCCTGGGAAAGGCGAGTTGTCGGTTCGGGTCAACCCCGGCTTCATCGGCTCCATCAGGTCTGCACCGGCGTAATAGGCGACCAGCCGGCCCTGATCCTTTTCCGGCACGACGAAGCCGGTATCGACCATGCCGAGCGGATCGAGAATCCGCAGCTTGATGAACTTGTCAAAACTCTGGCCGCTGATGACTTCGACCAGCCGCCCCAGCACGTCGGTGGCAAGCGAATATTCCCACGAGGTGCCCGGCTGATAGATCAGCGGCAGGCCGGCCAGCACGTCCACCATGTCGGCCAGCGTCGTCATAGGATTGTGAACGCCGCGCTCGTTCAGCGCCTTGTAGATAGCGGTGCCGGGATCGAAAAAGCCGTAGCTCAGGCCGGAGCTGTGGCTGAGCAACTGACGGATGGTGATCGAGCTCCTCGCGGGCTCGGTATCGTCAAGCGAGGCGGCGCCGGGTCGCAACACCCTGCGATTTCCGAGCTGCGGAATAAATTTCTCGATTGCGTCGTCGAGCCCAAGTTTGCCTTCCTCGAACAGCAACAGAACGGCGCAGGAGGTGATCAGCTTGGTGTTGGAGAAGACGCGGAAGATGTGGTCGGTGCGCAGCGGCGTCTGCGCCTCCTTGTCGGCCCAGCCGACGCAATTCACATCGATGAGGTCGCGCCCGCTCATGACCGCCCAGGAAATGCCCGACAGCAGGTTGTTGTCGATATAGCGTTGCATGGCCGTGCGTGCCGGTTTGAAGTCGTACCCCTTGGCGGTCACTTTCAGGTCTTCCATTTTCGCTCCCTCTATCGCCGCTTGCTTGTGGCCAAGGTAACTACCACATCGGCCTATTGCAAAGCCACGGCGCATGGGTACTGCGCCCGTGCGCAATTGCGCACTAGGCACGGACGACGATGTGGAGGTAGTCGCCTCAAGCTGGTGAGGAGGTCCGGGGCTTCTTCGATGCCTGTTTTGCCGCTGTACTGGTTTTGCCCACCTTCACGCCCGCATTCCGTAGCAACACCGTCGCCGCTTCCTTCGCCGCGCGTGCCATCGCGGGGTCGTTGCGGACGAGATCTTGCGCGATCGAGCCGTCGACGAGCAGTGCGAGTTGCGTCGCCAGGGCTTCTGCATCCGGGACGCCGAGTTGCAGCAGCAAGTCGCGAAACCAGAGGCGGCGGCTTTCCTTGAACGCGACCGCCACCTTTCGAACCGACCGGTCTTCGCCGAGTTCGGCCACCGCATTGACGAACGGACAGCCGCGAAAATCCTTGGCCGAAAAGCGCCGTTCCAGCGAATCGAAGGTGCCGAGAATCTGTTCGACCGGCGACTTGTCGGAAGCGCGCGGCGCCACGAAGCGCCGTGCCAGATAGGCCGAGATCAGCGCATCCTTGGACGGAAAATGATTGTAGAGCGTGCGCTTGCTGATGCCGATTTCGGCGGCGATGGTGTCAACGCCAACCGCGCGAATTCCCTGCAGATAGAACAGCCTATCTGCGGTTTCGAGAATCCGGTCCTTCATATCAAGTTTGGCAGGCAGGGGTGCCATGCGAATGCGCGATAGCCGTTAGCTTGACAGTGAAGCCCCCTTATAGCCTAGTTACACAGGTCTGTGTACCTATTTCAGATATCGATTGCAGAACGCGGCGTTCGAATCGCACCCCTTAGGGAGAATAAAAACAATGGCCCTGCTGCAGATTCTGCGCCCCACACTGCCCATCCTGATCGGCGCATCCGTCATGCTCACGCTCAGCATGGGCCTGCGGCAATCGCTCGGCCTGTTCATGCAGCCGCTGACGCAGGACATCCGGATTTCGGTGTCCGATTTCACGCTGGCTCTCGCGGTGCAAAACCTCGCCTGGGGTTTCCTGCAGCCGCTCGCCGGGGCGCTGACGGTGCGCTACGGCTTTCGGCCCATTATGATTGTCGGTGCGCTGCTCTATGTCGCGGGCCTCGCGCTGATGGCGGGCGCCAACGGCATTCTCAGCGTCATGATCGGCGGCGGCGTGCTGATCGGCATCTCGCTGGCCTGCACTGCGGCGGCGATCGCGATGTCGGTCGCAGCCCGCGCGGTGCCGGCGTCGGTGCGCTCGACGGTGCTTGGCCTGGTCTCGGGTGCAGGATCGCTCGGCGCGCTGTTGTCGGCGCCGATCGGACAGATTCTCAACGAGGGCTATGGCTGGCGGATTGGCCTTGTCGGCTTCGTCGTGCTGTCGCTGCTGATGATTCCGGCCGCGTGGTACGCGGGGCGGGTGGACAAGGTCCCGCTGCCCAAGCCCGCCGATGACGAGATCGACGACGCTTCGGCTGCCATGGCGACGAAGATGGCATTCTCCAACGCTTCGTTCGTGGTGATGACCGGCGCCTACTTCGTCTGCGGCATGCAGCTCGTCTTTCTTACCACGCATCTGCCGTCTTATCTGGCGATCTGCGGCATGGACCCGATGCTGAGCGCGCAGACGCTCGGCATGATCGGCGGCTTCAACGTGCTCGGCAGCATCTTCTTCGGCTGGGCCGGCCAGCGCTGGAACAAGCTGGCGCTGCTCGGCGGCATCTACATCTTCCGCTCCATCGCGCTCGCCTGGTACTTCACGCTGGCGCCGACGCAGGCGACCACGCTGCTGTTCGGCGCCATCATGGGCTTTCTGTGGATGGGCGTTGGCCCGCTGGTCGCGGGCGCAGTGGCGGAAATGTTCGGCCTGAAGTGGCAGGCGATGATCCAGGGGCTCGCCTTCATGAGCCACCAGGTCGGCAGCTTCCTCGGCGCCTTTGGCGGCGGGGTGCTCTACGACGCGCTCGGCTCCTACACCATGGCGTGGCGGATCGGCGTCGCGCTGGGGCTGGCCGGCGGCATCATCCAGGTCGCGTTCGCGCTGATCCGGCCGAGCGGGCCGCCGCAGATGCAGACGGCTTAACCGTCATAGGGCGGAATCAAAAACGGGGCCGAAGGGCCCCGTTCAAACCGTCAGCGATAGGCTGCGACGTTACTTGATCTTCGATTCCTTGAACTCGACGTGCTTGCGCGCGACCGGGTCGTACTTCTTCTTGACCAGCTTGTCGGTCATGGTGCGCGAATTCTTCTTGGCGACGTAGTAGAAGCCGGTATCCGCCGTGGAAACGAGCTTGACCTTGATGGTGACCGCTTTGGCCATGGTTGAGACCTCAAATGTCTGGAAATCTGGCGCCGGCCAAACCGGCCTGCATTTGCGCGCAACCTAGCTTCTGATCGCCCAAAGTCAAGGTTTTCGGGGCAAAAACCGGCCGGATTCGGCGGGATTAACCCTCAAAGAACCGGTTTTTCGGCCTTGGGAGCCCCAAATTCTCCCGCAACGTCTTGCCCTCATACTCTTTCCGGAAAATCCCGCGCCGCTGCAGTTCCGGCACCACCTTGTCGACGAAATCGTCGAGCCCTGCCGGAAGGAACGGGAACATGATGTTGAAGCCGTCGCTGCCGCGGCTCACCAGCCAGTCTTCCATCTGGTCGGCGATGGTCTTGGGCGTGCCGACGAACGACAGCCCGCCATAGCCGCCGACCCGCTGGGCGAGCTGGCGCACGGTGAGCTTGTCGCGCGCGGCGGCATCGACGAGGCGTTGGCGGCCGCTCTTGCTGGCATTGGTCTCGGGGATTTCCGGCAACTGCCCGTCGGGATCGAATCCGGACGCATCCGTCCCGAGCTGCACCGAGAGCGAGGCGATGGCGCTGTCGTAATGCACCATGCTGTCGAGCTTTGCTCTCTTCTCCTTGGCTTCCTCGACGCTGTCGCCGCCGACGACGAAGGCGCCGGGCAGGATCTTCAGGTGCTCGGGGTCGCGGCCGATCTTCTCCATGCGGCCCTTGATGTCGGCGTAAAGCTTTTGCCCGTCGGCGAGGCTGCCGCCGCCGGTGAACACGGCTTCGGCCGTTTCCGCTGCGAGCTGCTTGCCGTCTTCGGACGCGCCGGCCTGCACGATCAGCGGCCAGCCCTGCACGGGCCGGGCGATGTTGAGCGGCCCACGCACGGAGAGATATTTTCCCTTGTGATTGAGCACGTGCATCTTTTCGGGATCGAAATAGAGCCCGCTCTCGACGTCGCGCACGAAGGCGTCGTCGGCAAAGGAATCCCAGAGACCGGTAACCACGTCATAGAACTCGCGCGCCCGCTTGTAGCGTTCGGCGTGCTCCATGTGGTCGTCGAGCCCGAAATTCAGCGCCGCGTCCGGATTGGAGGTGGTGACGATATTCCACCCCGCGCGTCCGCCCGAGATGTGATCGAGCGAGGCGAAGCGGCGGGCAACATGATAGGGCTCGTCGAACGTCGTCGATCCCGTCGCGATCAGGCCGATATGTTCGGTGGCGCCGGCCAGCGCCGACAGCAGCGTGAACGGCTCGAACGAGGTGACCGTGTGGCTGCGCTTGAGCGCATTGATCGGCATGTTCAGCACGGCGAGATGATCGGCCATGAAGAAGGCGTCGAATTTGCCGGCTTCCAGTTTCTGGATCAGTTGCTTGATGCGCGGAAAATTGAAGTTGGCGTCGGGCCATGCGCCTGGATAGCGCCACGCGCCGGTATGGATGGAGACCGGCCGCATGAAAGCGCCGAGCTTGAGTTGCCGCTGTGCCATTGCCCCGTTCCGTCGCTGTTATTGTTGGGGAAGAGATAGGCATGGGCGAGAGCGGCGCCAGCAGGCGGCGCCGAGAAGAATTTTGCAATTTAAGGGACTGGGGGAGAACAATTCAACGGCGCAAAAACCGTCATTGCGAGCGAAGCGAAGCAATCCATGCCTCAGCGCGGAGAAAGATGGATTGCTTCGCTTCGCTCGCAATGACGCGGAGAGAGCGGGGGCTACACCCCCAGCACATCCTTTTGCATCTTGCCGCCGTAGAAATGGAAGAACGGCACCGGCGCGTCGTGGCGCAAGGGGCCGGTGGCAAGGCGGCGGTCGAGTTCGGCGAGCACGTTCTTGGTCATGGCATGCGCGTCGGCGAGCGGCTGCGAGCCGATCTCGACCCAGACCAGCTCCACCAATTCGGCATCGGCGTGGATCACGCCCTCGACCCGGTGCGCGATGGCTGACGCATCCGCCGTGAAGAAGCGCGTATCGAAGCGGCGGACGCGGCCGGGCGGGGTGATCGCGCGCGCGATCAGGAACAGTCCTGACGGATCGGGCAGCAGGCCGGCTTCCGCGAACGGCTTCCAGGCGCCGTCCAGCTTCACGGGCTTGTCGACCTTGCATCCCAGACAGAGGCCGGTTTCCTCGCAGGCTTCGCGGATCGCGGCAACCGCGAGCGCGCGCGCCCGGGAAGGCGCGATCTTCGGGCTGCCCTTGAGAAGATTGGCTTCAAGCTCCGCGGAAATCGGAGCGGCGACCGGCACCCGGTTGTCCGACTTGTCGACACGGCCACCGGGGAAAACATACTTGCCCGGCATGAACACCACCTTGTCGTGGCGCTTGCCGACCAGCACCTTGGGCTTCTCGCCGGAGCGGTCGATCAGGATCAGGGTCGCTGCATCCTTGGGCCGGAAGTAAGGATGGTGATCGGCTTCTTTTCCTTCCTGTACGGTAGTCGCAGCGTCGCTCATTCCATCCCCATCGTGATGCTTCTTGTTGGCCCCGGTTTAGCTAGACCGGGGGAATGTCGCTGGGCGCATTCTCGTCAAAGCCGTGCATGCGCAGCGCCCATTGGAAACCGACCACCGCGCCCTTGACCGGCTGCAACAGCAGCAGCGACGAAATGAAAGTGATCGGCAAATAGATTGCCAGTTGCAGCCACACCGCGGGTGAGTAATTGGTTTCGATCCACAGCGCCGCCGGTACCACGATGTGGCCGACGATGACGATTACGAGATAGGCCGGCAGATCGTCAGCCCGGTGCGGCGAGAAGTCGAGCCCGCATACCGAGCAATTGTTGGCAGTCTTCAGGAAGGCGCGAAACATCTTGCCTTCGCCGCAGCGCGGACAACGGCAACGGAAACCGCGCTTCATCGCGGTCCAGAGATCGCGCTTTTCGGCGTGTGCGGGATCCCGGGTCCATGTCGTGGGACTCACCGTTTCCATGACTTGCCTTTCTTCGATTTGCCGGGCTTGAATTTCCCGGACTTGCCCTTGTGGAGCTTTCGAACCTTGTCGCGCGGGCTGCGGCCCGGATGCGATTTCGACGGCTTTGCCTGTGCTTTAGAGCCCTCGCGTTTTCTGCCGCGCGGAATGACCTGGCCTTCCGACAACAGCTCGAACCGCAACGCGCCGGCCACTGGTGCAGCTTCTACCAGACGCACGTCGACAACGTCACCCAACCGATGCATGGCACCGCTGCGTGAGCCGACGAGCGCGTGGCGCGTCTCGTCATAATTGAAATACTCCGTGCCGAGCGTGCGGATCGGGATCAGCCCGTCGGCGCCGGTATCAGATAACTTCACGAACAAGCCGGCGCGGGTGACGCCGGAAATACGACCCTGAAACGTTGCGCCGATGCGGTCGGCGAGGAAATGCGCGATCAGCCGGTCTGCGGTCTCGCGTTCCGCCTTCATCGCGCGGCGTTCGGTCAGCGAAATCTGCGCCGCGACTTCGCTCAGTGTCTCCAGCGTCTCGCTCTCCGGCAACGCGCCTTCGCCGAGACCAAGCGCGCGGATCAGCGCGCGATGCACGATCAGATCCGCATATCGCCTGATCGGCGAAGTGAAATGGGCGTAACGGCGCAGGTTGAGGCCGAAATGGCCGTAATTCTCCGCCGAATATTCCGCCTGCGCCTGCGAGCGCAGCACCACCTCGTTGACGAGCGGTTCGTAGTCTTCGCCGCGGACCTGTCCCAGCACGCGATTGAACAGGGCAGGGCGCAACGCACCGGTCTTCGCGAACGGGAGGTCGAGTGTCTTCAGGAACTCCTGAAGGTTATGAACCTTCTCCTGGGTCGGCTCGTCGTGCACCCGATAGATAAGCGGCAACGCCTTCTTTTCAAGCATTTCGGCGGCGGCGACATTGGCGAGGATCATGAATTCCTCGATCAGCCGGTGCGCGTCGAGACGCTCGGGCACGATGACGCGATCGACGGTGCCGTCGGGCTTGAGCAGGATTTTTCGCTCGGGCAGATCGAGATCCAGCGGATCGCGCTCGTCGCGCGCGAGTTTCACCAGCGCGTAGGCTGCGTAGAGCGGCTTCAGGATCGGTTCCAGCAGCGGGCCGGTGGTATCGTCGGGGCGGCCATCGATGGCGGCCTGCGCCTGCGCGTAATGCAGCTTGGCGGCCGAACGCATCAGCACGCGATGAAAGCTGTGCGAGCGCTTGCGGCCGTCGGGGCCGATCACCAGCCGCACCGCAAGCGCGCCGCGCGGCTCGCCCGGCACCAGCGAGCAGAGATTGTTGGAGATGCGCTCGGGTAGCATCGGCACAACGCGGTCGGGGAAATAGACCGAGTTGCCGCGCGTCAGCCCATCACGATCCAGCGCCGAGCCCGGCCGCACATAGAAGGCGACGTCGGCAATCGCGACATGGACGATGTAGCCGCCCTTGTTGTTCGGATCGGGATCGGGCGCGGCATGCACTGCGTCGTCGTGGTCTTTGGCGTCGGGCGGATCGATGGTGACAAGCGGAAGCTCGCGCCAATCCTCGCGGCCCTTCAGTGTCGCAGGCTGCGCATCCTCGGCTTCGCGCGCCGCGCTCGGCGAGAACGCTTGCGGAATCTCGTGGGCATGGATCGCGATCAGGCTGATCGCCTTCTCGCTCGACAGCGAGCCTAGCCGCTCCTTCACCTTGCCGGAAGCAAGGCCATAGCCGCGCGAGCGAACCAGATCGACGCTGACGAGGTCGCCGTCCTCGGCGCCGCCGGTATCCGCTGGCGCGATGTTCAATTCACGTCCGGCCTGTTTCTTGTCGACGGGAACGAGCAGGCCGCCGCCACCAGGCAGCTTGCGGAAGATGCCGAGCAGGCGCGTGCGGGCTTGATCGATGATCTTGATGATTCGGCCGCGATAGGGGGCGATTTCGCCATCATCAGCCTTTTCGATCCGCAACAGGGCGCGGTCGCCGACACCGGCAGCGGTGCCCGGTTGCAGGCGGCGCGGGACGTGGATGCGGATCTTCGGCGCGGGACCGTTTTCCTCGGTATCCCATTCGGTGGGAACGGCGAGCAATTCGCCGTCGGTGTCGCGGCCGGTGATGTCGGCGATCACGGTTGGGGGCAGGAGAGCCGTCTCGTGGATTTTCCGGCCGCGCTTCGCAATCGTGCCGTCGTCGGCGAGCTCGCGCAGGATGCGTTTCAGCTCGGCGCGATCGGCATTCTTCAGGCCGAACTCGCGGGCAATTTCCCGCGTGCCGATCTTGCCCGGATGGGCGCGAATAAAGGCAACGATGGCGTCCCGGCTCGGAAAGCCATGGTCGTGTTTTCGTTTCACTTATCCCCGGGCCTTGCCCGCGCTTTTCTTCGCGGGCGTTTTGGGTGCAGTGGCGGGCTTGGCCGCCGATGTCTTGGCAGCGGATGCGACTGGTGCGCGCGCCTTGCTGACGGCTTCCGATTTCGGCTTTGCCGCAGCTTTCTTCGCTGCCGCTTTCTTCGCAGGCTTTGGCGCGTCGGGATCGGCAGCCTTGGTAGCAGTCTTGGCTGCCTTCTTCGGCGCGGCCTTCTTGGTACCGCGCTTCGGCTTGCCGCCGCCCTTGGCCGCGCGCTCGTCGATCAGCGCAATGGCTTCGGCGAGCGTGATCGTGTCGGGCGTCTTGTCGCTCGGGATCGTGGCGTTGACGCCGCCGGCGGTGACATAGGCGCCGTAGCGGCCGTTCTTCACGGCGACGCCGCCCAGGCTCGGATGCTCGCCCAGCGGCTTGCCGGGATCGGCGCCGAAGCGGCGGCCGCTCGGGCCTTTTGCGATCTTTTCCGCGATCAGCGTCACCGCGCGATTGAGGCCGATGTCGAACACCTCATCGCCGGCCTCGAGACTGGCATAGGTCTTTTCGTGCCGCACGAACGGCCCGAAGCGGCCGATGCCTGCGGTGATCGGCTCGCCGGTTTCCGGATGTTTTCCAACTTCGCGCGGAAGCGACAGCAGTTTTAGAGCCAGTTCGAGCTCCATGTCGCTCGGCGACATGTTCTTCGGGATGCCGGCGCGCTTGGGCTTTTCGCCCTCTTCGTAATCCTTCTGCTCGCCGAGCTGGATGTAGGGGCCGAAACGTCCGGCCTTCACCGTCACGTCGAGGTCAGTTTCGGGATCCTTGCCCAGAACGCGGTCGGCGCTGGCTTCGCTATCGGCGGCCAGCGGGCGGGTGTAGCGGCATTCCGGATAGTTCGAGCAGCCGACAAAAGCGCCGAACTTGCCGGCCTTCAGGTTGAGCTTGCCGGTGCCGCAGGTCGGGCACTGCCTGACATCGCCGCCATCCGCGCGTGGCGGATAGATGTGCGGCCCCAGCATGTCGTCGAGCACGTCCAGCACCTCGGCGACGCGCAGATCCTTGATGTCGTTGACCGCGCCGATGAAGCCGGCCCAGAAATCCTGCAACACCTGCTGCCAGGAAATCTCGTTGTTGGAGATGCGGTCGAGCTGTTCTTCCAGCGCCGCGGTGAAGTCATACTCCACGTAGCGCGAGAAGAAGTTTTCAAGAAACGCGACCACGACGCGGCCCTTGTCCTCGCCGTGCAGCCGCTTCTTCTCCAGCTTGACGTAGCCGCGATCTTTCAGCACCTGCAGGATCGAGGCGTAGGTCGAGGGACGGCCGATGCCGAGCTCTTCCATCCGCTTGACCAGCGACGCTTCGGAGAAGCGCGGCGGCGGCTCGGTGAAGTGTTGCGTGACGGCAAGATCCTGCCGCTTCAACGGCTCGCCTTCGCTCATGGCGGGGAGGCGGCGGGAATCCTCGTCTTCCTCGTCGTCGCGGCCTTCCTGGTAGAGCGCGAGGAAGCCGTCGAACTTGATGACCTGGCCGGAAGCGCGCAGCTCCAGCACGCGGGAGCCGGCTTTCGCCGCGATATCGACGGTGGTGCGTTCGAGTTCGGCCGATTCCATCTGGCTCGCAATGGTGCGGATCCAGATCAGCTCATAAAGCTTGGCCTGATCGGGATCGAGGCGGCGGCGCATCTCGGCGGGACGGCGCGCCAGATCGGTCGGGCGGATCGCTTCGTGCGCTTCCTGCGCGTTCTTGGCCTTGGTCTGGTACTGGCGCGGCGCATCCGGCACATAGGCCTTGCCGTAATCCTCGCCGATCACCTTGCGGGCCTGCGTGATCGCGGAGCCGTCGATCTGCACGCCGTCGGTTCGCATATAGGTGATGAGACCGGTGGTCTCGCCGCCGATGTCGATGCCTTCATACAGCCGCTGCGCGATCCGCATGGTGTGCGCCGGCGCAAAGCCGAGCTTGCGGCTCGCTTCCTGCTGCAGCGTCGAGGTGGTGAAGGGCGCTTGCGGATTGCGGCGGGCCGGCTTTGCCTCAACCGTCGAAACCGTGAAGTTTGCGGCTTCGATCGCCTTCTTGAGGTCTTCGGCTTCGGCGCCGGAGCCGATGTCGAGCCGTTGGATCTTCTTGCCGTCGGCGCCGACAAGGCGCGCTTCGAAGCTATCGCCGCGCGGCGTGGTCAGCGTCGCGACCAGCGACCAGTATTCGCGGGGGACGAATTTTTCGATCTCGAGTTCGCGGTCGCAGACCAATCGCAACGCCACCGACTGCACGCGGCCGGCCGAGCGCGCGCCCGGCAGCTTGCGCCACAGCACCGGCGAGAGCGTGAAGCCGACCAGATAGTCCAGCGCGCGGCGCGCCATATAGGCGTCGACCAGCGCGCCGTCGATCTGGCGCGGCGCCTTCATGGCGTCAGTCACGGCCTGCTTGGTAATGGCGTTGAACACCACGCGCTCGATCTTCTGATCTTTCAGCGCGCGCTTCTCTTTCATGACCTCCAGCACGTGCCAGGAGATCGCTTCACCCTCGCGATCAGGGTCGGTTGCGAGAATCAGGCGGTCGGCACCCTTCAGCGCTTTCGCGATGTCGTTGAGTCGGCTCGCCGCCTTGGGGTCCACCTCCCAGATCATCTGAAAGTTGGCTTCCGGGTCGACGGAACCGTTCTTGGCGGGGAGGTCACGGACATGGCCGAACGAGGCCAGAACCTCGTAGGAGGCGCCCAAATACTTATTGATCGTCTTGGCTTTCGCCGGCGACTCCACAATGACGATATTCATGTCATTCCAATGGCTTACGGGAAAAGATAAAGGCGGGTTCCGCGAGACTCGCGGCCCACCGATTGGACCCGAACATGGGTGGTGAGGCGGCCCCTGTCAAATCAGCAAATGCCGTCAGGGAACCTTTTGATGTCCACTTATATCTGAGGAGTTGCGAAATGCGCCCTAGAGTTGCGCCATCAAAGGGGTTATTTCTGCGCAATACTTTGTGTCATTGGGATGCAAGTTTTTTGAGCAAAGCTGCTGGCGGCCGGAAGCGGAAAGCTTCGGGCAAGAAACCGGACTCGCCAACCGAAGTACCAGAACGAGGTGAAGAGGGCGGCCCTGACGAGGCCGTAGCCTTCATTGCGGAGACCGTTGCCGAACTGGTCAAGCTCGCGGAGCGCCATCGGCTCGAGGTGCTCAGTCATCTGCTCGGCATGGCGCAGCTCGAGGCGGAAGAGCGGCTGCGGACCCGGAGCAAGCACAAGCTGTCGTGAACTTGGAGTGATGATGGATCGGCAGCTACGCTCTAACCCGCTTGCCAATCTTTCCCGCCGGACGCGCCTTCAGGGCGGTGTCTCCGGCACCCAATAGCCGCCCATCCTGCGAATAGAGTTCGAGCTTGCGGACCGGCCTACCCTTTTCCTTATCGACGAGGATGGTGGCGATCTCCTCGGGCCGCTCGTCGAATTCCTCGCTCCATTGCCGCAAGGCGACCAGGATCGGAAACACGCCGCGGCCCTTCGGCGTCAGCAGATATTCCTGATAGACGCTGCCGTCGGAGGCGGGGGCGATCTTGAGAATACCCTGATCGACCAGCGCGCGCAGCCGCACTGTGAGGATGTTCTTGGCGAGGCCGAGCCTCTTCTGGAATTCGCCGAAGCGGCTGATACCGAACAGCGCCTCGCGAATGATGAGTATCGACCACCAGTCGCCGATCGCATCCAGCGAGCGCGCGATCGGGCAGTCGTCGTGCTCAAAGCTGGTGCGTTTCACCATGGCGGGGCTCCCGTTGAGTCCTAGTTTGACGCGTTCTCTTCACGCGAACCGGTGCCACTTCGCTTGAAAACGCTCTGCGTGCCGATCACGGCCTTGTGTGGTTGCAATATTAAACCACGTGCCCTACGTAAGCAATCTGGTTTAATGATGCAACCATCGGAGAAGAGCCATGAGGCTTGCGAACAAGACGGCGTTGATCACAGGGGGCAACAGCGGCATCGGTCTTGCGACCGCAAGATTGTTCGTGGCCGAAGGCGCCCGGGTCGTCATCACCGGACGAAATCAGGCGACGCTCGATGCCGCCGCCAGGGAATTGGGGCCGAACGCGCTCGCGATCGCCGCCGACGCGACTGACATTGCCGCCACCGAAGCTGCGATCGGGAAGGGGGCTGAAAAGTTCGGCAAGTACGACATCCTCTTCGCCAATGCCGGCATCGCCGGCGGCACGCCGCTGGGCGCCACCGATATCGAAGCGTTCCAGAAGGTCATCAGCACCAACCTCACCGGCGTGTTCTTCACCGTGCAGTCGGCGCTGCCGCATCTCAACGACAACGGCTCGATCATCCTCAACGGCTCGGTGATCTCCGTGCTCGGCATTCCCGGCTATTCGGCCTATGGCGCGGCCAAGGCCGGCGTGCGGGCGATGGCGCGGATCATGGCGTCGGAATTGTCGCCGCGCGGCATCCGCGTCAACGTGGTGGCCCCGGGCGCGATTCGCACCCCGATCTGGGGCGCGGCAATCGCCACGCCGGAAGCCGAAAAGGCCTTTGAAAAGCGCATCGCGCTGTCGACGCCACTCGGCCGCATCGGCGAACCCGACCATATCTCGAAGACGGTGTTGTTCCTCGCTTCGGACGATTCCGCCCATGTGCAGGGCCAGGAACTGTTCGTTGACGGCGGCGCCACGGCCTCGCCGAGCGGTGCGCCGATCTATCGGGGGTAAGCCTGCTTCCGTGGCCTCGGTCAGTCCGCCGACCTGCGACGGATTGGCGCTGAGCCGGAAGGGCGCATTGAACGTTAGTCGTCATTGCCGGACATTCGAAGCATGGGAGTTTTTTGACGCAAGAGAACTGGAAGCAGTCATGCCGAAAAAGGCTGGCGTCTCTTCATCCGCGTCGCAGAAGTCGGACAGCGGGCAATTCGTTTCAGTTGCGCTGTTTTCCGGCGTCGGTCTTTTGATCTCCCTCGTGATCGTTCTCTGCCGCATGAACGGCATTTTCTAAATTGTTTCCCCAACCATGCAGGGCGGCTGCCGTCGGATGAGACGGCAGCCAGTCCTTCACCCTAAGCGGCGTGCAGATCGCCTGCGGCTTTCAGCGCGCCGGCGACAGCTTTTTCGCGGTGCTCGGGACCGACCTGAATGCCATCGGCTGAAATGAATTCCGGATTCCGGATTCCGATGAAGCCGAATACCCAGCGCAAATAGGTTTCGACGTGTTCGCCAGGCGCGACCGGTGTGTCCGCGCCGTAATAGCCGCCGCGCGAGATCGCGATGACGACGCGCTTGTTGCCGGCCAGACCTTCGACGCCTTGCGCGCCGTATTTGAAGGTCTTGCCCGCGACCAGGATGCGGTCGATCCAGGCCTTGAGCTGGCTCGGGACGGTGAAGTTATACATGGGCGCGCCGATCACGACGATGTCGGCGGCCAGAAACTCGTCCAGCACCGCCTGGCCGGCGGCGATGTCGTCGCGCAATGAGGCGTCCGGGGGCGCTCCCTGACTGGCGGCGAGGTGCAAACCGGACAGATGCGCCAGCGGCGTCAGCGTCAGATCGCGATAGCTGACTTCGAGGCCCGGGGTGGACTGGCGCAGGCGGTCGACCACGGCGGCGGACACCTGGCGGCTGACGGAGTGGGGGCCGAGAACACTGGAGTCGAGATGCAGAAGTTTCATGGTAGGGGTCACCCTTTGGTATAGGTTTGTAACTGGCGCTATATGAGTGACCGTGGCAAAACCCCGCAAGAACGCACATTTTTCTCACCCGAGCACATCCATGAGACCCGAGCACAAGATTGTGCCTGCCATGCCTCCGGGCCCGCATGCCGAGGGCAGTTGCCGCGCGGTGGCTTCCGTGTTGGCCCGCGTCGGCGACAAATGGAGTGTGCTCGTGATCATGATGCTGATCGACGGGCCGATGCGTTTCAATGAGCTCAAGCGCAAGATCGGCGGCATCTCGCAGCGGATGCTGACGCTCACCTTGCGCGGACTGGAGCGCGACGGCCTCGTGACGCGCACGATCTTTCCGACCATCCCGCCGCGGGTCGACTACGAACTGACCGATCTGGGCCGTGGGCTGGCGCAGCCGGTGCAGGCGCTCGGCAAATGGGCGTTCGAGCACCTGCCGGAGATCGAGGGCGCGCGGGTTAGTTTCGATGCGCGCAACGAAAAAGATTAGGGCGTGTACTCATAAATCAGGGGCGTAGTCTTCGTCGTGCCTGATGTCGGCTCATCGCTCAACAGCAGCACAAAAGCGGACATCGCTGGAGGTCGCTGAAGTGCCAAGAAGAGACATTGCGCCAATGTTCTTAGCGCGATGAATGTGCTGGCGAGGCAGCAAAATCCTTGATCTCCCGGTCGCGGCTTAGGCGAACGACCGGCACTTCTGCACCATACTTCAGGCGCTCAGCCTCGATAACTGGCTTGCGGTCGGCGTTGTAGCGCCACGCCTCTCGCATCAAATTCCAGTCGAACTGTTCTGGGCATCCCTTGGGCAAGTCCGGTCGTATCCCGTCGCGAGCAAAGGCTGAACGCCAGGCGATACGCCACTGGCAGAGCCAACGCGGGCGCTCGATAACAACCAAGGTATCGGCCCGCGCCAGCGTAAGATCGAAGGCCAGCCCCGAGAAACTGCCGTCGACGACCCAGCCCTCGCTCGCGATTGCATCGGCGACGCGCGCCCGAAAGCTCGCTTTGTCCGATGCCTTCCAACCGGGCAGCCAGTAGAGCACATCAAGATGCACCACCGGCAGCCCCAGCTTTTGCCCCAGGTTCAGGGCGAGGCGTGTTTTGCCGCTGCCTTGGCAACCAATGACGATGACCCTGCGCATGGTGCGAAGCGCTTCATAGGAATACACGGCGAAAGAATATTTAGTTGCGGGACTTCCGGAAAGGGTCATAAGGCGCGATTCGGTCGATTGTTCGGCTACTTCCGGTTTGCCTCGGTAAGCCTACGATTGCAGAGCCAGACCGGACATCGCTTTCGGGCCAAGAGCGGAACTTCACTGCTTGGGCGGTGGACGCAATGACGAGTGATGATGGGCTATGACCCAATCGTTGCTCTCTTTGACAAGAACCATCATGAAACGTGCTGGCTCTGGCACGAGTTTGCCCTCGCGGTTACGCATGAAATCGTTGAAGCCGACTGCCAGTATGGTTGTGGGATTGATCACCTTCAGCTGCTTCTCCACGAATTCGACCTTGTTGCCGGTGCCGATTACCACAGTAAAGTATTGCGTAATTGCCTCACGCCCCAATGTTAGATCTCTGCTCCTGGTGCCATGTAGGATCGCGTCGGTCGCATACAGCTTAGCGACGGCGACGTTGTCGTTGGCGTCGTAAGCAGCTTTCCATCGGGCAAACAAAGCATCCGCCTCCTCCTCGGGACCTGCGAACACCTGAGCTGGAGCCATCGCCAACAGCGCCACCAACAAGACTCGTCCGAATCCGAGCATGGCTTCCTCCTGATGTCATCAGAACGGTTGGCTTCCGATTGTGTCATTACGCCGCGTCGTAAGCAAGACTTCACGCCCGGCGACTTCCGAGTTGGGTCACAAGCGGCGGTCGAAGGATCGCTGATGCGATGTCCGGACTGCCCTCAATACCAGACCAGCCGGAAGTGACGAAGTTGGTCGGCTTAGGGTCCAGAAGCGGACCTTGAGATCATGTCTGAGGGCTACTTGACCGCAATCTTCGCCGTACGGATGACGCCTGCGTACTTCTCGGTTTCCTCGCGGATGAATTTTCCGAACTGATCCGGTGAACCCGGAATCACGAACGCGCCAAGCCCCGAGAGATGGGCTTTGATGCTTGCATTGCCGAACGCGGCCTGGACCTCCATGTTTAGCTTCTCAATGACATTAGCCGGTGTTCCTTTCGGTGCGCCAATGCCGAACCACGATCCTGCCTCGTAGCCAGCCACAGAATCAGCGACTATTGGGACATCAGGCAAGGCTTCTGACCTCGTTGGGGCAGTGACTGCTAGTGCTATGAGCTTGCCGCTCTTGATATGCGCTATGGAGGACGGCAGCGGATCGAACATGACATCGATGCTGCCGGCCATCAGGTCGGCAAGCGCAGGCGTCGAGCCCAAATAGGGCACAAGTGTTAAGTCGGCACCGGCCATCGTTTTGAATAGCTCGATCGCTACGTGCTGCGGCGTGCCACGACCCGCAAATCCCACCCTCAGTCTTCCGGGATTGGCTTTCGCGTGAGCGATCAGATCCGGAATTGTCCTCACAGGAACTGAGGGATGTACCTCAATGACGAGCGGGACACGCCAAAGGCTGGCGACCGGTGCTATGTCGCGCCCAAAATTGAAATCGAGGCTTTCAAAGAGTGTCGTATTGAACGTGTTCACCGGGCCACAGATGAGCAGCGTGTACCCGTCCGGCACCGCTCTGATGACCGATCTGGTTGCACCGTTCCCGCTCTCGCCGGGCTGATTGTCGACCACGAAGGACTGACCCAATCGCTCAGTTAACCACGGCGCAATGAGACGGGCAGCGATATCCACCGGGCCGCCCGCGGGAAACCCGACGACAAGCCGCACCGGCTTCGATGGATAGGCCTGAGCCACTGCGGGCCCTGGCAAGGGGGCTATGATTGCTGTTGCCATCAGCCGTAGGAAGTCGCGGCGCTGCGGCATGTCAAAATTCCTTCTCCTGAGGTGCCGGCCCCCTAGCTGAGCCGGTACTTCACGATAGGGTTTTGATCCGGCTTGAGCCATGATATTAAAAGAGTGAATGCGATACTTTTTCGGTATGGCTATGGATCTGAAACGCCTTCGGTACTTCATTGCGGTTGCGGAGGAGGGGCACGTCACACGGGCTGCGGAGCGGCTCGATATGCAGCAGCCGCCCCTCAGCCGGCAAATCCAGCTAATGGAACGAGAGCTGAAGGTGCAGCTTTTCCGCCGCTTGCCTCGCGGTGTCGAGTTGACCGCCGCGGGCAAGGCACTCTTCGCGGAAGCTAAAGCCATGCTCATGCATCTTGATCGCGCGCTCGAGACAACTCGGCGTGCGGCACGGGGTGAACAGGGTCGACTTTGCGTCGGCATTGCCCCCACGGCGCCTTTCAATCCGCTCGTGCCGAAGGCCATTCGCTCGTTCAGCGAAACCTTTCCGCTAGTGTCGCTGGTGCTCGAGGAGGGACTTAGCAACGAGATCGTCGCGCGGTTTAACAATGACCAGATGGACGTTGCGTTCGTGAGGGCGGCGCAAATCCATGCAGAGGGTGTCATAGTAACGCCCCTACAGGAGGAGCCGATTGTCGCAGCCTTGCCACGTCATCACCCGTTGGCAAGAACCGGCAGATCCAAGGCCGTGCCGCTGAAGGGCCTCGCGAGCGATCCGTTTATCCTTATCGGCCCGCCGGGGACCGGTTTGCGTGATGAGACCATTGCAGCCTGCCGAGCAGCCGGCTTTGTTCCGCGTCTTGGCCAGCCGGCGCCGCGAATTACGTCGGCGCTTAGCCTAGTTGCGGCTGGGCTCGGCATCGCCATGGTGCCATCGACGATGCAGAGTGTGCGCATGGCTGGGGTTGTTTATCGGCGCCTGCAAGGCACAGGGCCGAAAGCGGTTCTGGGACTGGCATCGCGACGAGGCGATCCGTCGCCGGTGCTTAGACAATTCGTCAACTTGGTTCGGGCCATTGCCAAGGACCATCTGGCAAGCTGATTTTGCGCATGTCCGCCTTGGGTCACCAGCAGTAGTGCTTAGCCGATCAGAAGGTTTCCGCTCGGCCCTCAGAAGCCGACGTCGCTTTTGTGGGTACACGCCCTAGATCAGCGACACTAGCCCGCCGCCATGGCGCTCCAGGCGGCCCGCCAGTTCGAGTTCGAGCAGCACCGTGCGAACGATGGTGGCTGATAGCCCCGACATCCGGATCAGATCGTCGAGGCTGATCGGGCTCGGACCGAGCAGCGTGACAATGCGTTGGCGTACGCCCGGATCGATGTCGAAATCGAGCGGCTCGTCACCGCCTTCACGCGCCTCGAGCACGATCGGCCGCTCCAGGATCGGTTGAACTGCGTTGATGACGTCGCTGGCTTCGGTGACCAGCGCCGCGCCCTGCTTGATCAGATCGTTGGTGCCGGCGGCGCGCGGATCGAGCGGCGAGCCCGGCACCGCGAACACTTCGCGGCCCTGCTCGGCGGCCATCCGCGCCGTGATCAGCGATCCCGAGCGGTGCGCGGCCTCGATCACGACGACGCCGAGCGACGCGCCCGAGATCAGGCGGTTGCGGCGGGGAAAGTCGCGGGCGCGCGGCACGTGGCCGAGCGGCATTTCGGAAATCGCGCCGCCATTTTCGAGCAGGGCCGCCAGCAAATCCTCGTGCTCGGGCGGATAGATCCGGTCATGGCCGCCGGCCAGCACTGCGACCGTCCCACTTTGGACCGTCGCGCGATGCGCGGCCTGATCGATGCCGCGCGCCAGCCCGGAGATGACGACGAAGCCGGCGTCGCCGAGATCGCGCGCCAGTTGGCCGGCGAATTTCAGTCCGGCGCCGGAAGCGTTGCGAGAGCCGACGATCGCGATCATCGGCCGCATCAGCGCCTCGGGCGCGCCGCGCACGCCGAGCAAGGGCGGCGGATCGTCGAGCGCCGCCAGCCGCGGCGGGTAGGCGGCTTCGCCCGGCACGACCAACGAGACGCCGATCCGGTTGCTCGCGGCCAGTTCGGCTTGCGCTTCTTCCGCGCTGCAGATGCGCCCCGAACGCGCAGCCCCGCCACGAAGCGCCAGATCGGGCAGCCGGTCCAGTGCCGTGCGCGCACTACCGAAATGGCCGATGAGCGAGTTGAAGGTGCGCGGGCCGACATTGTCGGACCGGATCAGCCGGAGCCGGTCAATTCGCTCGGCGTCGGTGAGGTGAGGGGTAGGCGGTGTACGGTCATGCATGCGAATGCAGCTTTGCCCAACCTGAGATTGCGAGCAAGCTGTTTCAAGTTATTCAGTCGTCATGCCCGGCCTTGGGCCGGGCATCCACGTCTTTTCCTGCTGCGGCGGCCAAGTAAGACGTGGATGGCCGGGACAAGCCCGGCCATGACGTAAGAGGGCGCCCACTTGTCCCCTGACAAGGTCGTCTCTAAAAATCCTTCGGTCATCGCAGGAAGCGCCCCATGATCTCACTCGCCGAACTCCAGCGCCGCATCGATGCCGGCGAACTTTCACCCGACGCCGCCATCGCACAATCGCAGGAAGCGATCCGTGCGAAAGAAAAGACCATCGGTGCATTCGTCTGCCGTGCCGAAAATGTGCGCGCGGCAAGCGCCGGGCCGCTGCGCGGCATTGCCGTCGGCATCAAGGACATCATGGATACGGTGGATTTCCCGACCGAAATGGGTTCGCCGATCTACCGGGGATATCGGTCGCGCGGCGATGCGGCTGTGGTGATGATGTTGAAGCAGGCGGGCGCGACGATCGTCGGCAAGACCACGACGACGGCATTCGCTTCCGTGGATCCGACGCCGACGCTCAATCCGCACAATCATGGTCACACGCCCGGCGGATCGTCGTCCGGCTCGGCGGCGGCGGTGGCGGCAGGCATGATCCCGCTCGCGCTGGGAACGCAGACCGGCGGTTCGGTGATCCGGCCGGCCTCGTTTTGCGGCGTCGCCGCGATCAAGCCATCCTACCGCTTGCTGCCCACCGTCGGCGTCAAATGCTATTCATGGACGCTCGACACGGTAGGCCTGTTTGCGGCCGGCGTGGACGACGTGGCGCGCGGGCTGTCCGCGATGACCGGTCGGCCTGAATTGGCGCCGCCTGCATCGGTCGCCTCGCCGCGCATCGGCGTCGTGACGCAACAGTTTGCCGGAGCGCCCGAAGCCGCGGGCGCGGAGGCGCTGCAGACCGCCGCGCGCGTGGCGGAACGCGCCGGTGCTACTGTGCATGGGGTTGATTTGCAGGAAATTGTTGCGGAGGCATGGCGGGCACATCCGGTGATCCAGGAATTCGAGGCGCATCAGGCGCTCGCCTGGGAGTACCGCGAAAATTACGAGGCGATGGCGCCGCTCTTGCGCGCGCGGCTCGACGAAAGCAAGGGGACGACAGCAGCCGCCTATGACGAGGCGATGGGCGTTGCGAGCCGCGCCAGACAGGCGTTGGAAAAAGTGTTCGACGATGTCGACGTGATATTGACCCTGTCGGCGCCCGGCGCGGCGCCCAAGGGATTGGGCTCGACCGGCGACGCCCGTTACAACCGGCTGTGGACGCTGATGGGTGTGCCCTGCGTCAACGTTCCCGCGTATGTCGCAGATGGCGGACTGCCGGTCGGCGTGCAGGTGATTGCGCGATACGGCGCGGATGCGAAGGCATTGGCGGCGGCGCGGTTTGTTGAGGAGGCGCTTAAATCGTAGGGCGGATTAGCGCAGCGTAATCCGCCGGACTGTGCGGCCAAATCGGCGGATTACGGCTTCGCCTAATCCGCCCTACCGCGCTGCCGCCTACCTCGCCCCGATCCGCCCTTCAGTCCCTGCCTGCAACCGCTTGATGTTCTCGCTGTGCTTCCAGAACAGGAGCAGCGTCAGCACGACGAACAGCGAGGCCAGCGCGGGGTGGCCGAACCACCACAGGAACAGCGGCGTCACGAACGCGGCGACCAGTGCCGACAGCGACGAATAGCGCGTCGTGAAGGCGGTAGCTAACCAGATCAGGCAGAATATCAGGGCTGCCGGCCAGAACAGGCCGATCAGCACGCCAATATAGGTGGCGACGCCTTTGCCGCCGTTGAACTTGAGCCAGACCGGGAAGAGGTGGCCAAGGAAAGCGCCGAGCGCAGCCAGCATCGCCGCATTGGCGCCCCCGTAGTAGCCGGCGAAGATGACGGCGACCGTGCCCTTGAGCATGTCGCCGATCAGCGTTGCCGCGGCGAGGCCCTTGCTGCCGGTGCGCAGCACGTTGGTGGCGCCGATATTGCCGCTTCCGATCGTGCGCAGATCCTGCGTCCCGGCCAGTTTGGTCAGCACCAGACCGAACGGGATCGAGCCGAGCAGATAGCCGATCAGGAAAGCGACGATGAGGAATGCGTCAGACATTGCGGTAGCTCCCACCGCGGCCCGTTACGGGCGAATCAGACATGTTCATAGACCGTCCGTCCGCCCACGATAGTACGCACGACGCGTCCCGAGAAGCGGGCTTCGTCGAATGGAGTGTTCTTGCATTGCGATTTGAGGTCGGTGGGATCGAGCACCCAAGGCGTATCGGGATCGATTACGATGACATCGGCTGGGGAACCGGCGCGGAGCGAGCCGCCGGGCAGGCCGAGCAACTCCGCAGGCCGCGTCGACATCGCCCGGATCAGCGTCTTGAAGTCCATCTCGCCGTTGTGAATCAGCCGCAGGGCCGCCGGCAGCATGGTCTGCAGGCCGACCGCGCCGCTCGCGGCTTCCGCGAACGGCAGCCGCTTGACCTCGACGTCCTGCGGATTGTGATCGGACATCACGACGTCGACCAGGCCGGAGGCGACGGCCGCGACCAAAGCGAGGCGGTCTTCCTCGGTACGCAGCGGCGGCGACAGTTTCAGGAAGGTCCGGTAGGGGCCGATATCGTTTTCGTTCAGCGTGACGTGGTTGATCGACACCGATGCGCTGACGTCGAGGCCGGCGTCGCGCGCGCGTTTGAGAATTTCGAGCGACTCCATCGAGGACAGCGAAGCCGCATGATAGCGCCCGCCGGTCAGCGCCACGAGCCGCATGTCGCGTTCGAGGATGATGCATTCGGCGGCATTGGGAATGCCGACCAGGCCGAGGCGGGCGGCGAACTCGCCCTCGTTCATCACGCCTTCGCCGACCAGATCGGGATCCTCGGTGTGGTGCACGATCAGCGCATCGAAATCGCGCGCGTAGGTCAGTGCCCGGCGCATCACCTGCGCATTGGTGACGCTCTTGTCGCCATCGGTGAAGGCAACCGCGCCGGCAGCCTTCAACAGCCCGATCTCGGTCATCTCCTGCCCGCCCAGCCCCTTGGTCAGCGCGGCCATCGGGTGGATATTGACGATCGCGGTGTCGCGGGCGCGGCGCAGCACGAAGTCGACGGTCGCCGAATTGTCGATGACGGGCGAGGTGTCCGGCTGGCAGATGATAGTGGTGATGCCGCCGGCCGCGGCCGCCTGGCTCGCGGAGGCAAAGGTTTCGCGGTGGCTGGCGCCGGGCTCGCCGACAAAGGCGCGCAAGTCAATCAGGCCGGGGGCTACGATCTTGCCGGCACAATTGATGATGTCGGTGCCTTCGGGCACGCCGGCGGCGCCGATGCCGCGCTTGCTATCGCGGATGGTGCCATCGGCAATCAGGACGTCACCGGGCCCGTCGAAATCCCTGGAGGGATCGACGACGCGGGCGTTGGCAAGCAGGATCGGTCGGCGGTCGGTCAGCATGATTTACGCGTTCGGCAGGTTGCGGGCGAGCGCTTCCAGCACCGCCATCCGCACTGCCACTCCCATTTCGACTTGTTCACGGATCAGCGATTGCGCGCCGTCTGCCACGAGCGAGTCGATCTCGACGCCGCGGTTCATCGGCCCCGGATGCATCACCAGCGCATCCGGCTTGGCGTAGGATAGTTTCTTCTGGTCGAGGCCGAAATAGTGAAAATACTCGCCCGACGACGGCACGAACGAGCCGTTCATGCGCTCGCGCTGCAGCCGCAGCATCATCACGATGTCGGCGCCATTGAGGCCCTCGCGCATGTCGCGCGCGACCTCGACTCCCATCCGCTCGATGCCGCGGGGCAGCAGCGTAGAGGGGGCCACGACGCGGACGCGGGCGCCCATGGTGTTGAGCAGGAGGATATTGGAGCGCGCCACGCGGGAGTGCATGACGTCGCCGCAGATCGCGATCACCAGCCCTTCCAGCCGGCCTTTATTCCGGCGGATGGTCAGCGCGTCCAGCAGCGCCTGGGTCGGATGTTCGTGGGCACCGTCGCCGGCATTGATCACGGAACCGTCGACCTTGCGCGCCAGGAGTTCCACCGCCCCGGAGGCGTGGTGCCGCACTACCAGGATATCCGGATGCATGGCGTTGAGCGTGACCGCCGTGTCCATCAGCGTCTCGCCCTTGCGGATCGAGGACGAGGACACCGACATGTTCATGACGTCGGCACCAAGCCTTTTTCCTGCCAGTTCGAACGAGGACTGGGTCCGGGTCGAGGCCTCGAAAAACAGGTTCACCTGGGTGCGACCGCGCAAGGAGGTGCGCTTTTTGTCGACCTGGCGGTTGAGCTCGACATATTCCTCGGAAAGGTCGAGCAGGCCGGTAATGTCGGCAGCGGAAAGCCCCTCGATTCCCAGCAGATGCCGGTGCCCGAGGACGAAGGTCGATTTCGATATAGGGGTCATTAAAGCCAGAGCTATAGGGAGAGATGCCACGCGGGGCAAGCCTCAAATCCGGCGTCCGGACTTATCCACTAGGGCTTCGGCCACAGGGAAATGCCGCCCGCCGGTGTCCCGTGGCGGCTGTTTTCGGCTAGGATCACAGGATTGGCGCGTGGCGCATCGGGCAGGGAAAGTGCGGCATTTCATTCAATCCATGGTGATCGCTTCGCGGACGCTGGCCGGCGCGACTGCCTGTATGGCGCTGGTGCTTCTCGCCGCCACGCCGGCCATGGCCGAGAAGCGCGTCGCGCTCGCCATCGGCAACGATCTCTATCCCAATCTGCCTGCCGACCGGCAGCTCAGGAAAGCCGTCAACGACGCCACCACGGTCGCGGGGACGCTGAGGTCGCTCGGTTTCGAGGTCATCGTCGGCACCAACCTTGGCCGTCAGGCCATGATCGACAAGCTCGCCGAATTCACCGCTGCAGCCGGGCGATACGGCAGCCCTGTTCTTCGCCGGGCATGGCGTCGCGATCTCCGGCGTCAACTATCTGGTCCCGAGTGACGTGCCGGCCGTGACTGAAGGCGCGGAGGCGCGCGTCCGCGGCGCCTCTCTCGCCGAACCGGATCTGATTGCCGAGCTGCAGGCGCGGTCGGTTCGCGTGGCGCTGCTGGTGATCGATGCCTGCCGCGACAATCCGTTCCCGCGCGCCGCCGGCCGCTCGATCGGCAACACGCGCGGGCTGGCCGATGCCAAGCCCGCGCGCGGCATTTTCACGCTGTATTCCGCCGGCATCGGCCAGACCGCGCTGGATCGCCTGGGCGGCAACGACGCCGCGCATAATTCGGTCTTCACGCGGATCTTCGCCGACCAGCTCAGGCGGCCGGACTTGCATCTCGGCGATCTCGCCGTCGAAGTGCGTGAACGCGTCGCCGAACTGGCGCTGAAGGCAACCGACGAGCGCGGCCTGCCTGCGCCGCATGAGCAGACGCCGGCCTATTACGATCAGACCCTCGGCGGACGGATCTACCTGGCGGGGCAGTTGAGCGGCGGCCGCGTCGAGCAACCCGCCACCAAACTTGCGAATGTCGCGCCTGAATCCGAACGCGCGGTGCGGCCGTCGCGGCCGGGCGCCCCGGGCGAAACTTGTGTGCGCAACGGCCACGAGACCTATTGCGTCAGTTCGATGCGCAAGCCGCAGTTCGGCAATTCCTATGGCGTGCAGAATCTTTTCGCCGGCTCCACCGGCGATGCATGGGTCGAGGGCAGGGACGGCAATGGCGTCGGCGAGTGGATCACGATCGAGTTCGACGCCATGCGCCTGGTGAAGTCCATCAACGTCCGGAACGGCTATCAGAAGAGCAATGATATCTTCCAGAAGAACAACCGCGTGCGCCAGTTGCGCGCCGTGTTCTCGCAAGGCGAGACGCAGACCTATACGCTGCGCGACAGCCTCGGCTCCGAGATGCTGACACTGTCCAAACCGATCAGGGCCTACTGGGTGAAGTTCATCATCGACGATGTCTGGGCCGGCAACAAATACACCGATACCGCGCTCACGAAACTGGTGGTCGGTTCGGAGCGGGCTCCGTGATCCGCGCAGGACGAGGCCTTGCTGCGATTCTTGCGGCATGCTGTCTGGCCAGCGTCGCCGCGCAGCCGCAGAAGCTGCCGGCCGGCTTTGTGTACCTGCGCGATGTCGATCCGACCATCATCCAGGATATCCGCTACGCCGGCTCGAACAATTTCGTCGGCCGCCCGCTCAGGGGATATGAGGCCGCCGAATGCGTGGTGAAGCGCGAGGTCGGCACGCTCCTGAAAAGCGTTCAGGAAGAACTCGCGCTGCAGAACCTGTCGCTGAAGATGTTCGACTGCTACCGGCCGACGCGCGCGGTCGCCGATATGGTGGCCTGGTCGCGCGACGGCCGCGAAACGCCGGCGCAGAAGCGCTACAATCCCTCGTTCAGCAAGGCCGACCTGTTTCGCTTAGGTTACATCGCCGAACGTTCCGGGCATTCCACCGGCGCCGCGCTCGATCTCACTTTGGTCGATCTGAAAGCCGACAATTCGGCCACCTTTGATTCCACCAAGGACTATGCCGACTGCACCGCCAATGTGAACCTGCGCGCGCCGGACGGCAGCGTCGACATGGGTACCGGCTACGATTGCTCCGACACCAAGTCGCACACGGCGGCGAAATCCATCACGCCAGCGCAGCGCCGCTGGCGGGAGAAGCTGGTTCAGGTGATGGCGCGGCGAGGCTTTGTAAACTATTCGAAGGAGTGGTGGCATTTCTCGCTGCCGGGGGCGGGCGGGCAAGCCCATGATTTCCCGATCACGCGGGCGCGGTAGGTGCGAAGAGATTTCTTCAAATCCGAAGCATTTTCGCAAGACAACGGTTTCCATCGCAAAAGTAGCTGAGAGCGCGTTCAACCCTCCTTAATTGCCGGCACATGATGTGGGGGCAACAAGGAGCACGAAGGATGCGTCTCGTAGGCATTGTAATTGTTGCCCTCGGCGCTGCCGGCCTGGCCACGCACGATCAGTACGACAAGCGAGTCAACTTTCAGCGCGTCGATGCCCGGATCAGCGCCGTCAACGATCAATGCTATATGGAGGAAGGTCACGCGCGAGGGGATTACGAAGACCACGTCGACCTCCGACCTGCTGCGTTGCGAACTTGCCCAAACCCTGACGCGTGAGCACCCAAAGTGGCAAGGCTATACGGTCAAGCACAAGATCGAGGTTCGCTTTGTCTTCGTCTCTCCGGTGGATAGAGCAACGCATACATCAAGTCTGCAGATGTCCGCCTTCCCCGGCGGTCGGCCGTTGCGCACAGGGGAGATCCTTCCGATCCTGGCTTCGAAGACCAAGGCGGACAAGACGCGTGCGATCTGAGCTTCGCTGCGGCTCAGCGGGATCGGAGTTTCAAACATAGCCAGAATCGCTTTTTTTCACTGCCCCGCGCCGGCGGACGGGCCTATGATTTCCCGATCGCACCGCGGAAGTGATTCACGGTTCCAGGACCAGCCATGAGCCAGGCAGCATTTTCGACCCACGAGGTCTTCAACCAGTCGCCGCCGTTTTGGGATATCGATCTGTATATGGCCGATCGACCATTGGTGGAGGCGGTCGCCTCCAATGGAGGCGCGTCTGCACAGGGCGAGTTATCCGACTTCGGCAAGCATTGGGGCTCGGCGGCGATGGCTGAACGCGGCCGCGTCGCCAATGAGAACACGCCGAAACTGCGCACCTTCGATTCACGCGGCAATCGCCGCGACGAGGTCGAGTTTCATCCCGCCTATCACGAACTGATGGCACACAGCGCACACGCCGGCGTACACAACTCGACATGGGCCGCCGACGGCAAGCCGGCCGGCGGCGCGTCGGAGGTGATACGCGCGGCGAAATTCTACATGGCCGCGCAGGTCGAGACCGGGCATCTCTGTCCGATCACCATGACGCGGGCCTCCGTCGCCGCGCTGGCGGAGCAGCCCAAGCTACTGGCCAAGGTGATGCCGGTGCTGGGCACACGATCCTACGATCCGGCGTTTGCGCCCTGGTGGACCAAGCGCGGCATGACGCTCGGCATGGGCATGACCGAGAAGCAGGGCGGCACCGATGTGCGCTCCAACATGACGCGGGCCGAGCGCGACGGGGACGCCTACCGCATCACCGGGCACAAATGGTTCATGTCGGCGCCGATGTGCGACGCCTTCCTGGTGCTGGCGCAGGCCGAAGAGGGCCTGAGCTGCTTCCTGATGCCGCGCTTTGCGCCCGACGGCTCGATCAACGCGATCCGCTTCCAGCGGCTGAAGGACAAGCTCGGCAACCGCTCGAATGCCTCGTCGGAAGTCGAGTTTCATGGCGCCTATGCCGAACGCGTCGGCGCGGAAGGCAAGGGCATCCGCACCATCATCCAGATGGTGCAGTTGACCCGCCAGGATTGCGCGATTGCGTCCGCCGGCCTGATGCGATCGGGGCTCGCACATGCGCTCCATCACTCGCGGCATCGCAGCGTGTTCCAGAAGCATCTCGCCGATCAGCCACTGATGCAGGCGGTGCTGTCGGACATGGCGCTGCATGTCGAGGCTACCGTCGCGCTGGTGATGCGGCTGTGCCGGTCGTTCGACCGTGCGCCCGTCGATGCCAAGGAAGCGGCCTATATGCGGCTGCTGACACCGGCGATCAAATACTGGGTCTGCAAGAGCGCGCCCGGCTTTCTCTATGAAGCGATGGAGTGCCTCGGCGGCAATGGTTACGTGGAGGAGGGTATTCTGGCGCGGCATTACCGGGAGTCGCCGGTCAATGCGATCTGGGAAGGCTCCGGCAATGTGATGTGCCTCGACGTGCTGCGTGCGCTGTCGCGCGAGCCGGAAACGGCTTCCACAATCGTGCATGAACTGACCGGCGAGACGCTGGGATTGCCTGGCGCGGGCGAGGCGATCACCTTCATCGGCAAGGCGTTCCGCCGGCCGGACAGCGAGCGCGTGGCGCGGCTGGCGGTCGAAAGGCTGGCGCTGCTGGCGGCTGCTGCCGCCCTCAATGCCGTGTCGCCGGCGCACGCGGCATTGTTCGCCGTCACACGTCTTGTCGGGAATCATGCCGGCATGTACGGCGCGGTCGATCTGGCACGTGGCGATATACGCGGCCTTTTGGAGCGCGCACTGCCGTGAAAAATGAATGCGTCCCACCGTCATGGCCGGGCATAGCCGTTCGAAGGACGGCGTCGCTGCCGCTCGCCTATGCCCGGGCATGACGAAGATAATCCTCTCGCCATGAAAGTTATTTGATGGACTCCCTCACCACCGCAAGTCCCGTCACGGCTCCGGCCGCGGTCCCGGATCAGCCGCAGTCGCCACGCGTCTGGAAATTCTGGGGCACCACGCTCTGGGGCATGTTCATCTTCGCCGGGATGTTCCTCGGCCAGCTCACAGTCATCATCTACTTCGTGCTGCGCCAGGGCGGATCGTTCGACATCGCCGAGGCGATCCGGGTCGTGGGCAGCGGCCTGACCATCTCGCTCTCGGTCATTCTCGGGTTGCCCGCCGTGCTGTTGGCGACATGGATCGCGATCCGCCCGACGCGCATATCCTTCACCGACTATCTGGCGCTGCGCTGGCCCTCATGGCGCAATTTCTTCACGGGCCTCGCCGCGCTGGTCATTCTCGTCGGCGGCTGGGACCTGCTGTCTCGCGCACTCGGGCGCGAGGTGACGCCGGGCTTCATGGGCGATGTCCTGAAATCAGCGCAGGCCGATGGCGCGCTGTGGCTTTTGGTGATCGCGTTTTCCGTCGCCGCACCGATGTGGGAAGAGATCTTCGCGCGCGGGTTTCTCTATCGCGGCTGGTCGGAATCAAGGCTCGGCGTCACCGGCGCCATCTTCCTGTCGTCGCTGGCCTGGACCGCGCTGCATCTGCAGTACGACTGGTTCTTCTTCGGCGAGGTGTTTACCATCGGCCTGCTGCTCGGCTATCTCCGCTACCGCACCGGCTCGACCTGGCTGACGATCGTCCTGCACGGCATCAACAATCTGGCGGCGACGATCCAGACGTTCTGGCTGGCGGGGAGTGGGTAGGTCAAACCGGACGATGTACGGGTGTGGGCCTACGTTGTATTCGGGTTCGTCAACGCGCGATCGATGATGTCGTCATAGAGCGCCCATTGCTGCCGCGAGTTCTCGATGCTGATCTTCGGAATATCGAGATCCGCAAACAATTGGTCGGTGAACGTCCGATATTGACGATAGAGGGCGATCAGGCCGTCAAGACCGGCCAGCCCGCGCCTCTTGGCGTACGGCGATTCCAGTTTCCAGTTGGTCTGATAGTTCACCCATTTATCGCCTCGCTGCGCCGAGACGGCGCGAATGGCGCTGTCGACGTCGTCCTGGTGGAAATAGATCAGCAGCGGGCGCAACGGCTTGATGACCGCGACAACTTCCCGGCAATAGGCGGCGATCAACTCCATGTTGGCTTCGAGCAGCAGCAGCGACGTCAGATTGCCGTGGAACAGTTGCCCGTCGACAGCCTGGATGCGGTCGGCGGCCAGCGAACTGTCAACGAAGGCGCGCCACTTGGCGATGCACGATTTGGCAAGCTCTGCCGGCGGCATCGCGCTCCAGGGCAGGTCCCAATCGAAGCGGATCGGATGCGGATCGACCCCTTCGGTTATCCCGGTGGCGGGGATGCCCGATGCCTCCAGCCGGCGAGCGATGTTCACTGTGACGGTCGACTTGCCGGAGCCCATGATCCCCTCGACGATCACAAGCCTTGGCCAGACGTTGCTCAATGGCGGGATCAAGGTGGAATGACCATGCTCGGGCCTGTGGGACGCATCGGGTGGTGATCGACAAAGCGCGTTGTTTATTTCTACCTAGTGGGCTGGCACGAGGCAAGTTTGCGCCGCGACAATATCCGCTGCGGTTGTTCTATGCCACTAGCGCGATCACGATCGGCATCGTCACCGCGGCCAAAATCGTCTGCAACGTGATGATCTGGGCCAATAGCGGCGCGTCGCCGCCCATCTGCCGCGCCAGCACGTAGGCGGAAGACGAGGTGGGCACGGCCGAGCAGACAGCCACGATCACCAGGCTTGAGCCCGATATGCCGAACCACAGCGCCAGCGCGACGCCAACAGCCGGCATCAGGATCAGCTTGAGGAACACCGCGATCGAAGCGGCCAGGCTCGGGCGGAACATACCCGCAAGCTGCAGGCCCGCGCCGGTGACGAGCAGGCCGATGCCGAGGGAGGAGCGGCCGAGCGCCTCGGCGACATCGTGCCAGACCTGTGGCAGTGGCAGATGCGTGACATTCACCGCAAGCCCGAGCGCACAGGCCCAGATCAGAGGATTCGTGAGCACCGTCATGACAATCGCACGGAGCGACTGCTTTTCCGGCGCAGCGTAGTGAGCCAGCACCGATACGCTGAATATATTCACAAGCGGAATGATCGCGACCATCGCGACGGAGGCCAGCGCCAGTCCGGTGTGGCCAAAGAGATTGCTGGAGACGGCGAGCGCGACATAAGTCTGCCAGCGCGTGGCACCCTGGAAGATCGAGGTGAACGCCGGGCCATCGATGTTCCAGCGGGAGAAAAGGGGCCGCAGCGCCAGGCACAACAGCGACATCGCCAGCGCCGAGAGCATCAGCGCGCCGCCGACGCCCGCCACCGGAACACTGGATAAGTCGGCCTTCACCAGCGTCTGGATCAGCAGCGTCGGAAACAGCACGTAATACGTCAGCCGCTCCAGCCCATGCCATTGCGTGTCCAGCCGCATCAGGCTGCGCCTGAGGATGAAACCGAGCACGATCAGGAGAAACACCGGCAGCAGCGCCGAGATCACCACCGCCATCAACGATCCCCGCGAAGGGTCTTGAGCCGGTCGAGCGCACCCTGCAGGATGAAGATCGCGGCATGCTCGTCGATCACCTCGGCGCGGCGGGCGCGGCTGACGTCCATGCCGATCAGTTCGCGCTCGACCGCCGCGGTCGAGAGCCGCTCGTCCCACAGCGCGATGGCGAGATCCGTCAGCTTTGCAAGATTGCGCGCGAAGGCGCGGGTCGATTGCGCGCGGGGGCCTTCGCTGCCGTCCATGTTGATGGGCAGGCCGAGCACGAAACCAACGGCGTTGCGCTCGCCCGATATCGCGAGCAGCCGCGCCGCGTCCGCCTTGAAAGCCTTGCGCTGGATGGTCTCGACGCCGGTCGCGAGCCGGCGGTCGGGATCGGACACGGCAACGCCGATGGTCTTGGTGCCGAGATCGAGGCCGATCAGCGCGCCGCGCTCGGGCCAGTGCGTGACTGCGTCGATCAGGGGGAGGATAGGGGCGGGCATGACCCCGCATAACACCGGCTCGCCATGTGCGCAAAGCCGATCAGGGCGTGGCGTCCATGCGAGAACGTCACACTACGCATCGCGGCGTTTCTTGTCGGCCTTCCTCTTGGCCTTCATAACCTCAGCCTGCGCGCGGTAGGCCCGCGCCATATTCTGGAAGTTCTGGGCGATCTCCACGTCTGAGGCGGACCGCGCCATGCGTTCAGCCTTGTCAGCTTGCTTTCGAAAGAACTTCGTTTCCTTCACCATCGCTTTGTCCGGCGATCGAGGAGGCTAATGGACCCGCTACAGGGCAGGTGACGGTGCGGCAACTCAGAAGGTGCCGCACCGTTCCCTCGCAATGATCCTACCGGATCGCGACCGGGTTGATCATGCTCTGTACGGCGCCCTTGAAGCGCGGCTGGCCGAGCACGAACAGGAACTCATAGGCCTTGTCCTTGGCGAGTTCTGCCGTGTCGAGATTTTCGAGAATGTAGGTGCCGTTCATCGGCAACAGGACCTGGTGCACCTCGAACACGTTCTTGGTCTCGAATGGCACCGCTTCGAGGCCCCAGGTATCGGCGCCCACCGCGACGACGCCCTTGCCGGCGAGATACTTGGCGCCTTCGACGCCGAGGCCGGGTTCGCCGGCGCTATAGCGCTTGTCGTCCTTGCCGATCAGGCTGAGCCACCCGGTATGGAAGATCACGACGTCGCCCTGGCGGATTTCGACGCCCTGCTTCTTCGCGACTTCCTCAATCTCCTTGGTGTTGAAGGCGGTGCCTTCCTTGACCACGTCGGTGCCGTAATGGGCAGCCATGTCGAGCAGCACGCCTCGCGTCACCATCGGCGGGACCTTCTCGACGCCGAGCTTCTTCAGCCCGGTAGGATCGGCGAAATCGAGCAGCTTGTTGCCGTTGTAATAGATATGCTCGACGCCGATATGGCCGAGGCCGTCGAGCTGGCTGCCGACGCCGACCCACCCCTCGATAATGTCATCATTATAGGTGGTCTTGGTCGGCCCTAGGCCCGGGATGCCGGCTTGGCCGGGCTGCACGATCGTGACCTTGAAGGCCCGCGGCGGGTAGGCGGGGGTCTTGGAGTCGACGGGAATACCGAGCGCGTAGGTCTTGCCGGTCTTGACCAGACCAGCGGCTTTCACGACGAGTTCAGGCTTCATGTAGTTGGCGGCGCCGATCTCGTCGTCCGGCCCCCATTTCGATTTCGTCCAGTCTTGAGCGCTTGCTGTTCCGACCGCACCCAACAAGGCAACAGAACAGCTCAATACGAACGCAATGCGCATCGCAGTCCCTCCCAGATTGACGTTATGGTTTTTGATAGTTAGCGCCTCATACTAACGTAGCAGGGCGGGGCGGCCAGAATTTTTTGTAGGCAACGCGCGTGTTGCGATCGACGTCGCAACGAGGAAGGCGCGCTGCGCAAATTGTTTTGTTGCAAAAATATGGCGTGGGCGTTTCGCTTGGCGGAACGAATGCGGGATGCGAAGATGACGATGGATGCGCTGAGCCTGTTCGGCCTGTTCGCGGTAACCGCGATGTTGGTGGCCTACGCGCTGGAAGATCGCAGCCACTGGTTCATCCTGGTGTTCGCTGGCGCTTGCGCACTGGGCTCGGTCCACGGATTTCTGCAGGGCGCCTGGCCGTTTGGACTGGTCGAGGCGATCTGGACCGGCGTCGCGCTGCGGCGCTGGCATGTCAGGCAGCGATCACTTCGCCCTTGCTGTTGAGGCAGGACGCAAAGCCCTGCAGGGCGCTGTACTGATGGGCCGCGCGACGGGTGATGAAGAGTGTCTCGACGCGTGCCTGCGCCGGGGCCAGCGTGTGGACGTTGACGGTGTCATTCCGCCCGACCACGGCGCGCGGCAGCAGCGTCACGCCCATGTCGGCGGCGACGCAACCGATCATGCCGTCGAGCGTGCCGAGTTCGAACCGCGCGGAAGAGGGCCAGCCGAATTCCGAAAACACCTGTTCGAGCCGCTGGCGGTAGGTGCAGCCGGTCCGAAACACCAAAGCGGTCGGACCCGAGCCGGGCGTGCCCGCGCGCAAGGCGCCGAGGCTCTGCCAGCGCCGCGCGGTGACCAGCACCAGCTCTTCGCGGAAGGCCACCGTCGCGTCGAGTTCGGCATGCTCGATGGGGCCGGCGACGAACGCGCCGTCGAACGTGCCGTTGAGCACGCCGGCCACGAGTTCGGCCGTCGTCGATGTGCGCAGGCTCAATTGCACCGCCGGAAAGCGGCGGTGGAATTCGGCGAGCAGGGAGGGCAGGCGGACGGCGGCCGTCGTTTCCATTGAACCAATCGAGAGCGGTCCCTTCGGCTCGCCGTCGTCGCGCGCGGCGAGCAGCGCCTCGCGCGACAGCGCCGCCATCCGCTCGGCATAGGGCAGCAGACGGCGGCCGGCGCCGGTCAGCGTCATGCCGCGGCTGTGCCGCTCGAACAGCGCGGTGCCGATCTCGGCCTCCAGCGCTTTCACTCGCTGCGTGACGTTGGACTGCACAGTGTTCAGTTCGTCGGCGGCGCGCGTAATGCCGCCGAGCCGGGCGACGGTTGAAAAGGTCAGGAGGTCGCTCAATTCCATGGCGATGTCCGTTTCATTTTAGAGATCGTAGCATTCTCTAGTATTCATTTTCAGAGAATGATAGTTCGCCTTAATATCCCTGTCCAGATTGCAGGGAGAGGACATGCCGATATCGACACCATTGACCGCTCGTCTGGGCATCCAGCATCCGATCCTGTCGGCGCCGATGGACGTCATTGCGGGAGCACGCCTGACCTCGGCGGTCAGCGCCGCCGGCGGCTTCGGCATTCTCGGCGGCGGCTATGGTGACAGGGCGTGGCTGGAGCAGGAGACGGCCAAGCTCGCTGGCGCTTCTGATCCCTTCGGCATCGGCTTCATCACCTGGAGCCTCGCCAAACAGCCGGAGCTGCTGGACATCGCACTCGAAGCCGGTCCGCGCGCGATCATGCTGTCGTTCGGCGACCCAAAGCCCTTCGCGCCGCGCATCAAGGCGTCAGGCGCGCTCCTGATCTGCCAGGTGCAGGACGAAGCGATGGCGCGGCAAGCCCTCGATGCCGGCGCCGACATTCTGATCGCACAGGGCACGGAAGCCGGAGGCCACGGCGCCTCGCGCACCACCCTCGATATCGTGCCCGCGATCGTCGATCTCGCGGCCGGACGTGTGCCGGTCGCTGCCGCCGGCGGCATCGGCGATGGCCGGGGGCTGGCGGCGATGCTGACGCTCGGCGCCTCCGGCGTGCTGCTAGGCACGCGCTTCTACGCCAGCGTGGAATGTGATGGGCCGGAACAGGCCAAGCAACGAATCTGCGCGGCATCGAACGGCAACAGCGTCCGCGGCATCATCTTCGATCTCTCGCGTAACAATGTCTGGCCGGCACCGTATACCGGGCGCTGCCTGATCAACGATCATGCGCGGCGCTGGATGGGACGCGAGGTCGAACTGATGCAGAACATCAAGACAGTCGCGGCCGAATATGCGGCGGCAAGGGCCGCGGGCAATTTCGACATCGCCGCCGTCATCGCCGGCGAGGCGGTCGGGTTGATTCACGATATCCCGCCGGCCGCCGAGATCGTTGACAGGATCGTCGGCGAGGCCGAGCAGATACTCAGCGGTCGCCGCAATTCCGTTGCCGGTGTTTCCTTCCCTTCTCCCCTTGTGGGAGAAGGTGGCGCGGATGCCATCCGCGCCGGATGAGGGGTCTGTCTCCGCGGGTACAAACCCCTCACCCGTCTCGAATGAGCTCCGCTCATTCGATCCACCCTCTCCCACAAGGGGAGAGGGCTTGAGCAACGAGCAAGGAAAGCAACCATGTGGCCAGATCGCCGGATCATCGACCTCTTCAAGACCGAATTTCCGATCGTGCTGGCGCCGATGGCCGGCACCATGGATGCCGAGCTGGTGATCGCGGCGGCGCAGGGCGGCGCGCTGGGATCGCTGCCGTGCGCGATGATCACGGCGGAGAAGGCGCGCGAGCAGGTCAACATCATCCGCCAGCGCGTCACGACGCCGCTCAACATGAACTTCTTCTGCCACACGCCGGTCGATGCCGATCCCGCGCGCGAAGCCGGATGGAAGGCCAGGCTCGGCTCCTACTACAAGGAATTGGGCATCGATCCGGCCGCGCCCGTCAACGCCGCCAACCGTGCGCCGTTCGATGAGGCGATGTGCGCCGTCGTGGAGGAACTGAAGCCGGAAGTGGTCAGCTTCCATTTCGGCCTGCCGGACGCCGCGCTGGTCAAGCGGGTCAAGGCGACGGGCGCACTCGTGATGTCGTCGGCGACCATTGTGAAGGAAGCGATCTGGCTGGAGGAGCACGGCGCCGACGTCATCATCGCACAGGGCGCGGAAGCCGGCGGCCATCGCGGCATGTTCCTGACCGACAACATCGCCCAGCAACCCGGCACGTTCGCGCTGGTGCCGCAGGTGGTCGATGCGGTGAAGGTGCCTGTGATCGCGGCCGGCGGCATCGCTGACGGGCGTGGCATTGCGGCGGCGTTCGCGCTTGGCGCATCGGGCGTGCAGATCGGCAGCGCCTATCTGCGCTGCCCTGAATCCAAGGTGATCGGACCTGTGCGCACCGCGCTGGCCCAAGCGCATGACGATTCCACCGTCATCACCAATGTCATGACCGGGCGGCCTGCGCGCGGCGTCGCCAACCGCGTCATGCGCGAGGTCGGCCCGATATCGCCCGATGCGCCGGCGTTCCCGCATGCCGCCACCGCGCTCGGTCCGCTGAAGACCGCGGCCGAAAAGCTCGGCAAGGTCGACTTCACCAATCTCTGGGCGGGCCAGGCGGTGCGGATGGGCCGCGAGATGCCGGCGGCGGAATTGACCCGCTCGCTGGCAGGCGCCGCGCTGGCGCGGTTTGCTGCGTTGGGCGGATAGCGCGGTGCAGGCCTCAGGCCATCAGAGCGTGTGGACCCAGGCTTCGGGGTAAAGCGCATAAGCGTTGCCGCGCCGCGCCAGCCGCGAGAACGCCGGGAAATGCAGATGCATTCCTGCGATCAGAACGCCATCGGCGGAGACGCGGTCGAACATCCGTTTTCGCGAGGCGGCCGCTGCCGCAAGATCGGTGTCGAACCCCATGCCGGCCTCGGGAAAGGCGGTTTGCACTTCCGGCACGTGCACGGTGTCGCCCCAGATCATCAACTGATCCTGGCCTGAAGCGACCAGATAGGCGGTGTGACCCGGGGTATGCCCGTGGCTCGGGATCGCGGTGACGCCTGGAAACACTTCGCCATCCCCAAACAACCGCGTCCTGCTCTTGTAGGGCAAGACCTGCTCGCGGCCGGCCTGAAAAAACAGTTTTGCCGATCGCTCATCGGCCTTTGCCATTGCGCCGTCGTCGAACCAGTGCGCCAGCTCGTTCTCGTGCATCACGAGTTCCGCATTCGGAAACAGAAGCTGCCCGTTCGACATGTCGGTCAGGCCGGCGGAATGATCCGGATGCATGTGGGTCAGCAAGACCGTGTCGATCGATTTCGGATCGATGCCGGCAGCGGCGAGGTTGCGCTGAACGAAGCCGGCCGTGGGCTGCAGATAATTGCCCGATCCGGTGTCGATGATCGCGGTACGCCCCTTGGACCGGATCAGGAAGGTGTTGACGCTGGTCCGCCGCGCCGGGCGAAACGCGTCGTGAAGGATCTGACGCGCCTTTTCAATGTCGACGTTGCGCATGACATCGAGCGTGCCGTCGAGATAACCGTCGCTGACGGCGGTGACGACGATATCGCCGATCTTGCGATGATAGATGCCGGGAATCTGCTGGGCCGGTTGCGCATTCATGTGGGAAGACCTCGGGGCTTGAGGGGATGGTCAGGCACCGACCGATTTCAGGAACTCATCGATGCAATCGAACAATAGATCCGGGGTTTGCACCGCCATGTAGTGGCCTGTTGGGATCTCGGCGTAGCGGGCGCCTGGAATGGCCTTGGCCACGCTTTGCGCCAGCGCCGGCGGACGCACGCGATCCAGGCTGCCGCCGATCACCAGCACCGGACAATTCAGCCGGGCGAGTTCGTCCTGCATGTCGGCCGCCGCCAGCATTCGCCAGATCGTCGCATAGCTCGAGGGGTCGTTGCCGAGCCATCGGGTCCGGAAGCGCTCGAAGCGGGCGAAGTCGCCGCGAAGCTCCGGGGTATAGCCGTTGAGCATGGAATCCTCGACCGCGACGGTCATGCCGGCGGCTTCGATCCGCGCGAGGCGCTCCAGTGCCGACGCTCGACGTTCCGCCGCAATGCCGGTGGCCGGGCTGCCGACCGCAACCGCATTGGTGCGCTCCGGATAGCGGGCCGCGAAATGCAGGGCGATCGCACCGCCCACGGCGATGCCGGCTAGCGCGACCTTGCCGGTGATCCCGAATTGGTCGAGCAGGGCTGCGATGTCGGCGGCCATCGTGTCGAGGGTGAGTTCGCCGCGCACCTTCTGCGACAGTCCGGCGCCGCGGGTGTCGTAGCGCAGGACCCGGTGCGACTTCGCAAACTTTGGTGCGACGTCGTCCCAGCTTTCAAGCGAGCCGCCCATCTCGTGGACCAGCACCAGCGTGCGGTCGCCGCCGCCGCTCAGCTCGCAACGCAGTGCGGCGCCATTGACTTCGATGAAATCCATGCTGCGCCCCCGGTGTTCTTGTTCTTTTTGTTTGTCATCCGGCGAGCGACTGGCCGGTCAGCCTTGGTATCGGAAGTCCACGATACCGGAGACGATATGAATCTCAAATCGTGAACGGAGCAGGGCGCGATGTCGGCTTTTGACGCCTGTGAGCAGGGTCGCGCATGACCGCGCTAACGCGCGGGCTCACGATCCGGCCGAGCCTCCCGCCGCCGAATGCCTGGCCGTTCCGGTCTAGTGCGCCGGTTCGTCGCGCCTGACGTCGAGATGCTCGGCGGCCAGCGACCTGTAATGCGCCGCCATCTCCTTGTAGTGCTGCTTCGAGATGGGATCGGTCGCACCTTCCGCGCGGCGCTCAAACATTTCAGCCTTTTCCTGCAGGATTTTAGCCTGTTGGGACATGCCTCTCCCTCCCGTCGGTCAGGTTAAGCAGGCGAGGTAGACGATCGCGATGCCGAGCACGGTCCCGATGGACCAGAGGGCAGGATCCCAGCTTTCCGATCCGGCGCCGTCATTTTCGATGGTCGACATGACACGGCCTCCCGATCTTCTGGCCGTGACTACATTCCCCGACTGTTTCAGGATGACTACGTAGGGACGTAAAATGGTTTCGTCAGGGTGCTTTTGCGTATGAAATGGGCGCGTGGCGCTCAAAATCTTGTGCGTCGGGGCGGGGCGACTTTGATCCAAAAAGGGGTGGTATTCGGCACCGAAGGCCCCGGCCGCCTGTTCCCGCGGTTGCGGCGCAAAAGCGGCCTCTGCTATACGGCGGATGCCAATTCCCCGTTTGAGGCCTATATTATGTCTGTTGACGCCGCCACCGTTCGCCGCATCGCGCATCTGGCGCGAATTGCGGTTACCGAGGCCGAGGTTCCCCATCTGCAGGGCGAACTGAACGCTATGCTGGCCTTCGTGGAGCAGCTTTCGGAAGTGAACGTCGACGGCGTCGAACCGATGACCTCGGTGACACCGATGGAAATGAAGAAGCGGCCCGACGTGGTCAACGACGGCGAAATTCCCGACGATATCGTCAGGAATGCGCCGGAGACGCAAAATCATTTCTTCCTGGTGCCGAAGGTCATTGAATAACTCTACCTAGAGATCGGAAGTCCGATGTGTCTGCTCTGCGACGATGAAAAGGCCTACCAGGCCTACATGAACTATCTCGACGCGATGGAGCGGCAGGGCAAGGCCGCCGATCCCGACAAGGCGATGGACGCTGTCCTCGATCAGCTCGAGGCCAATGAAAGGACCCGGCCCAAGTCCAACGATCCCGCCAACGACAAGACGCTTTCTCCGTTCTTCTGCAGCCCGATCAATAAATGACCGACCTGACATCCCTGACGATCGCCGAGGCCCGCGAGGGCCTCGCGAGCAAGTCTTTCACCTCGCTTGAACTGACGGATGCGCATCTCGCCGCCATCGAAGCGGCGCGTTCGCTCAATGCCTTCGTGCTGGAAACGCCTGATAAGGCGCGTGCCATGGCACGTGTGGTCGATGCCAAGATCGCCAAGGGCGAGGGCGGGCCGCTGGCCGGCATTCCGCTCGGCATCAAGGACCTGTTCGCCACCAAGGACGTGCGCACCACCGCGTGCTCGAAGATCCTCGGCAATTTCGTGCCGCCGTACGAATCGACCGTGACCTCGCAGCTCTGGCGCGACGGTGCTGTCATGCTCGGCAAGCTCAACAATGACGAATTCGCGATGGGCTCGTCGAACGAGACCTCGTGCTTCGGCCCCGTCGTCAATCCGTGGCGGCGCGAGGGTTCCAACACCACGCTGGTGCCGGGCGGCTCCTCCGGCGGATCGGCGTCCGCTGTGGCGGCGCTGCTGTGCATGGGCGCGACCGCGACCGACACCGGCGGCTCGATCCGCCAGCCCGCTGCGTTCACCGCAACCGTCGGCGTCAAGCCGACCTATGGCCGCTGCTCGCGCTGGGGCATCGTGGCGTTCGCGTCTTCGCTGGATCAGGCGGGGCCGATCGCACGCACCACGCGCGACGCGGCGATCCTGATGCGCTCGATGGCCGGCCATGACCCCAAGGACACGACCTCGGTCGACATCGGCGTACCCGACTACGAGGCCGCGATCGGCAAGTCGGTGAAGGGCATGAAGATCGGCATCCCGAAGGAGTACCGCCTCGACGGCATGCCGGCGGAAATCGAAAAGCTCTGGACCGAAGGTGCGGCGTGGCTGAAGGCAGCCGGCGCCGAACTGGTCGAGGTGTCGCTGCCGCACACCAAATATGCGCTGCCGGCCTATTACATCGTGGCGCCCGCGGAAGCCTCGTCCAACCTCGCGCGCTACGACGGCGTCCGTTACGGCCTGCGCGTGCCGGGCCGCAGCATTGGCGAGGTGTACGAAAGCACCCGCGCCGAAGGATTTGGCGACGAAGTGCGTCGCCGCGTCATGATCGGCACCTATGTGCTCTCAGCCGGCTATTACGATGCCTATTATCTGCGCGCGCAAAAAGTGCGCACGCTGATCAAGAAGGACTTTGAGGATTGCTTCGCCAAGGGCATCAACGCGATCCTGACGCCGGCGACGCCGTCGGCGGCGTTCGGCGTCGGCGAAAAGGGCGGCGCCGATCCGGTCGAGATGTATCTCAACGACATCTTCACCGTCACCGTGAACATGGCGGGCCTGCCGGGCATCGCCGTACCCGCCGGCAAGGACGCGCAGGGACTGCCGCTCGGCCTGCAACTGATCGGCCGTCCGTTCGACGAAGAGACGCTGTTCTCGCTCGGTGAAGTCGTCGAGCAGGCGGCCGGCCGCTTCACGCCGCCGCGCTGGTGGTAGCGATGGCGGATTTCCGCGCCAGTCTCGCGGACAATGCGCCGGCATCTGGTTTGGATCAGCCGCTGGCGGGGCTATGGTGGGCCGCCAAAGGCGACTGGGACCGGGCGCACAAGATCGTGCAGGATGAAGGTAGTGCCGAGGCCGCCTGGGTGCACGCCTATCTGCACCGCGTCGAAGGCGATCTCGGCAATGCCGGCTACTGGTACCGTCAGGCCGGCCAGCCGGTGGCAAAGGATTCTCTGGAAGCCGAATGGGAGCGGATCGTGACCGCGCTGCTCGGGAGTGGAAAAGCATGAACGTGTCAGTCAAACCGGGAAAACTGATCAAGGGCCAGACCGGCGACTGGGAAGTCGTGATCGGGATGGAGATCCACGCCCAGGTCACCTCGAAGTCAAAACTGTTCTCCGGCGCCTCGACCGAATTCGGCGGCGAGCCCAACAGCCACGTCTCGCTCGTCGATGCCGCGATGCCGGGCATGCTGCCTGTCATCAACGAGGAATGCGTCAGGCAGGCTGTCAGGACCGGGCTGGGCCTCAATGCGCAAATCAATTTGCGCTCGGTGTTCGACCGCAAGAACTATTTCTATGCGGACTCGCCGCAGGGCTACCAGATCAGCCAGTACAAGTCGCCGATTGTCGGCGAGGGCGAGGTCGTGGTCGAACTGGACGGTGGCAAGACCGCGACGGTTGGGATCGAGCGGCTGCATCTGGAACAGGACGCCGGCAAATTGCTGCACGACCAGTCACCGACCATGTCCTATGTCGACCTCAACCGGTGCGGCGTGGCGCTGATGGAAATCGTGTCAAAACCGGACCTCCGCGATGCCGAGCAGGCCAAGGCCTACGTGACCAAGCTGCGTTCGATCCTGCGCTATCTCGGCACTTGCGACGGCGACATGGAGAAGGGTTCACTGCGCGCCGACGTCAACGTTTCCGTGCGCAAGCCGGGAGGGCCGCTCGGCACCCGCTGCGAAATCAAGAACATGAACTCGATCAACTTCATCGGCCAGGCGATCGAGTACGAGGCACGGCGCCAGATCGAGATCATCGAGGATGGCGGCACGATCGATCAGGAAACGCGGCTGTTCGACCCCAACAAGGGCGAGACGCGCTCGATGCGCTCCAAGGAAGAGGCGCATGACTATCGCTATTTTCCGGATCCGGACCTGCTGCCGCTCGAATTCACGCAAGGCTATGTCGACGAGCTGAAAGCGCATTTGCCGGAACTGCCGGACCAGAAGAAGGCGCGCTTCATCGAGAGCCTCGGCCTGTCGCCCTACGACGCCGGCGTGCTGGTGGCCGAGCGCGAGAGCGCGGTGTTCTATGAAACTGTGCTGGCAGGCCTTGCCGACAAGGCGCGCGACGGCAAACTCGCGGCCAACTGGGTGATCAACGAGCTGTTCGGTCGTCTCAACAAGGAAGGCCATGACATCACGGACTCGCCGGTGTCGGCGGCGCAGCTCGCGGCGATCGTCGATCTGATCGGCGAGGGCACGATCTCCGGCAAGATCGCAAAGGACCTGTTCGAGATCGTCTGGACCGAAGGTGGCGACCCGCGCGAGCTGGTCGAAAGCCGCGGCATGAAGCAGGTCACGGACTTGGGCGCGATCGAGAGGGTCGTCGACGACATCATCGCGGCCAATCCGGACAAGGTCGCGCAGGCGAAAGCCAAGCCGCAGCTCGCCGGCTGGTTCGTCGGCCAGGTGATGAAGCAATCGGGCGGCAAGGCCAATCCGCAAGCGGTCAACGATCTCTTGAAAGCGAAGCTCGGCATCTGAAGCGTCCCGTAACGGGACGACTCCCGCGCTGATGGCGCAACGATCGATGCGCGCGAACGTGCATCGGTCGTCCATCGCGATCTGAAATTCATCATCGCGACCGACAGCGCAGTTGCGAATCGGTCTGCGCGATTCGCAAAAAAGTTCGGTTTTGGCGAGCGGCGATGAGACGCCAGCGCTGTGACCATGAAAATTTTTTTATTGCCAAAACTTGCGACTCAGAGTCCGCGCACCCGGCTTTTGGGCGGCATCACTGAGTCGCGGTGAACGCGCGCATGCATTGATCGTCACTTCGGTGAATCAAAGAAAGCACTGCGGCACAGGCGCTTTCTTCAATATTGGCAAACACCGATGTCGATCGTTGCGCCACTTTTTGCATCGACGCGCGCATCCATCATTGTGTTGTCGAACGAAGTGCTTCGCGCGCTCTCTCGTCGCCGTGTCAACACTTCCTTAAGCGGGACGCTGTTTTTTTGGATGCGTTGGTGTATTCGGGATGTAGTGCATCTCGATTCCCGAGTGCACGCAGCGACTAAGCCATCTCACTTACATTAGGAGGGCAACATGGCCAAGAAAGCTAAGAAGGCGAAGAAAGCGAAGAGCGCAGTGAAGAAGACTGCGAAGAAGACCCGCAAGGTCGCCAAGAAGAAGTAAATTCGCTTCTTTGAAAATTGCCGGCGGCTTGATGCCGGCACGTCACTTGAGCCCCAGGACTAAACGCTGAAGGCTCCGGTCGACGAAAGAGGGTGTCGGCGAGACATCAGGTCAACGGCTGGATCGTATTTCGGAAAGAGTGCTCTTCAAACGAGGCTCGCTCTTTCAAAACCGGTCCGGCAGAAGAAACAGGTTTTCTTCGTTCGGTGCGGGTATCCTTAACTACCCGCAGTTTCACCGGGGCCAAAGCCCGGTATGAAATCTGGTCCTGACGTGTTCGCCGACGCCCTCGTTCCTCGGGGCGTACTCGTCCCCTAAGGGGCGTACTCGTCCCCCGGAACGCCCGCTTTCGCTGGAGCGCTCCGACAGCCGCCGCATCAGGCGCGCGGCCTTGAAACCTCCCCCACTTCATTGTCCATCATTCGCAGGCGTCGAACGTCTCGGTTCCGCCTATCGCTCCAGGCGCGTTGTCGCTTGCCGTTCGGCCCGCCGAATATGCTCCGATGATCCTGAGCTATCGCGCCAGCCGATGCCGAGCGATGATGACGCCGACATTGCCGCGATGGTTATCGTTTTGCGAAACCGCAGGGTAAACCGACCTTCACGATTGGCAACTTCTCCCTGCGCCGCAGGCACTTCTGCGATTTCGCGTTCGGCGGCGCGCTGCGCGCGTTTACATCCCGTTCATCGCGAACCTTAAACTGCCCTTCAAATTTGATCGGCCATGATCATCCCAACAACAGACCGGAAAACGGTACGCGCATGATCCGCCAAAGTGTGGGCGGTTTGGCGATTAGATCATGCGCTTCTCTAAAAAAGGGCGCACGATCGGACGCAAAACCGGTTCCCACTTTTGCTGATCGCGCGCTGGGATAACAGGCAGACTAACAGTGGACAGGGGCCGCGCTCGGGGGAGGGCGGCAACGATAAAAAGGGGAGCTGAGGATGTTTCAGGGGAACATTGATCTCGATAGTGCAATTCCGGTGGAAGCCACCGCGATTCCGGACGTGCTGTTCGAGCGCGGTCTTTACTGGGCGAGCGGCCGTTCCGGCGTGGTCAATCTCGTCGCGGCCCACAAATGGTTCAATCTGGCCGCGCTGAAGGGACGCGCGGATGCCATCTCGATGCGCCGCGAGGTCGCCGCGATGATGTCGGATGCGGAAATCGCCACCGCCCAGCGCGAAGCCCGTGCCTGGATGACCGCGCATTAATTTCCGTCGTTTCGACAGGTGAGCCGACCTCGGATTGCATGAGGCGGCCAGGGCGAAAAACCGCCCGGGTGGCTCTCTCTATGGCCATCGGGGGAAACACTCCGGGACCGGAGCGTGTGCCAGTTTCGCAGGGGTCGTTTTGTCGGAACGCGACAGGGCTACCCTGATTGAAGCCATATGGTGGCATGGCGTCGTCTACGATTCCAAGCCTCATTCGCCAAACGGCTGGATCGCATGGGCCGCGAAAATCAGGCGCGCGAAATCGCGGCACTTGGACGATGACGCCACTGGCGCGGCTTGATCGCGCGGCCTCGCTGCTGGATCGGACCCGCGGAGCCCGCCTGGTCCAATAGCATCCAACACAGTCTCTGGTTGAAATTCATACATGGAATCAACGCTGTTAGGTCTTGATTTGATTCAATCCGATCAAATCCACTAGCGATAACGCTGCGCGCCAAGTGCTGCCGGGCGACCTCACCGAACATCGCCGTGTAAAGGTGGACATGGGGGGCGACGCATTATCATGTCCTTCGTTGGCATTGATTTAGATCAAGATCGTTCCTGCCGAGCGGCCGCATCGATACCAAAATTGCACCTTGCTCCGATATCTACCGAGGATTTTGCGTAGCTTGGGGATGCATCGGCTGGGAGGTAACGCAGTGAAAGCGAAGCCAGAGCCAACGCGCAATATCGCCATTTGTGATAGTCCTTCGGATATCGACAAAATGATCTGGATACCCGGCGGCACTTTCCGCATGGGATCGGACAAGCATTATCCCGAAGAAGCTCCGGCGCACCGCGTCACCGTGGACGGCTTCTGGATGGACCGCTATCCCGTGACGAACAGTCAATTCAGGGAGTTCGTAAGAGCGACCAAACACGTCACTGTCGCCGAAATCACACCCGACCCCAAGGATTATCCAGGAATACTCCCGCATATGATCTACGCGGGCTCCCTGATGTTCTCTCCGCCCAACCATCCGGTCAGCCTCCGGGACTTCAGCCAGTGGTGGACCTTCGCCAGGGGCGCGCAATGGCGGCATCCCTACGGACCCGGAAGCAACATCCGTGGGCTGGACGATCACCCGGTCGTGCATGTGGCCTTCAACGATGCGCTCGCCTATGCGAAATGGGCTGGCAAGGATTTGCCAACCGAAGCGGAATGGGAGTTTGCAGCACGCGGCGGGCTCGAGGACACCGAATTTGCGTGGGGCGATGAATTCACGCCGGCCGGCCATCACATGGCAAACACCTGGCAGGGTGGTTTTCCGCACCAAAACACCAATGCCGACGGCTTCGAGCGCACTTCACCGGTCACCGCATTCCCGCCGAATGGGTATGGCCTCAACGACATGATCGGCAACGTCTGGGAATGGACGGCCGACTGGTATTCGCCAAAGCATCAGGCAGATGCTCCGAAGGCTTGCTGCATCCCGGAGAACCCGCGCGGCGGCCGCGAGGCCGACAGTTACGACCCCAGAACGACGAACGTGAAGATTCCACGGAAGGTCATCAAAGGCGGCTCGCATTTGTGCGCGCCGAACTACTGCCGACGCTACCGGCCGGCAGCGCGCCATGCTGAGCCGGTCGATACTTCCACGAGCCATCTTGGCTTTCGATGCATCAGGCGAGGAGCCACTGACGCATCATAAAGAGGGAGAGCGAAGCCATGTTGAGTACCGTATTCGCTGCCAAGCCACCATTTATTGCAACGCCGCCACGCAAGACACCTGGTTTGCTATCCTGCGCCTCGCTGCTCAGCGCGACGATGTTGATGTCGCTGTCCGGGCCAGCCAGCACGCCGGCAACAGCACAGCAACCGGCTCGGCCGCCGGCTCCACAGCCGGTCCAGCAGCAGGCTCAGCAGACGACGCAGCAGCCCGCTCAGCAGCCGGCTCAGAGACCCAATATCCTGATCATCATGGGCGACGACATCGGCTGGATGCAGCCGAGCATCTACCATCGCGGTCTGATGGTCGGCGAGACGCCGAACATCGATCGCATCGGCAACGAAGGCGCGATCTTCATGGATTACTACGCCGAGCAGAGTTGCACGGCCGGCCGCAACGCTTTCTTCACCGGCATGCATCCACTGCGTACGGGAATGATACCTCCGCAACTTCCCGGTAGCCCCTCCTATCTGCGGCCGGGGACTCCCGCGCTTGCCAAATTCCTGATCGATCTCGGCTACAACACTGGCGAATTCGGCAAGAATCATCTTGGCGATCACACGGATGCACTGCCGACAGCGCACGGCTTCCAGGAATTCTGGGGTTACCTCTACCACCTCGATGCAATGCAGGGGGTGAGCTTCCCCGACATCAACAAGACACCAACCCAGCAAACAATCGTTCCGCCGTGCAAGAACACGCCTATTCCAGGTCTTGCCGAAGTCCCCGGCGCGGTGGACCCGAAGGTGACGACTTGCCTGACGCCGCCACGTCCAGTGCTCGCATGCAAGTCTTCCGATGGAACGGCCAGGAACCAGACCTGTACGGACGAGGGCCCGCTAACGCTGGAGCGCTCGAAGACGGTGGACGAGGAAATCTCGGCCAAGGTCGTTGATTTCCTCGATCGCAACGATCCCAAGAAAACCAACAAGCCCTTCTTCGCCTGGTACAACCCGGCGCGCATGCACATCACGACTGTGTTCTCACCGCAATATGAAGCCATGCTTGGCGAACGCGGTGGCAAGGATTGGGGCATCAACGAAGTCGGCATGAAGCAGATGGACGACAACATCGGCGTCGTCCTCAAGAAACTCGCCGACATGGGCCAGCTCGACAACACCATTGTGGCGTTCACCACCGACAACGGCGCCGAGGTGATTACCTTCCCGGATGGCGGCGTCACGCCGTTCAAGGGCGGCAAGCTGACCACTTGGGAAGGCGGCATGCGCGCTCCGCTGGTAGTGCGCTGGCCGGCCGGCGGCATCAAGCCGGGCACGGTCAAGAACCAGATGTTTGCAGCGCTGGATTGGCTGCCCACGCTGGTCGAACTCGCCGGCGGACCGAAGGGCAATGCCTTGAACGAGCGCATCATGACCGGCAGCTATCCGGGCATCGTCAAGACCAAGCTCGATGGTTTCAGCCAGGCTGATTATCTCACCGGCAAGTCGGAGAAATCGGCGCGTGACACCTTCTTCTACTACACCGGCGCGCAACCCTCGGCGGTGCGGTACAAGAACTGGAAGCTCTACTACACCATGGTCGGCGCCGGCCCGATGGACGGGCTGGTAGGGGCGACCACCTACCACTGGACCCAGATCGCCAACATCAAGCGCGATCCGTTCGAATATACTGTGGGTACCGATCAAAAGAGCCTCGCGGGTCTGAGCGGCGCGCTTGCTGGTGCCAGCACGGCGTATCTCTACGACTGGAATATCCTGCCGATTGGTCAGCTGCTCTGGCTGAAGGAACTTGAATCCTTCAAGGAGTTCCCACCGATGCAGGATCCTGCGAGCTACAACCTCGATCAGGTTCTGGCGGCTCTCAAGAAGAACGCTAACCGGTCTAACTAACAGGCTGAAGCAAACTCGACGGGCGCGTTGCCGTTGCGCCCGTTGATGATTTCGGCCCGGCGTGCACAGCCGACGGAAGCTGCGGCGCGTCACATATGGATTCTGCCACGCGATAAAAAACGAGGGCCAAGAATCATGAGCATTTTCAAACGCGCATGCCTAGGTCTGGTTACCTCTGTCGCCACGGCGGCTGCATTGGTCACGCCGCTTTCCGCTCAACAACAAAAGCCCAATATCCTCGTCATCATGGCCGATGACATTGGGTACTGGAACATCAGCGCCTATAATCGCGGGATGATGGGCTACCGCACGCCCAACATCGACCGCATTGCGAACGAAGGCGCAATATTCACTGATTACTATGGGCAACAGTCTTGCACCGCCGGACGCTCGGCTTTTATCACCGGGCAAAGTCCCTTGCGCACCGGGCTGCTCAAAGTAGGTCTGCCCGCGGCAAAGGAAGGCCTTTCCGCCAAAGATCCTACCATAGCTGAACTGTTGAAGCCGCAAGGCTACGCGACAGGGCAGTTCGGCAAGAACCATCTTGGCGATCGCAACGAGTTCCTGCCCACAGTGCACGGCTTCGACGAGTTCTTCGGCAACCTCTATCATTTGAATGCCGAAGACGAACCGGAGCATCCGGACTATCCCAAAAATCCCGCGTTCAGAGCACAGTTTGGTCCGCGCGGCGTCATGAAATGTACGGCGACGGCTACCGACACACCGGGCGACGATCCGCGCTTCGGTCCCTGGGGCAAGCAAAAGTGCGAGGATACCGGGCCGCTAACGAAGAAGCGAATGGAGACGATCGACGAGGAATTCCTCGGTGCTTCGACTGATTTCATCGAACGCGCGAATCGAGACAAGAAGCCTTTCTTCGTGTGGTTCAACCCAAGCCGGATGCATATCTGGACTCGTCTCAAAGCGGAATCTCAGGGAAAAACAGGCCTCGGCATCTATCCTGACGGCATGGTGGAGCATGACGGGCAGGTCGGGCAGATTCTAAAGAAGCTCGACGACCTCGGCATCGCCAACAACACGATCGTCATCTACACGACCGACAACGGGGCCGAGACATTCTCGTGGCCCGATGGCGGAACCACGCCATTCAAGGGCGAGAAGAACACCAACTGGGAAGGCGGCTATCGCGTCCCCGCAATGGTTCGCTGGCCCGGACTGGTGCCGGCACGGACCGAAATCAACGACGTGTTTTCGGCGGAGGACTGGGCGACGACGCTGGTCGCGGCGGCGGGCGAGCCCGACATCAAGACAAAGCTGTTGGTGGGCTACGATGCCGCTGGAAAGAACTTCAAGGTCCACCTCGACGGGTACGACCAGCGCGACCTTCTCGCCCGCAAGGGCGCCAATAAGCGCCGCGAATTTTTCTACTGGACCGACGACGGCAACCTGGCCGGGCTTCGCTACGACCAATGGAAGGCCGTCTTCCTGGAACAGAAGGCGCACGGGCTCGACGTGTGGGCGCAGCCGATGATTCAACTTCGGCTGCCGTCGCTGTTTAACCTCCGATCCGACCCGTTCGAGCGGGCTCAGCATGAATCCGGCGACTACGTCAGGTGGTTCATCGAGCACGCCTTTGTGCTGCTCCCCGCTCAGGCGGTCGTGGGACAGCATCTCATGAGTTTCCAGCAGTTTCCGCCGAGGCAAAGACCTGGTTCATTCTCCGTCGAACAGGCGATGGAAAAGCTAAGGAATCCACCCTCCAGCAATTGAATTCAGCATCATTCCGATTGGAAGCGAATAGCGAAAATTCAAGGAGTCCACCATGACCATCAAGAGTCGAACTGCCTGCATGATTATCGCCCTCCTGCTCTGCGGGGGTGCACCTGTGCTGGCTCAGACCACGGCTTCGACGCCGCAGCACGAGCCGCTGCAAAAGACGATCGGCCAGGCCAAGCCGGAGATTGTGCCGTCCTTGATCGTAATGAACGCCCGCGGCGCCAGCCTGCAGGGCGGGAAGCTGACACTCACCGGCGTGGCGCCCAACTCGATCGTTTTCGCGGACCGCCCGGTGCGGGCGGCAGGGCATTCGCTCACGACCGAGCTGCTGGCGGAATGGTCGCCGAGCAATGACAGCGCTGACAGCTTTACCAGGGATCCGCCGAACGCCACGGTCTCGATGCTCGGCACGGACGGGTCGAAAATCCGCGATGCCGTCGTGGTGCTGAAGACGGCGAAGCTCGAGGGCGACCGGCTGACCTTCGATGTCGATGTGCTCGAAGGCGATCTTTCCGGCGGCGACGGGCCGGCGGCGCTCTTCATCGACCGCTTCGGCTTCGGCGGCTTCCACGGCGGCGGCATGGGCGGCTTCCACGCCGGCGGCTTCCGCGGCGGCTTCGACCGCGTGGGGACGGTCGGTATCGGTCGCGTCGGTGTTGACCGCGTCGGCGCAGCCGGCGTCTGGCGTCGCCCCTACGTCGCTCGCGGTGCCTGGTATCGCGGGGGCTACGGTGCTGCAGCGGTCGGTGCGGCCGCGGTGGGAGGGGCTGCGCTGGGTGCGGCCGCAGCCAGCACCTATCCCTACTGCGGCTATTATCCCTATCCGCCTTGTTACTGAGGACTGCGCAGAACTAACGATTGAAAAATTGGCACGAATCTTCAGCTGAAAGGGATCAGCCATGAAACCAATCCTGCGTTTTCCGCCCCTTGACCGCCGCGTCCTCCTCTCGTCGCTGGCGATGCTACCCTTGCTCTCTTCCTCGCTCCGCTCCACCTCCGCGCTGGCACAGGCACAGCGCGATCCACTCCCGTCCTGGAACGAGGGCGCGACCAAGGCCTCGATCCTCGACTTTGTCGCCCGCGTCACAACGCAAGGCGGGCCCTTCTTCGTCCCGGTCGAGCAACGCATCGCGACCTTCGACAATGACGGTACGCTCTGGATCGAGCAGCCGATGTATATCCAATTGGCCTTCGCACTCGACCGTGTGAAGGCCATGGCGCCCATGCATCCGGACTGGAAGACCAAGCAGCCGTTCGCGGCGGTGCTGGACGGCGACCTGAAGGCGCTTGCGGCTTCAGGCGAAAAGGGATTGGTCGAAATCATCGCCGTGACGCATGCCGGCATGACCACGGCGGAGTTCGAGAAGATCGTCACCGACTGGCTCGCGACCGCACGCGATCACCGCTTCAAGCGGCCCTATACCGAACTGGTCTACCAGCCGATGCTCGAACTGCTCGCTTACCTCCGGGCCAATGGCTTCAAGACCTTCATCGCGTCAGGCGGCGGCATCGAATTCATGCGGCCCTGGACCGAGCGGATCTACGGAATACCTCCGGAGCAGGTGATCGGATCGTCCATCAAGACGCGATTTGAGATGAAGGACGGCGCGCCAACACTTTTCCGGCTGCCCGAAGTCAACTTCATCGACGACAAGGCGGGAAAGCCGATCGGCATCAACGAGCACATCGGCCGCCGTCCGATCGCGGCCTTCGGCAACTCCGACGGCGATCTCGAAATGCTGCAATGGGCGACGCTCGGCGCCAGTGGCGCGCGATTCGGCCTGATCGTCCATCACACCGATGCAGAGCGCGAATATGCCTACGACCGCCAGTCGCATTTCGGCAAGCTCGACGTGGCGCTCGACGCCGCAGCGGTGAACAGGTGGACCGTGGTTGACATGAAGAAGGATTGGAAACGCATCTTTGGCTTCGAATGACGTTTGACCCCAAAAAATGACAAGCTGACTGCAGGTGCGCGCACTGGCGTCTTAGCGAAGACCGCGCGAGAATTACGCGCTATCGACGGCTGACCTGTGCAGCAACAGCAAAAGCCCAGCATCCTTGTATCATGGGCGATGACATCGGCGATTACTGGACATCAGCGCCTACAATCGTGGCATGATCGGCCACCGGACGCCCTATATCCCCGGGCTGGACCTTTCTGGCCTTGGCGGAGCCGGAGGGATTCGAACCCTCGATAGGGCTTTACAACCCTATAACGGTTTAGCAAACCGCCGCCTTCAGCCTCTCGGCCACAGCTCCGTAAGCGCGGATATGCCTGACGCGAGGGCCAGCCGCAAGCGGCAGATTCAAATTACGCCGAGGCCATTTAGAGGCACTGGCGCTTCGCGCGTCCGTGGTGCTGTCGCAGCCGGCGTTCGAGGCTTGGCGCGGCAGGAACGCAGATCCACAGCCCATCGGCCACGCGGCTGGCGCAATCATCGCGTCGCGGCCCTCGTCGGACATCCTGGCGTGCCAGCTCCGAATGCCTCGAAATGAAACGCCCATCGCGCGAACGTGATTCGACGTCGCTTGTATGCGATTCGGTTCCGGTTGAGCGGATTGCATGCGTCATGCGCTAGTATTGGGTTCGATGCAATCTTAGGGTGCAATTCAACCGCGGAGGAGGGGTGCTTTCGCGTGCTCTGGCCGCGCTCAGCGTCGCTGACGACGAGATGCGGCAGCTTGAGCCTTTCATTTATCGGTGCCAGACAGGTTTCGCCTTTCGGTCGCCGGCCCGGCCAAGGGGGCTCCGCAGATGACTCTATTATATGTGTGATGTCGGGGATGGAATCGGCGAAATTGCCGGTTCGATTCGATGCCCGCAAAAGCGTTTCTGTGGGGAGAGGGCGGTTGCTGCGGTGCCCACCGCAGTTTTCGGTTGTCAAATGGGGCTATTCGAAAAGATGAAGTAAAATCAACAGGTTGCAAGTAAAGTTCAATCACAAACGCGTGTTATTTGTGCAACACCCTTTGGAAAAGGGGCGGAGCCAAGCCGTTCGAAGCGGTTCCTTTGTTGCTTGTGCAGGAGTCCTCGGTAATTGTGATCGGGCGACGGAGGGGGGCATCCCGAGGTCGTCCCGTTTTAGGTGGTTCGCTTAAGTCCCTCGCGTTCATGCGGGAGTGTCCGAAGGCGCGAAGCGACTAAGCGGGTTTCAGGGGACAAGGGAACCAACCTTAGGGTGTTTCACCCAGCGGATCCGGAACCTTCCCTACAGAGCAACTTGGAGGTTTAGCATGAAGATGGTTAAGAGCCTTATTCTCGGCTCAGCGGCGGCGCTCGTCGCTATGGGCGGAGCACAGGCGGCCGATCTTCCCGTCAAGGCCAAAGCGGTCGAGTACGTGAGGATCTGCTCCCTGTATGGCGCGGGATTCTGGTATATCCCGGGCACCGATACCTGCATCAAGCTGGGTGGTTATCTGCGCGTTGACACTACGTTCAACGGCGGCATCTACGGTCAGCCGTTCTATAATGGCGATAACGGCCAGGGCAATCGCTACCGCGATTACTTCAACTCCCGTTCCCGTATGGCGCTGACGGTTGATACCCGCACCGCCACCGAATACGGCGTTGTCCGCACCTTCGGTCAGGCCGACTTCCAGTTCCAGAACTTCGGAAGCTCCAACCCGGGTCTTGCGGTCGGATCGCAGTCTGGCGGCCTGAATAGCGCGCTGCTGTCCACCGCTGGTGGCGGCTACGTCGCGGTTGAAATGGTGTTCATCCAGTTCGCTGGTTTCACCTTCGGTAAGTCGGCCTCGGCCTACGCGACGCCTTGGAACGGTTATCCGGGCAACAACAACTCGTTCCTGATGGGCGGTCCGGACTACGTCACCGGCGTCAACAACATCCAGTACACCGCCCAGTTCGGCAACGGCGTGTCGGCCACCATCGGTCTCGATGATCCGACCGTGTTCAGCCGTACCGTCGTCGGCAACCTTTCGGTCGGCCTCCCGGCTACCGGTAGTGGCGTGCCCGCCAACGCCTATGGCGGCATCCAGGCTCCTGATATCGTCGGCAACATCCGCGTCGACCAGGCTTGGGGTCTGTTCCAGATTTCGGGCGCGTTGCATAACGTGAACGCTTCCTACAACGTGCTGACTGCTGCGACTGCTGCTCCGAACAACCTGTCCGAGATCAGCGGCCACCCTGACAGCAAGTGGGGCGGAGCGGTGACGGCTGCGTTGCAGATCAAGAACCTCCCGACGGGTGCTGGCGACGACTTCAAGATCGACGCTACCTATTCCAAGGGTATGACGAAGGCCGTGATCTCGACCTCCGGCGGTACGCCGCAGTTCCTGATGTTCGGCGGCAGCAGCTTTCCGGGTGCTTACCAGAGCTTCGGCTTCGGTGTCTCAACTGACGCCATCTACTCGGGTGGGTTCGGTGGCGGTGCCACCCAGGGCCTAATTCTGACGAACGCTTGGGGTGTCCGTGGTGCGTTCAACCACAACTGGGATCCCTACTGGTCGACCAGCCTTTGGGGAAGCTACGCCGCGGTTCGGTACGATGGCGACACGCTTGATCCGTTTTCCGCCGCGGGTGCCTATTGCGCCGCCTTTACCGCTGCAACTGGTGGCTTGGCTACCAAATCAGCGGACTATAGCTGTAACCCAGACTTCAACATTGCTCAGGTCGGTTTGATCACGCGCTGGACTCCTGTCAAGAACTTGACGTTCTCGGCTGAAGTCGGTGCGTTCTTCCTCGACCAGAAGTTCACGGGTGCGAGCTTTATTGCTGCAGCGCCGGCTCCCAAGCCCGCCGCGGTCTATGAGTTCCGGGACCAGAGCACTGTGTTCCTGAACGTTCGCGCTCAGCGTAACTTCTGATCCCGAAAGACTTGGAACACTCGGAGAACCCTCGGCAGGCAACTGCCGGGGGTTTTTCTTTGTCCGAGCGGAAACCCGGACGGAGTTGTCCGCTGTGCCAGCTCAGGCGTCCGAGGTCGGCCCGAGCGGTGGAAGTGAATTCAATGACGGGTGTTGACCGGCAACGCTGTCCGCAGCCGCTTGGCACAAAGGCGCCGTTCCACGCGGGGCGCGACAGGGCGGGCATTGATGGGAGTGGGCAGGCCGGCGCCTTTATTGGACGCTGGCGCCCCGATGCAGGTCAGCTTCGATCTGAAGCTTGGTCCCGCCGCCGAACCGCGTTCGGTAGACCTGCAGATTCTCCATGATCCGCTGTACATAGTTGCGCGTCTCGGAGAATGGAATCAGTTCGACCCAATCGACGGCGTCGACCTTGGGATCGCGCGGGTCACCGTAGCGCTCGATCCATTTCTTCACGCTGCCGCGACCGGCGTTATAGCCGGCGAAAGTCAGGATGTAGGAGCCGCGGTAGTCCTCCAGCAGCCCGCCGAGTTCGGCTGCGCCGAGCGTCGCGTTATAGACCGAATCGGTCTTCATTCGCTGAAGGTCGAAGCTGACGCCGGCGCGCTTGCAGACATAGCGCCCCGCGTCCGGCGTCACCTGCATCAGTCCGTAAGCCTGGGCCGGCGAGACGACCGCCGGATTGAATGCGCTTTCCTGCCGCGCGATCGAGTAGATGACGCTGGGCTCCACCTCGGGACCGAGCTGCTTGAACGACGGAATGCCCATGACGGGATAGGCGTAGTGGTCGAATGGCAGGCCGCGGTTGAGCGCGGCCTTGCCGAGCAGCAGCATGCCGCGGGCGTCATGATAGCGCGCGGTGAGTTCGCCGAGGCCCGCCACCGCATCGGGATCGCCGTTCTCGCCCATGTCGCCGAAAATCGGGATCGCAAGCTCGCGCTCGTCGAGTTCATAGAGCAACTGCACGGCGCGGACGATCTCCAGCCGCTCGGACCCGCGGCCGCGTGGGACGCCGTTCAAATCGAGCTGCGGCAGGCCGAGCTTGGCGCGCGCCAGTTGGCCGTAATAGCTGGTCGATTGCTCGGCGGCGCGGCCGTACGCCGCGCGGGCCTCCTGCGCGCGGCCCGCGGCTTCCGCCGCGCGGCCCTGCCAATAGCCGGCGCGCGCGAGCGCGGTTGGATTCGCGCTGCCGACGCCGATGCGCGCGAAGTGCTGGGCGGCGACCGCCGGATCTTTCAGGAACCGCAGTGCAATCCAGCCTGCGGTGAATTCCTGCTCGGTCTTGTAGATGTCGCGCGTCGGCAGCGCTGCATCCCGCGCGATCAGATACGCGCTGCGATACTCGCCGGCATCAATCATCTTGCGCGCCAGCAGGCGCCGCTCGATCCACCATTCGTTGAGATTGTGCAGGCGGTTTGGGTCTTTCGGCGCGCTCAGCATGAGCTGCGCAGCCTCGTTGAACTTTTCTTCGCGGCGAAGCAGCTGGATCCTTGCGAAGACGTAGCCGGTCTCTCCGTGCAGTTCCTGCGGTACCGCCTCGAGCAGCGCCCTGAGGTTGGAAGCCTTCTTGTTGGCCGCGATCCGGGCTTTCGCGAGCGCCACATGGCCGGAGCCGAGCCGTTTGGCGGCGCGCATGCCACCGGCCTCCTGCTCGGTGCCGTAAAGCAGCGAATCCATCCGGGTCTTGTGGTCGCCCGCCGTCAGCAGCGGGCCGAACATGTCGAGCGCCGCGCTCTCGGTGTCTTCCGACATGCCGTCGTGACGCCAGGCCTCGCGGACCAGCCGCTCGGCATTGGCGCGATCGCCGCGCGCGATCATCGCCTTGGCCAGCGCGAGCTTGCCCTTGGCCGAGATCGGCGACTGGTTTTCGAACCACGACCACACCGTGGCGTCGTCGCGGCGGTCGTCCCACAGCGCGGCCTCGATGCGTCGGCGCATGAAAATCTGCGACGGCCAGCTCGGATTGGCTGAAATAAACGCGCGGTAGCGCTCGACCGATGCGTTGTTGTTGTCGCTGCGCAGGATCAGCCATTCCGCGAGCTTGCGCGCGACCGGATCCGAAATCGTCGCTTGCGCCTGCGTTGCATCGCCAGGCTTCTGCTTGCGCACGAGCTCAATGACGTTTTCCAGCGCGTCCTTGTCGGCCTGCGATGTCGACGTCGTCGCGGCTACTGCCGGGGCCACCTGCTTGCGCGGAGGCGGCACAGCGGCATGCTGGCGCGTTGCAGGTGCCAGCACAGGCGGCGGCGGGGCTGGCGCTGCGGGCGCAGGGGCGGTTGCCGCAGTGTGAGCGCTGGGCGCGCTGACGTTCGCAGTCGACTTGGGAACGACATTGCGGGCGATCGGTCGCGGCTTCGGCAGGGGAACTTTTGGCTTGGCCCAGGCTTCCAGGGGAAAAGCAGTCAGCCCAACGGCCAGCGCAAGGCCCGTGGCCAGTGCGGTCGATCGCAATGCGGCGGCGCGGATGGAAGGGATCACGGCTTTCCTCTGCGGCGGCGAATCATTCAGTCGCTCGAGCCTTAGATCTATTTGATGGAATATGTGGACAAAATGCTAAAACGTGACGGCTGGGACTGTTTGCGCCATCACCGCGGCAAAATCGCGGCTATGGCCATTTTCGCAGGGGACAGGCCGGGCCGCGGCAAGAAAGCGCGTCGGAACAAAGCGCTAGCGCCATACGGCACAGCCCTTTCGCCTGATCACCAGACCCGATATGAATTGAAATCCAGTTTCGGTAGAGCCGTTTCTTAAGCGTTTGGAGGATGTCCATGGCAGCCAAGACAAAGTTCCGGGGGTCGTTCACCGCCTTGGTCACGCCATTCAAGAACGGCTCGGTCGACGAGGCCGCCTTCCGCGATCTGGTGAGCTGGCAGATTGCCGAGGGCACCCATGGCCTGGTGCCCGTCGGCACCACCGGCGAAAGCCCCACCTTGAGCCATGACGAGCACAAGCGCGTCGTCGAATGGTGCATCGACGAGGCCAAGGGCCGGGTGCCCGTCATCGCGGGCGCAGGCTCCAACTCGACCAAGGAAGCCGTCGAGCTCGCCGAGCACGCCGAGAAGGCAGGCGCGGACGCGGTGCTGGTAGTGACGCCGTACTACAACAAGCCGACCCAGGAAGGCATGTACCAGCACTTCAAGGCGATCAACGATGCGATCGGGATTCCGATCATCATCTACAATATCCCGGGACGTTCGGTGATCGACATGTCGGTCGAGACCATGACGCGGCTGTTCGAACTGAAGAACATTGCCGGCGTGAAGGATGCCACCGCCAGCATGGTGCGGGTGTCGCAGCAGCGCGCGGCGATGGGCGAGGACTTCAACCAATTGTCGGGCGAGGATGCCACGATCCTCGGCTACATGGCGCATGGCGGCCATGGCTGCATTTCGGTCACCTCAAACGTCGCGCCGCGGCTCTGCTCGGAATTCCACGCCGCATGGCAGAAGGGCGATCACGCTACCGCGCTCAAGCTGCATGACAAGCTCATGCCGCTGCACAACAACCTCTTCATCGAAAGCAATCCGGCGCCGGTGAAGTACGCACTGTCGTTGCTCGGCAAGATCGACGAGAAGCTGCGGCTGCCGATGGTGCCGGTATCCGAGCCGACCCGGGCCGCCGTACGCAGCGCCATGGTCCATGCCGGCCTGATCAACTAAGCCAACGGCTGACCTCGCGCGGCGAACGAAGAGGGGAAGCCAACATGCTGAAGGAATTCCGCGAATTCGCGATGAAGGGCAATGTCGTCGACCTCGCCGTCGGCGTCATCATCGGTGCGGCCTTTGGCGGGATTGTGACTTCGCTCGTCGGCGATGTGATCATGCCGATGATTGGCGCGATCACGGGCGGTCTCGATTTCTCCAACTATTTCACGCCACTGTCCAAGGCGGTCACTGCCAACAATTTGGCTGATGCCAAAAAGCAGGGCGCGGTGTTGGCTTGGGGCAATTTCCTGACGCTGACGCTGAACTTCCTCATCATCGCCTTTGTGTTGTTTATCGTTATCCGGCTCATGAACCAGTTGAAGCGCAAGGAAGAGGCGGCGCCAGCGCCGAAGCTGACCAAGCAGGAAGAACTGCTGACCGAGATCCGCGATCTCCTCAAGAAGGGCTAACGTGGCTGACAAGAACGAGCGCCCGATCAAGGTCGTCGCCGAAAACCGCAAGGCCCGGTTCAACTACGCGATCGACGACACCATCGAGGCCGGCATTGCGTTGACCGGCACGGAGGTGAAATCGATCCGTAATGGCAAGACCACCATCGCGGAATCCTATGCGGATTCCAAGAACGGCGAGATCTGGCTGATCAACGCCAATATTCCGGAATATCTGCAGGCCAATCGCTTCAACCATGAGCCGAAGCGACCACGCAAGCTGCTGCTGCACCGGAAGCAGATCAACAGACTGATGGGCGCGGTCGATCGCGAAGGCATGACGCTGATTCCGCTAAAACTCTATTTCAACGAACGCGGCCGCGCCAAACTGCTGCTGGCGATCGCCAAGGGCAAGAAGCTGCACGACAAGCGCGAGAGCGCAAAGAAACGCGACTGGGGCCGGGAAAAAGGTCGCCTGATGCGGGCGAGGGGATAGAGAGGTTTATCCGTCATTGCGAGCGCAGCGAAGCAATCCATTGTGCTGCAAGGAAGTGTGGATTGCTTCGCTGCGCTCGCAATGACGGCTGATGGAGAATGGTGTCCATGAACCAGAAAAACCTTCTCGAAGTCGACTGGAGCAAGATTCCGGCGCCGATGGACGACGGCACGGCGGCCCATCTCGTCGGCATGACGATCCCGGAGGTCTCGCTGCTCGCCACCGACGACAGTTCGGTGACGCTGTCGGCGCTTTTGGGCCGCACCGTGGTGTTCGCCTATCCCCGCACCGGCGAGCCCGGCAAGATCAGCCTGGTCGACGATTGGGACATGATCCCCGGCGCGCGCGGCTGCACGCCGCAAACCTGCTCGTTCCGCGATCTGTTTGCCGAGTTGAAGGCGGCCGGCGTCAAGCACGTGTTCGGCCTGTCGACCCAGGACAATGGCTACCAGACCGAAATGGCGTCGCGGCTGCATCTGCCGTTTCCGGTGCTGTCCGACGAGAAGCTGAAACTGACCCGTGCGTTGAACCTGCCGACCATGGAGGTGGCGGGGCTGACGCTGATCAAGCGGCTGGCGCTGATCGTCGATGACGGACGCATCACCCACGTCTTCTATCCGGTGTTCCCGCCGGACCGGAACGCCGCCGACGTGCTGGCGTGGCTGCAAGATAATCCGGCGTAACCGTCATTGCGAGCGAAGCGAAGCAATCCATACCTCAACGTGAGGATAGATGGATTGCTTCGTCGCTTGCGCTCCTCGCAATGACGCTCAGTTATCCAGATCCTTCCGCACGGTCGCAAACACATTGCGAAACATCTCCGGCGTCAGCACCCTCGTGTTCGTGTTGTAGCGCGAGCAGTGGTAGCTGTCGTAGAGCTTGATTTTGCCGGCCTTATGCACGGCGCCGTGCGAAAAGGGGGCGGCGGCACTGCGAAGGCTGAGCGCCTTGAGCGTCGAGTCATGTGCAATGCGGCCAAGCAGGACGACCGCGCGCAGCTTGGGCATTGTCGCAATTGTCGTCGCGAGAAATTGCCGGCAGGTGTTGATCTCGGCCGGCAACGGCTTGTTCTGCGGCGGCACGCAGCGCACCGCGTTGCTGATCCGGCAATCGACCAGCTTGAGGCCGTCGTCGGGCCGCGCCTGATAGACGCCCCTGGCAAAGCCGTATTCGAGCAAGGTGGCGTACAGGAGATCGCCGGCGTAGTCGCCGGTGAACGGGCGCCCGGTCCGGTTGGCGCCCTGCAGGCCCGGCGCCAGCCCAACAATCAACAGTTGCGCAGTGGCTTCGCCGAACGAAGCGACCGGCGAGTTGTGCCAATCGGGCTCGCGGGCACGCGCCTGGTTGCGAAATTCGGCGAGCCTCGGACAGAGCGGGCAGTTGCGATCGGGTTCGGCGGCGGCAGGGGCGGGAAGGCTAGCCATGTGTCCAAAGCGTTTCGAGCGAAAGCCAGCCACGGACCTGATCCGGGATGGAAACCGGTTCGCGTCAAATGCGCGCGGCAAACAAAAGCCCCGGTTCTGTTTTCAATCAGAACCGAGGCTCTAGCAGCGTATGGGCCTATTCTCAATCGTCGAAATCGTCATCCCCGGGCCGCGTCGCAACCGTGGTCGCGCGCTGCAGGAATTGCGGGGAGTGGTGGCGCGGCTCGCGCGGGGCAGGACGCTCGGAGGGGTCGCGGCCGAGTTTTGATTGCAGCTCGACGAGGTCGGTGAAGACGTCGGCCTGGCGACGCAGTTCGTCGGCGATCATCGGCGGCTGGCTCGAAATGGTCGACACTACCGTGACGCGAACACCCCGGCGTTGCACCGCTTCCACCAGCGAGCGGAAATCGCCATCGCCCGAGAACAGAACGATCTGGTCAACATGCTCGGCGAGTTCCATGGCATCGACGGCGAGTTCGATGTCCATATTGCCCTTCACCTTGCGCCGGCCGGAAGCGTCGATGAATTCCTTCGTTGCCTTGGTGACGACGGTGTAGCCGTTGTAGTCGAGCCAGTCGATCAGCGGGCGGATGGAGGAGTATTCCTGATCTTCGATGATCGCCGTGTAGTAGAATGCGCGCAACAGCGTCCCGCGGCTCTGAAATTCCTTGAGGAGGCGCTTGTAGTCGATGTCGAAGCCGAGCGTCTTTGCGGTTGCGTACAGGTTGGCGCCATCAATGAAGAGCGCAATCTTGTTGGAAGTCGGTGACATCAAATGGTTCTCACGTTGTTGTTAGCTTTTCTAGCGCAGCGGCCGTCGAGCGCGCGCACTTTCCAGTTCTGTTGCCTAAAGTTCGGTGAATCGTGCCCCACGACAGTCACCACTGCAATTATGGTGAGGCGAGGGCGAAAAACCTATACTTTTGACAGTGCAATGAAGAGATTTACTTGTCCTGTGCAGCAACCTTGCCGCGTCTACGGCAACCTCGCCGCGTCCTGGACGCTCCGGCCATTCTGGCCCCGAAGCTGGGGTATCAGAGCCCATTAGGAAGGCAAATCACAAATTTAGTCTTGCGAAACCGCCCCCGCCGCTATAACTAGCCCCCAATACCGACATATTTGGCCCCAGATAACGGAGCGACAGTCTATGGCGCGCGTCACCGTGGAAGATTGCATTGATAAGGTCGACAACCGGTTCGACCTGGTGTTGCTGGCGGCACATCGCGCCCGGATGATTTCATCCGGATCGCAACTCACGGTTGATAGGGACAACGACAAGAACCCGGTCGTTTCGCTGCGGGAAATCGCCGATTCCACGATTTCCCCGGAAGACCTGCGCGAGGAACTGGTTCATTCGCTGCAGAAATTCGTCGAGGTCGACGAGCCTGAGCCCGATACCGTGCCTTTGATCGGCTCGGCCGGCGCCAGCGTCGATGCCGACGACACCGAGGTCGCGGTCGAGCGCATGACCGAGGAAGAGCTGCTCAAGGGTCTGGAAGGCTTGGCGCCGCCGGAAGAGCAGCCCGAAGAAGACGAGTAATCCGGAACATTCCGGTCGTCCCGAACTCCCCGATCTGTCGAAGGCCCGGACATTCGTCCGGGCCTTTGCTTTTGTTGACATTTTTGCGGTTACAATGCGTCCTTGGCGGGTGCGGTGGAAACCGGCTGACCTAGGCCAGCCGGCTGGCCGCCGGGGTGGGCGTTGGATGGCCGCTGGCCCAAGCGAAATTGAACCGTTTCGCGGCCCGGGCGGCGTGCATCGCCGTCCGAAAACGCATTAGATACGCTAAGAGCGGGACCCGTCGGGTCTGGTGGAAGAAGGCAGTGATGTAATGGCGTATTGGCGCCGCAGCTCAAGGCAGATGCAGGCCGCAACCGGTGGGGTCGCGGTCGCCCCGACATCGCCGGTGGCGGAGAAGCCGAAATCGCCGCGCTCGCGCATGATGCGCCAATATGACCTGGTCGAGCGCGTCCGCTCGTACAACCCTGATACCAACGAAGACCTGCTCAACCGCGCCTACGTCTACGCCATGAAGGCGCACGGCACCCAGACGCGCGCGTCCGGCGATCCCTATTTCTCGCATCCGCTCGAGGTCGCGGCGATCCTGACTAACCTCAAGCTCGACGACGCCACCATCGTGGCGGCGCTGCTGCACGACACTATCGAGGATACCGAGGCGACGCGGGCCGAGATCGACAACATCTTCGGCCACGAGATCGGCGCGCTGGTGGAGGGGCTCACCAAGCTGAAGCGGCTGGAGCTGGTCTCGCGGGAAGCCAAGCAGGCCGAGAACCTGCGCAAGCTCCTGCTCGCGATCGCCGACGACGTCCGCGTGCTCCTGATCAAGCTCGCCGATCGCCTGCACAACATGCGCACGCTGGAATTCGTGCCGCACGCCTCGCGCCGCCGCATCGCTGAGGAGACGCTCGACATCTATGCGCCGCTCGCCGGTCGCATGGGTATGCACGAGATGCGCGAGGAGCTGGAAGATCTGTCCTTCCACGTGCTCGATCCCGAAGCGTATGCAGTAGTGAAGCAGCGGCTCGACGCGCTCGCCGACCGCAACCGCAATCTGATCGGCGAGATCGAAAGCCAGCTTTCCAAGAACCTGCAGAAGAACGGGATCATCGCGCGCGTCTATGGCCGGCGCAAGCAACCGTTCTCGATCTGGACCAAGATGGAGCGCAAGTCGATCGGCTTTGAGCAATTGTCCGACATCTACGGCTTCCGCATTATCCTGAGCGAAATCGAAGACTGCTACGCCGCGCTCGGCGTGGTGCACACCACCTGGCCCGTGGTGCCGGGTCGCTTCAAGGACTACATCTCGACGCCGAAGCAGAACGACTACCGCTCGCTCCACACCACCGTGATCGGTCCCGGCAACCAGCGCGTCGAATTGCAGATCCGCACCGAGGAGATGAATCAGATCGCGGAATTCGGCATCGCCGCGCATGCCTTCTACAAGGAGGGCGCAGGCTCGCCGACCGAGCGGCTCAAGCACGAATCCAACGCCTTTGCCTGGCTCCGTCACACCGTCGGCATCCTCTCCGAAAGCGCCAATCCGGAAGAGTTTCTGGAGCACACCAAGCTGGAGCTGTTCCACGACCAGGTGTTCTGCTTCACCCCGAAGGGCAAGCTGATCGCGCTGCCGCGTCAGGCGAACGTGATCGACTTCGCTTATGCCGTGCATACCGACGTCGGCAATTCGGCCGTCGGCTGCAAGATCAACGGCAAGTTCGCGCCGCTGTCGTCCGAACTGCAGAACGGCGACGAGGTCGAGGTCCTGACCTCGAAGGCGCAGTCGGCGCCGCCGTCGGCCTGGGAATCGCTTGCGATCACCGGCAAGGCGCGCGCGGCGATCCGGCGCGCGACCCGGACCGCGGTGCGCGACCAATATGCCGGCCTCGGCCGCCGCATCGTCGATCGCCTGTTCGCGCGCGCCAAGATCGAATATGCCGACGACAAGCTGACGGGCGCATTGCCGCGGCTGGCCCGCACCTCGATCGAGGACGTGATGGCTTCCGTCGGACGCGGCGAGCTGAAGGCTTCCGACGTCGCCCGCGCCATGTATCCGGACTACAAGGAAGAACGGCTGGTAAAGTACGGGGCCAAGAAGAGCCTCGCCGTGAAATTGAAGCTGAAGTCGGAGCCGCACCCGGCGCGCTCTACTTCTGTGATTCCGGTACGCGGCATCAATTCGGATTTGCCGGTGAAGTTTGCGCCAAACGGCGGCGCCGTGCCGGGCGACCGCATCGTCGGCATCGTCACGCCGGGTGAGGGGATCACCATCTATCCGATCCAGTCGCCGGCGCTGAAGGATTTCGAGGAGGAGCCGGAGCGCTGGCTCGACGTGCGCTGGGATATCGACGAGACCATGCCGCAGCGCTTCCCGGCGCGGATACTCGTGCACAACGTCAACGAGCCCGGCAGCCTCGCCCAGGTCGCCACCGTGATCGCCGAGCATGACGGCAATATCGACAATATCAGCATGTCGCGCCGCTCGCCCGATTTCACCGAGCTGACCATCGATCTCGAGGTCTATGACCTCAAGCATCTCAGTGCAATTATCGCACAATTGCGCGCCAAGGCCGTCGTCGCCAAGGTTGAGCGGGTCAACGGGTAGACCGTATTGTCGTTGCCGGACTTGACCCGGCAATCCATCCTTCTCAAGTAAATGGATGCGCAGGGTCACGCCCGCGCATGACACGTGCTATCCTTTTTGCCTGCAAGCAAATCTGCGAGACCGCAATGCCCGTTCCTCCGCTCCGCCTCGGCGTCAATGTCGACCACGTCGCAACCCTTCGCAACGCGCGGGGCGGCGAGCGGCCGGATCCGGTGCGGGCCGCGCTCGCCGCGATCGAGGCCGGCGCCGACGGCATCACCGCGCATCTGCGCGAGGACCGCCGTCATATCCGCGACAGCGACATGGCGCGCCTGAAGGCCGAGATTTCGAAGCCGCTGAATTTCGAGATGGCGGCGACCGAGGACATGCTGCGGATTTCGCTCGCCACAAAACCCCATGCCGTTTGCCTGGTGCCGGAGCGGCGCGAAGAACTCACCACCGAGGGCGGGCTCGACGTGGTCGGCCAGCACAATGCGCTGGCGCCGTTCATCGCCCGGCTGAATGACGCCGGCATCCGGGTGTCGCTGTTCATCGCCGCCGACCCCCGGCAGATCGAGATGGCGGCAAAGTTGCGCGCGCCGGTTATTGAGATCCATACCGGCGGGTGGTGCGATGCCGTGGTCGACGGCCATGCGGCAAAGGCCGAAGCGGAATGGCAGCGAATCGTCAAGGGGGCCGCTTTGGGCCGCGCCGCGGGGCTGGAGGTCCATGCCGGCCACGGGCTCGACTACCAGACCGCCGAGACGATTTCCGCGCTGCCCGAGATCGCCGAACTCAACATCGGCTATTTCATGATGGGGGAGGCGCTGTTCGTGGGCCTCGGCGAGACCGTGCGGCAAATGCGCGCCGCGATGGACCGTGGCCGCCAGAAGATTGCGGGCCGGCCATGATCATCGGCATCGGTTCCGACCTGGTCGACATCACCCGGGTTGCCAAGGTGATCGAGCGTCACGGCGACCGCTTCCTCGACCGCATCTTCACCGACGCCGAGCGCGCCAAAGCGGCGCGCCGGGCCAACAACGAAAAGATGGTGGTCGCGACCTACGCCAAGCGATTCGCCGCCAAGGAGGCCTGCTCCAAGGCGCTCGGCACCGGCATCCGACGCGGCGTTTGGTGGCGGGACATGGGGGTGGTCAACCTGCCCGGGGGCCGGCCGACCATGAAACTCACCGGCGGCGCGCTGGCCCGGCTGGAAGCGCTGACGCCGGAGGGGTTCGAGGCGCGGATCGATCTGTCGATCACCGATGACTGGCCGCTGGCGCAGGCCTTCGTCATAATTTCGGCGGTCACGCCCGGCAAATCATGAGCCGCGCAGGCGTTTGCGTCGGGGGAAGCGGAGCAAAACTAAAAATCATTGTTTTTCAATGGATTATGAAGTTTTGAGGCGGCACTTGATTGCGCCCCCACGAACAACCGTCTAAAACGCGCAGCAACTAGTTCGAGCCAGGGCCGATTCAGGTTAGCGCCGGAATTGGCCCTCAACTTCAGTATTGAGACCATTTTCCTGACGCGAACCAGGCGATTCGCGTGCGGAAAACGTTCTGCCACCGTGCGGGCCAGCGCTCGCGGGAATTGGGAAAGCGATGAGCGTGACCTCCAGCACAAAATCTGAAAGCGGCTTGGGCGAAACCATCCGCGTCGTCATCCATGCTCTCCTGATCGCGCTGGTGATCCGCACCTTCCTGTTCCAGCCGTTTAACATTCCCTCAGGGTCGATGAAGGCGACGCTGCTGGTCGGCGATTACCTGTTCGTCTCGAAATATTCCTACGGCTATAGCCACTACTCCATTCCGTTGTCGCCGCCTCTGTTCTCGGGGCGTATCTTCGGCTCCGAGCCGAACCGGGGCGACATCGTGGTGTTCCGCCTGCCGAAGGATGACTCCACCGACTACATCAAGCGGGTGATCGGCCTGCCGGGCGACCGCATCCAGATGCGGGAAGGGCTGCTCTACATCAACGACAAGCCGGTCAAGCGCGAGCGGCTTTCCGATTTCATCGGCGAAGACCCCTGCGGCTCCGACGCCACCGCGCGCGTCAAGCGCTGGAAGGAAACGCTGCCGAACGGCGTCAGCTATGAATCGCTCGATTGCGTCGACAACGGCTTCTACGACAACACCAGCGTCTACACCGTGCCCCCCGGCCACTTCTTCATGATGGGCGACAACCGCGACAACTCGACCGACAGCCGCGTGCTGTCGGCCGTCGGCTACGTGCCGTTCGAGAATATCGTCGGCCGGGCGCAGATGATCTTCTTCTCCATTGCCGAGGGCGAACACGCATGGATGTTCTGGCGTTGGCCGACCGCGGTGCGTTGGAATCGCCTATTCACAATCGTGCGATGAACGACGAGACCGCGACCATTCCCGACGCACCGGCCTCAGGCGAGGCGAGTCCGCCGGCGGATGCGCCGAGCGTCGCTACGCCGAAGAAGAAGCGCGGCAAGGCTGGGGCCAAGGCTGCGGCCGCTGCGATCGAGGGCCGCATCGGCTACAAGTTCTCCGATCCGGCGCTGCTGACGACGGCGTTCACGCATGTCTCCGCCCTGAAACCCGCGACCCGCCATCGCGCCGACAGCTATCAGCGGCTGGAATTCCTCGGCGATCACGTGCTCGGGCTGATCATCTCCGACATGCTGTATCGAGCCTATCCGCGGGCCGACGAGGGCGAATTGTCGAAGCGGCTCGCCGATCTCGTGCGCAAGGAGAGTTGCGCCGACGTCGCCAAGTCGCTCGGGCTGCTCGATGACATCAAGCTCGGCGCGGTCGGCGCGGGGGCCGGTGCGCGTCTGCGCAAATCGGTGCTCGGCGATATCTGCGAGGCGGTGATCGGGGCGATCTATCTCGACGGCGGCTATGCGGCGGCGTCGCAATTCGTCGAGCGAAACTGGCTGGAACGGATGCGCAAGCCGCGCCGGCCGCTGCGCGATCCCAAAACGGTGTTGCAGGAATGGGCCCAGAGCAAGGGCTTGCCGACGCCGGTCTACCGCGAGATCGAGCGCACCGGGCCGCATCACGACCCGCAATTCCGCGTTGCCGTCGATCTGCCGGGACTGGCGCCCGCGGAGGGCGTCGGCGGCTCCAAGCGCGCCGCCGAGAAGGTCGCCGCTTCCGTGATGATCCAACGCGAAGGCGTCGGTGGCGGCAGCAATGACAGTTGAACCCGCACCCGGCGCGTCCACCGAGACCCGCTGCGGCTTCGTCGCGCTGATCGGCGCCCCCAATGTCGGCAAGTCGACATTGGTCAACGCGCTGGTCGGCTCCAAAGTCACGATCGTCTCGCGCAAGGTGCAGACCACGCGCGCGCTGATACGCGGCATCGTGATCGAGGACAATGCGCAGATCATCCTGGTCGATACGCCCGGCATCTTCTCGCCGAAGCGGCGGCTCGACCGCGCCATGGTCTCCACCGCCTGGAGTGGCGCGCATGACGCCGATCTCGTCTGCGTGCTGCTCGACGCCAAGGCCGGAATCGACGAGGAAGCCGAGGCGATCCTGAGCAAGCTGGCAACGGTGCAGCATCCGAAAATCCTGGTCCTGAACAAGATCGACCTGATCCCGCGCGAAAAGTTGTTGGCGCTGGCGCAGGCCGCCAACGAGCGCATGAAGTTCGAGCACACTTTCATGATCTCGGCGCTGTCGGGCGACGGCGTCGATGACCTGCGCAAGACGCTGGCGAAGGGCGTGCCGGCGGGACCGTTTCACTACCCCGAGGACCAGATGTCGGATGCGCCGCTGCGGCACCTGGCAGCCGAAATCACCCGGGAAAAGATCTATCGCCAACTCCACCAGGAACTGCCGTATCAGTCGACCGTTGAGACCGACACCTGGACAGAGCGCAAGGACAAGTCGGTCCGGATCGAGCAGACGATCTTTGTCGAGCGCGAGAGCCAGCGCAAGATCGTGCTCGGCAAGGGCGGCGCCACCATCAAGTCGATCGGCGCGGAGTCGCGCAAGGAGATCGCGGAGATCCTGGGCGTACCCGTGCACCTGTTCCTGTTCGTCAAGGTGCGCGAGAACTGGGGCGACGACCCCGATCGCTACCGGGAAATGGGACTGGAATTCCCCAAGGAATGAGCAGGCAGCACGCCAGCCACAACGAAGAACAAGCCCGATGACCTTACCTCGCAACGTCGTGTGGTTTGAAGTCCTGCTGTATCTGTCGCTGACGCTGGACGCGATCTCGGTCGCGTTCCAGGACCGCACGCCGACGGCGAAGATGACGGAGCAGGTGATCAACACCAGAACGCTGATGGCGGCCGGCCTGATCCTGCTGCTGGCCTATTTCGTCCGGCTCGCCGCCGAACATCGCAAGAACTGGCCGCGCTGGGTCCTGGTGGCGGCCCTGGTGCTGTCGGTGATGTCGCTCGTGCAGATCATCGGCGAGAAGGGCATTCAGTTCGGTAGCGGCATCGAGGTGATCTCCTGCGCGCTGACCGCGGCCGGGCTCTATTTCTCCTTCACCGGCGACGCGGTTGGCTGGTTCAACGCATAGCTGTCCGGCGGCGTTGGTGACGGCGCAAGCCGCCGTACCCCCGGGTCCGGCTTCCTTATCGTCTCAGGCATGCCGTATTGTCGAGGGCTTCTTCGCTTCTTCCTGCTTGTCGCACTCCTGGACACGGCAGCGTTGCACACACCTGCGTGAGAGATTGAGAATTGCGGCGCTCCTGCGGCGTGCCTCCTCGGCGGTGGCGGTTGCCAGCCGCGACAGAAAGCGTGCAATCGTTTTGTGCTTCATCTCGGTCGGGATTGCCATCGCGGCCGCAACCACGTTGGAAATGAGGATCATGCCGATCGCGACGGTGCTTCCGCGATAGCCCAGAAGAAGCACTGCGTACATCAGCGTATGATGGATCAGATACAGCGTGAAGGAATAACCGGCGCAAAACCGGATTGCGGTGGCGACGCGAGGTGATCCGATGATGCGTGTGGCCTGCGAGGCCTGGACCAAAAAGAGGATGAAGATGGCGAGCGCCAAATAGGAGGTGAGCTTATATTCGCCGCCGGCGTGCGTCGACAGCAGATAATAGGCAAGGGCAACGACAGCCATCCCTGCCGCGGCCAGAGGATGTATCCTGATGCGCCGGCTGATGAAATAGACGTAGGCGCCCAGAAGCCATGCAATGAACAGTCCCTGGCCGACGCCGTCGGTCTGGAACGGATAGAAGATGTGGTGGGACGGCACTTGGCCGAACAGGATCGCGACCGGAACCAGCAGCGGAATCGTGGACGTCTTCATGCCCATGAAGAAGATGGCGGCGACAAAGAGGTAGATGTGCCACTCGATCGCCAGGGTCCAAAGCGGGCTCGCGGATCCAAACTGCCGCCACTGCGTAATGGAAAATTCGCTCAGGCTGCCGCGGTACCCTTCGAACATGGCAAGGTTCACCAGAAGCGTTCGCAGATCATAGGCAGCGGAGATCGAAGGATCGTTGACAAAGTGGAGGACGATGCCGTCGACGATGATCACCAGCGCCAGGGCCGGAATCAGGCCGGAATAGATGCGAGCCGTCCGCTCGATCAGGAATGTTCCAAAGCCATATGACGGGTTCTTCGAGCGCTCGACGAGGGTGTAGGTGATCAGGAATCCAGACAGAATGAAAAACAGCGCGACGCCGGCATTTTGGGGAAGAGGCCAGCGTTCATTGAATCCGCCTGCAAAAAAAATGACGGCGTGGCCGACGCAAACCATCTGGGCCGCGCCGGTGCGCAGCAGGTCAAGCATCAGGGACGTGTCGTTCTTTCTGGGGTCCAGACTGAGCATGGCCTGAACGTAGTTTCACTCGGGCATGACAGCCATTGAGAGTATCTTATACGTCAGCACACCTTACGCGAGCTCCCCTCGGGCGGCCTTTAGTGCAAGCAGCACGCCTTTCGGCAACCAAAGGCGCGAGCGCCTCCCGGCCAGGACTGATCGCGGTTGGCCGTCATGTGCGCGCGTAGAAAACAATCGACGCGCTCACGATGATGGCCCAGATGATGAAGCCGATGATGACGCCGAGCGCGGGAGACAGGGTCGTTCGTCCCTGAGGCGAGCGCGCGATCCGCAGTTCGTCCGTCCAGCCGACCTGGTGAGATTTTTGGGGAGTTCGACCGAAACTCTGCCGAGCGTAGCCGCGAATACCAGCGCGAGCCCCGTGAAATAGCAAACGGTTGGCAGGATTTCCGAGACCAGCCGGAACGCAAATTCGAGGATTCCGACGATCAGGCCACCAACAATGCTGGCCATCGCGATGGTCTTTTGTGTCTGAAAACTTCTGTGGCTGGCTTTATATGGCGCTATAGTTACGCCCATGGAATGGACCGACGAGGGCATCGTGCTTGGCGTGCGGCGGCATGGCGAATCCTCCGCCATCGTCGAGCTGTTGACCCGCGAACACGGCCGCCACCTTGGCCTCGTGCGCGGCGGCGCCGGATCGCGGATGCGGCCACTGCTGCAGCCCGGCAACAGCGTCACCGCGGTGTGGCGGGCGCGGCTCGACGAGCATCTCGGCACCTATGCCATCGAAGGCACGCGGCTGCGCGCGGCGACGCTGCTGGCATCCTCGCATGCGGTCTATGGCGTCACCCATCTGGCCTCGCTGGCGCGGCTGTTGCCGGAGCGCGACCCGCATGAGGACATCTACGAGATGCTCGACCGCACGCTGGACGATTTTGACGATGCCGGCGGCGCGGCGGCCCATCTGATCCGGTTCGAACTCGCGATGCTGGCCGAGCTCGGCTTCGGCCTCGACCTGGAAAACTGTGCGGCCACCGGCGAGACGACGGACCTGATCTACGTCTCGCCGAAATCCGGCGGCGCGGTGTCGCGCGCGGCCGGCGAGCCCTATCGGGACCGGCTATTGCGGCTGCCGGCCTTCCTGCGCGAAGGCGAGGGCGGCCCCAACAGCTGGTCGGATCAGGACCTGCAGGACGGGTTTCGGCTGACCGGCCTGTTCCTGCTCCGCCACGTGCTGGAGCCGCGCGGGCAGGGCCATTCCGATGCGAGGGACGGGTTCATCAACGCGGTGACCCGGCATCGGGCCCGAATCAGCTCGTCAGCTTGACGCGCCACCATCGGCGTCGTCCCTGCGAAAGCAGGGACCCATACGCCCGCGGCCCGTCAATTGGCCCTGCGGCCCCAGCCATTTTTCGCCACAAACGCCTGTGGTTATTGGTGCCTGCGTGCGTAAGGACGACAATCGCCCCCATTCGCATCTTGCTCGATTCAACCGAAAAGTTTAACGCCTCCCCATGGGAAAACGACAGCTGCCGCCGGAAGAGCCGGCCGAAATCCACGAGGTGATGCTGCGCGATGCGCTGGAAGAGCGCTATCTCGCCTACGCGCTCTCGACCATCATGCACCGCGCCTTGCCGGACGCCCGCGACGGGCTGAAGCCGGTGCACCGGCGCATCCTCTACGGCATGCGCCTGCTACGGCTCGATCCGGGCACGCCGTTCAAGAAGTCCGCAAAGATCGTCGGCGACGTGATGGGCTCGTTCCATCCGCACGGCGACCAGGCGATCTACGACGCCATGGTGCGTCTCGCCCAGGATTTCTCCTCGCGCTACCCGCTGGTCGACGGCCAGGGCAACTTTGGCAATATCGACGGCGATAACCCGGCCGCCTACCGCTACACCGAAGCGCGCATGACCGAGGTCGCGCGGCTCTTGCTCGAGGGCATCGACGAGGACGGCGTCGAGTTCCGCGCCAATTACGATGGCCAGAGCAAGGAGCCGGTGGTTCTGCCCGGCGGCTTCCCGAACCTGCTTGCCAACGGCGCGCAGGGCATCGCAGTCGGCATGGCGACCTCGATCCCGCCGCACAACGCCGCCGAGCTCTGCGACGCCGCGCTGCATCTGATCGACAAGCCCGAGGCGAAATCCAAGGCGCTGCTGAAATGGGTCAAGGGCCCGGACTTCCCAACCGGCGGTATCATCGTCGACTCAAAGGAAAGTATCGCCGAAGCCTACATGACCGGGCGCGGCTCGTTCCGCACCCGCGCCAAGTGGACCCAGGAAGAGGGCGCCCGCGGCACATGGGTCGTCGTCATCACCGAGATCCCGTGGCTGGTGCAGAAATCCCGGCTGGTCGAAAAGATCGCCGAACTGCTCAACGAGAAGAAGCTGCCGCTGGTCGGCGACGTCAGGGACGAATCCGCCGAGGACGTTCGCCTGATCATCGAGCCGAAATCCCGCGCGGTCGATCCCGCGCTGATGATGGAATCGCTGTTCCGGCTCACCGAGCTCGAGAGCAAGATTTCGCTGAACCTCAACGTGCTGATCAAGGGCAAGATCCCCAAGGTGGTGGGGCTTGCGGAGTGCTTGCGCGAATGGCTCGACCATCTGCGCGACGTGCTGGTGCGCCGCTCCAACTACCGCAAGACCCAGATCGAGAACCGGCTCGAAATCCTCGGCGGTTACCTGATCGCCTATCTGAACATCGACAAGGTGATCAAGATCATCCGTACCGAGGATGAGCCGAAGCCGGCGCTGATCAAGGCGTTCAAGCTCACCGAAGTCCAGGCCGACGCCATCCTCAACATGCGCCTGCGCAGCTTGCGCAAGCTCGAGGAATTCGAGATCCGCACCGAGGACAAGAACCTTCGCAACGAATTGAAGGGCATCAAGTCGCTGCTCGGCTCCGAAGCCGAGCAATGGTCCAAGGTCGGCGAGCAGGTCCGGAAAGTACGCGACATCTTCGGGCCGAAGACGCCGCTCGGCAAGCGCCGCACCCAGTTCGCCGACGCGCCCGAGCACGATCTCGCCGCGATCGAGGAAGCCTTTGTCGAGCGCGAGCCGGTGACGGTCGTGATCTCCGAGAAGGGCTGGGTCCGGACGCTGAAGGGCCATGTCGAGGATATCTCGGGCCTTGCCTTCAAGACCGACGACAAGCTCGACCACGCCTTCTTCGCCGAGACAACGTCGAAGCTGCTGCTGTTCGCCACCAACGGCAAGTTCTACTCGCTCGACGTCGCCAAGCTGCCGGGCGGCCGCGGCCATGGCGAGCCGATCCGCATGTTCATCGACCTCGAGCAGGACGCAGCCATCGTGTCGCTGTTCGTCAACAAGGGCGAGCGCAAGTTCCTGATCGCGAGCAGCGAGGGCCAGGGTTTTGTGGTCAAGGAAGAGGACTGCGTCAGCAATACCCGCAAGGGCAAGCAGGTGCTCAACGTCACCATGCCGAACGAGGCCTGCGCGATTGCGACCGTGCAGGGCGACACCGTCGCCGCGATCGGCACCAACCACAAGATGGTGCTGTTCCCGCTCGACCAGGTCCCGGAGATGGCGCGTGGCCGCGGCGTGCGGCTGCAGAAATATTCCAGCGCCAAATTGTCCGACGTCGCCGTGTTCGAGTTCAAGGCTGGATTGACCTGGAAGGACTCCGCCGGCCGCGAGCAGAGCATGAGCGCCAAGGAATTGTCCGACTGGCGCGGCACCCGCGCCGACGCCGGCCGCCTCGCACACGGCCTGCCGAAGTCGAACAAGTTTTTGCGCGGGGTGGAGTAGGCGGAGAATGTAGGGTGGGCAAAGGCGCGCCAGCGCCGTGCCCACCGTCTATCTATCGGCACGTTCATCGAGAATGGTGGGCACGCTTCGCTTTGCCCACCCTGCGATTTCGCCTGTGATAGTATTCGAAATTTCCCGCGCTATATAAGTCGCCGTCGAACCAGTCGAGGCGAAATGGCGCACGATCACGCTCATCACGATCGTTCCCACGTCCATGATCACTCTCATGGTCACGCCGGCCACAGCCATGCGCCGGACAATTTCGGCTGGGCGTTCGCCATTGGTGCCACGCTCAATACGGTATTCGTCATTGCCGAGCTGATCTTCGGCTATGCCGCCAACTCGCTGGCGCTGATTTCCGACGCTGTTCACAACCTCTCCGACGTAGTCGCGCTTTTGCTGGCATGGGGTGCGGCATGGCTTGCGCAGAAGCAGCCGACGCAGCGGCATACTTATGGCTATCGCCGTGCCTCGATCCTGGCGGCGCTGTTCAATGCCGGCCTGCTGCTGGTTGCGGTCGGCGGTATTGTCGTCGAGGCGGTCAACCGGCTCTATAGCCCCGCGCCGGTTGCGGGGATGACCGTCATCCTGGTCGCCGCGCTCGGCGTGGTCATCAACGGCGGCACCGCGCTGCTGTTCATGCGCGGCCGCCATGGCGATCTCAATATTCGCGGCGCCTATCTGCACATGGTCGGCGACGCCGGCGTCTCGCTTGGCGTAGTGGTTGCCGCCGGAATCATCATGCTGACGGGATGGCTGTGGCTCGATCCCGCGATCAGCCTCGTCATTGCGGCCGTGGTGTTCTGGAGCGGCTGGGGCCTGGCGCGCGACAGCGTCAATCTCGCGCTCGACGGCGTGCCGCGCGGCATCGAGTTGGCGCAGGTGCGGGACTATCTCGCCGGCCTCGAAGGCGTTTCCGATGTGCATGACCTCCACGTCTGGGCCATGAGCACCAACGAGACGGCGCTGACCGCGCATCTGGTGCGGCCAGGCGGCAGCGACGACGCCTTCCTGCACCGCGTGTGTGAGGAGCTTTCGCACCGCTTCAACATTCATCACCCGACGTTGCAGATCGAAGCCGCCGCCGAGGCCTGCCGGCTGGCGCCGGCGGAGCGGGTGTGACGCCGTAGGGTGGGCAAAGCGCAGCGTGCCCACCATTCGTGATGAAACACGCCGATATATGGTGGGCACGTCGCTACGCGCCTTTGCCCACCCTACGAATCTTCGCTCTGTTCAAACCATTCCCGCCAACCTCAACGCCACGCCCGCCGCGCACGAACCAGCCAGCACCCACAGCATCCCGATGGTGAGGCGAAAGATCGCCGTCGCCGCGGCAGCCGCCAGCACGAACGCTGCCAGATCGAGGCTTCCCCACACCGGCATGTCGAACGACAGGCCGAACGAGCGAACCGGCGTGGTCTGCCGGAACAGCGTGTGCAACCCGAACCAGATCGACAGGTTGAGGATCACGCCGACGACCGCCGCGGTGATGGCCGACAGCGCGCCCGCCAGCCCCTTGTTGCCGCGCAGGGTCTCGATGTAGGGCGCGCCGAGGAAGATCCAGAGGAAGCAGGGGATGAAAGTGACCCATGTCGCCAATAGTCCGCCAAGCGTTGCCGCGACCATCGGCGACAACGCGCCGGGATCGCGATAGGCGGCCATGAAGCCGACGAACTGCAGCACCATGATCAACGGCCCCGGTGTGGTCTCGGCCATGCCGAGGCCATCCAGCATCTCGCGCGGCTGCAGCCAGTGATAATGCTCGACCGCCTGCTGAGCGACATAAGCCAGCACCGCATAGGCGCCGCCGAACGTCACCATAGCCATCTTGGAAAAGAACAGCGCGATCTGGCTGAACACATTGGCCTGGCCGAGCCCGATCAGCAACGCCGCGACCGGAATGACCCATAGCAACAGCCATATCGAACTTACCCTCAGCGCCCGCGCCACGCTCGGGCGGACATGCTCCGGCAGTTCGTCACCGAGCAGGCTGTCGACCGCCGCCACTTTCTTTCCGCCGCCACCATGTTCGATGGCGGCAAACTCCGGCCGGCCGCTGCGCGCGCCGAAATAGCCGATCACGCCGGCTGCGATGATGATGATCGGAAAGGGGACGTTGAAAAAGAAGATCGCGACAAAGGCGATCGCCGCAAGCGCGATCATCACCCGGTTGCGCAGCGCGCGCTTGCCGACACGGACGACCGCGTGGACCACGATCGCAAGCACGGCAGCCTTCAGCCCGAAGAACACCGCCTCGACGAAGCCGACATTGCCATAGGCCGCGTAGATATAGCTCAGCCCCATGATGGCAATGACGCCGGGCAGGATGAACAGCCCGCCCGCCATGATGCCGCCGGCGGTCCGGTGCAGCAGCCAGCCGATATAGGTGGCCAACTGCTGCGCCTCCGGTCCCGGCAACAGCATGCAGTAGTTCAGCGCATGCAGAAACCGGCTCTCGGAGATCCAGTTCTTCTCTTCCACCAGGATGCGGTGCATCACCGCGATCTGCCCGGCCGGGCCGCCGAAACTGAGCACGGCGACCCGAAGCCAGACGCGGAGGGCTTCACTGATGCTGATGCCGTGCCCGGTTTCCCTCACGGCGTCGGCATCGGTCACTTTGTGGATCGTCGCTTCCATTACGGCTTCGCCTTGTTGGTCGGCCAATTGTGCGTCTCGCCGGTCGCATCGCGGCACCAGCGATAGAACGCATCGTACAGCGTCATGCCGGCTTCGAGTTGTTCCAGGTCGTCGTCGAACATCCGCGACAGGCCGAGGGACGCTGCGAGCAGTCCGGGCGCTTCCGGGGCGAGATCGAGCCTGCCGGTGTCGGCGCCGCGGACCATCGCTGCCAGCCGCAACAAGGGCGGTGTCGCGAGGCCAAATTCCTCGACCATGACGTCGAAGGTGCAGAGTTCGCCGCGGTGGCTCCAGAACACATTTTCCACGTCGAACGGCGCGGCATTGAAGCGCTCGCCGACTGCCAGCACTTCAGCCGGCGTCACGAACAGGAACACCGCGTTTGGATCGACGAAGCGGCGGATCAGCCACGGGCAGGCGATGCGGTCGATCTTTGGCCGCGCGCGGGTCACCCACACGGTACGACCCTTTGCGTCGCGTGCGGGCAGCTTCTCAGCCGGCACCAGCGGCAGTTTGGCCGCCTTCCAGCCTTCAAAGCCGCCTTCCAGCGCTTCGGCCGAAACATCGAGATGTCGCAGCCAGGCCGCGGTACCCTGCGCCAGTTTCTGGCCGCGCAGGCAGACGACGATGGCCGGGCGGCCGGAGAACGCTTCGCCCCAATCGGCGGCTTCCTCGTGATTACGCCTGACCGCGCCCGGAATGAGGCGGGGGTCGGCGGCGAAATCCTCGTCGGTGCGTACGTCGATCAGGGCAGGCGTGTTCGCCGTGCCGATCAGTTTGGAAAGCTTGTCTGGAGATATCGTTGCATAGGATGACATGGCTGCGCCCTCGTCAAAGAAAACGGGACGCGATACTTGGGCATGTCGCCTCGTGGGGAGATCGCAACATCCCCATGTGGCGAATTAAACCCTGGAGACTTCCGCTGTCAACTGAATCACGCGATGCCGTAAGATGGGTGGAGCGAAGCGATGCCCATCATCCTGCGCCACCACGATTTTTGATGGGTATCGCTGCGCTCCACCCATCCTGCGAGAGGGCGCTTGCGCCCCACCGGTTTCGGTCCTAGCTTCGGGCCACCGGGGACAAAGCAGGCTCCCCGTCAGACGGTCCGCCGTCCAAGCTCTGCGCACTCTCGCTTTTGTGGGGGATGGCGCATGGACGCAAGCGTGACCGGTATCGCGACTGAACCCAACCCCTCCACTGCCAACGCGCTGATCAGGCTGCTCTACCTCGCGCGTGGCCTGCGCGGTTTCGGTGACGGTTTTGCCATCATCATTCTGCCGGCCTACATGAGCGCGCTCGGCTACGACGCCGTCGCGGTCGGCATCGTCGCGACCGCATCGCTGCTCGGCACGGCGCTGCTGACGCTGATCACGGGCTGGATCGCGCCGCGCCACGATCTGCGGCCGCTGTTGATCGCAGGCGCCGGCCTGATGGCGGCGACCGGTATCGCCTTTCCCGCCGTCGAGCATTTTGTGCTGATCGCGCTCGTCGCCTTCATCGGCACCATCAACGCTTCCGGTGGCGATCTCGGCGTGCTGGTGCCGCTGGAGCATGCGGTGCTGGCGCATAGCGCGACCGACGAGCGCCGCACGCAGGTGTTCGCGCGCTACAGCCTGATCGGCGCGCTCTGCACCGCGGCGGGTTCGCTCGCGGCCTCGCTGCCCGATTTCCTCGTCGCCGGGGGCGCCACCCAACTCGCCGCATTCCGCCAGATGTTCTATGCCTATGCCGTGCTCGGCATCGCCTGCGCGGCGCTCTATCGCTATGTGCCGCACCAGCGCGGCGAGGAGAAGGCACAGCAAGCACCGCTCGGCCCCTCGCGCGGCACCGTCTACAAGCTCGCGGCGCTGTTCAGCATCGATGCCTTCGCCGGCGGCTTCGTCGCGCAATCCCTGCTGGTGCTCTGGCTGTTCGAACGTTTCGACCTGTCACTATCGGCGGCCGGGTTGTTTTTCTTCTGGTCGGGCACGCTGAGCGCCTTTTCCTATCCGGTCGCGGCCTGGATCGCGAAACGTATCGGCCTCGTCAACACCATGGTGTTTACGCATATTCCCTCCAGCGTCTTCCTGATCCTGGCGGCGTTTGCACCGAACCTCTACGTGGCGCTCGGGTTGTTGCTGCTGCGCTCGGCGCTGTCGCAGATGGACGTCCCGACCCGCACCTCCTACGTCATGGCGGTGGTGACGCCGGCCGAGCGGCCCGCGGCCGCCAGCGTCACCGCCGTGCCGCGCAGCCTCGCATCGGCGATCAGCCCGGCAATCGCGGGCGCGCTGCTGATGACATCGTTTACGGGGTTGCCTTTGGTGGTCTGCGGCACGCTCAAGATCGCCTACGACCTGGCGCTGCTGTTCTCGTTCCGACACATCAGGCCGCCGGAAGAGCAGGGGCGTTAGCTATCGTTCGCCCTTCACGGCGTAGGGGCCCGCCAGCCGGCGCTCGTCACGGCCGTGCGACCATTGCGCCAACTTGACTTCTGGAGAGTCGGTGGTGTTGGCCTCCTCGGCGTGGAAGGCGATCTTCTGGCTGGCCTGTACCTGGTACTTGGCGGCCTGCGCGAGCCAGTACCATTTCCTGTCAGGTTCGCTCAGCGCGCGCTGCCGGCACTCGGCTTCCAGTTCACGTAGGCGGATCGCTTCTTGCATTGTCAATTCCACAGCCTTGAAGCTTCGACATACCGGAGCTCCGAAACTACTGGAAGACTGGATTCCAGTTAGCTCATCCTCATGACAAAAACTTGTTAGCGGCGTGCTATGCGGGTTCGATGCAATTGATTGAAATTTAGGAATGGATTGACGCGTAATTAGCTGATGTGACGCAGCTCCGAACTGGCAGATACCCGGCCTGCGAGCGATACACGCGTAAGGTGTAGGTGGTCGCCCGTTCTGCTGACACTTGCCGCCATTTGCGTTGACTTCTTGTGAGGCGCATCCTGCGATCAAGAACGCACAACGCGATGGAGGCGGCAGTGGGCGAAGGGGTCGGGGTTGCCATCGCATTGGTCTCTAGTTGCCTCGGTGGCAGTGCGGCCGCGATCACGCGTTATCTCGCCGGCAATGCCGATCCGATCACGCTCGCCATTCTGCGCTGGGGCATCGGCTTTCTCTGCGTGCTGCCCGCAGCGTTGCTGCTTAGGGTGAGATGGCCGCAGCGCGCAGACTGGCCTGCCGTCGCTGCGCTTGGCTTTTGCTTCTTCGGCGTGTTCTTCGTTTTCTACAACATCGCGATGACGTTTACGACCGCGGCGCGCGCTTCGCTGGCGCTGGCGACGCTGCCGCTGCAGACCATGATGGTGGGGGCGCTGCTCGGCATCGAGCCGCTGACGAAGCGGAAAACGATCGGCGTCTGCGTCGCGGTGCTCGGTGTTGTCGCAGCGCTCGCCTCCGGGCTTGCGGCGGCTCCGGCGGGGGCGTGGCGCGGCGAACTGATCATGACGGGCGCGGTGCTGTGCATGGCGTTCTACAATGTGTGGTCTCGCCCGTTCATCCGCCGCTCCAGCGCGCTGGGCTTCCTCACCGTCGGCATGGGGACGGGCGCCGCGGCGCTGATCCTGGTCGGCTTGTTCACCGGCAGTGTCGCGGCCTTGAACGCGTTCGGCACGCCGCAATGGATCGCGGGCATCTATCTTGGCGTCGCCGGCGGCGCGCTGGCGTTCATCCTGTGGGTATTGGCGCTGGAGCGGGCCTCGCCGACGCGCGTTGCCAACACCATGACCGTCAATCCGATCGCAGCCGGCCTGCTCGCCACCCAGCTCGTCGGCGAGCCGATCACGCCCAACCTGATTGTTGGGCTGGTCGCCGTGTTTGCGGGCATATGGATTGCGACGTCCGAGGTCAAAACGCCGTAGGCTGGCGAACATCACGCCATTCCGTTTACGGGTGCGGCCGCGGTGGTCCCTTCCGCAGCAGGAACAGCGCCAGCAGCGCCGCGATGCTGAGTGCGGAGGAGACGATCAGAACCCGCGCGCCCATCGCCTCGATCAAAAGCCCGAACAACAGCGGCGCTGCCGCCTGTGCCATCCGCGCCGGCGCACCGATGATGCCGAGGCGATAACCGTAGTTCTCGGGGCCGAAGATTGCGAGCGGCAGCGTGCCGCGCGCAATGGTCAGAATGCCGTTGCCCGAGCCGTAAAAGACCGCGAACACGCTGGCCGCGCCGCCGCCTGCCAGCCAGAGGATCGCGGCGCCGATCGGATTCGTGATGCAGGCGAGCTTGGTCGAGACCAGCGGATGGTAGCGGCTGAGAAAGCCCGCCTCGAAGATCCGCGCGGCGACCTGCGCGGGGCCGATCAGCGCACCGGCAAATACTGCCTGCGCAGTGGTCGCGCCGGCCGCTTCCATGATGCGCGGCAGGTGCGCCGCCATCGCGCCGGTGACGGTCCATGCCGCGGCAAAGACGAAGGCGAGCACGATCATGGTGCGGTCGATCGGGATATGCGGCTTGACGGCTGCCGCCACCGCGGCTTTCGCGCCCTTCACCGCCGGCAGCATCAGCAAATTGATCGGCAGGCCGATCAGGATATGGGTCGCCGCCCAGGCAAAGCAGGTGTTGCGCCAGCCGATGGTTTCCAGGCCCCACGCCGATAGCGGCCATCCGACCGTCGAGGCAAAGCCGGCCAGCAGCGTGATGCCGGTGATCGAGCGGCGGGCCGAATCGCCATAGATCCGCCCAAGCGCAGCAAAGGCGGCGTCGTACAGGCCCGCGGTCATGCCGATGCCGAGCAGGAGCCAGGCGACGATCATGAGCGGGACCGATGTGCTCATGCCGAGCAGCGCGAGACCTGCCGCCAGCATCAGATTCGACATCGACAGCACAGGTCTGCCGCCAACGAGGTCAATCTGACGTCCGATCCGTGGGGCCAGCAGGGCGGAGAGCACCAACGATGCCGAGAACGCGCCAAACACCCAGCTTGAGGAAACGCCGAGATCGCGCGCGATGGGATCGGCGAGGATCGCGGGCAGGTAGTAGCTCGACGCCCAGGCCAGCGTCTGCGTCGTGCCGAGGGCCAAAATGATGGGAAGCTGGTTCACGGTTGTCGCGTCTCTCGTCTCGACCAGATTAGCGCCAGCGGGCCGAGCAGGGCGCCGGCGGCCAGCACCGAGAAGGCAGCCATCCAGGCCGATCCGCTCTGCGGACCGCCGGTGGCATCCAATGCGACGCCCAGCGCCCACGCACCAAGCGCGGAGAGGCTGAAGCCGATCGTGGAATGCATCGCCATGGTCGCTCCGCGATGGCTCGGGTCCGCCGCCATCGACATGCCCGACGTCAACGCGCCGGAATCGGCAGGTACCGTGACGGCATAAACGAGGATCAAAGGCAGCAGCAACCAGGGCGACTTGTCGGCGAAGAAGCCGATCAGAAGTGCCACGGCGGCGGAGGCAAGCATGACGGCTGTGATTGCGCGGTGACGGCCGAACCGGAGCGCGAATTCGTTGCCGAGTATGCTTGCGGGCATGGCAAGCAGGGAGAACACCACGCTGACGACGACGGGCGTCAGGATCGAAGCGTCGGAATTCCGGGCAACGACAAAGGTCCAGAACGCCACGATCCAGGTTCTTATGCCGTAGAGTTCAAAGCAATGCGCGCCGTAGCCGAGCACAAAACCCATGGCTTTCCGGTTCTGGAACACCGGAGCGAAATCCAGAAGCCGCCCCGACGCCGGCTTTGGTTCGACTGGCCGCAACAGGAAGCAGACCATAAGCATCACCAGCGGTCCGGCGGCGGTGACGAAGAACGCGGTCCGCCAGCCCCAGGCGTCCGCCACAAGCTGTGAAACCAGGAACGACAGGCCGACGCCGAACGAGAAACTCGACGTGTAGAGCGTGATCGCACGCGATGAGTCGCCGGGTGCGAGACGATCCGTCAGCGCCTTGAGCCCGGGCATATAGGCGCCCGCAAAGCCGATGCCGGCGATGGCGTTGAAGAGGGCGCCCGACCACAGGCCGGTGGCAAAGGCACCGAACAGCAACGTGCCGAGCGCGCTGACCGCCGAGCCCGCGATCAGGATCTTGCGCGCATCGATGCGATCGGTGAGCGTCGCCAGCACGGGGACTGTGAGCATGTAGCCCGCCGCGCCGGAGCCCGCCAGCAGGCCGGCCTGGGCGCCGCTTAAGTGCCATTCCGGAATCAGGAATGCGGCCAGAATCGAGGGTACGACGACGTGCGGAAGCAGGCTGCCGAGCTGCCCCACGCACATCGCGACAATGACGGATCGGCCTTCCAGCGAGATTCCGCTCACTCCCTGTTGATCAGGACGCGCAACCACATCCCGTCTTGCCTTGTTGCTTTGCTTTTTCATCCGCGACGCAACAGGCGTCAACATCCGATAATGCAGGGCCGCCGCAGCAATTGCTGGCATCTGGCGCGAGTGAACGGCTGCAAACCCCGGTCTCGGGCAGCACCAGTTCGACCCGCTCGGCGGCTTTGCGGTCTCCAGCGATGTCGGCCGCGATCGAGCGCACCTGCTCGTAGCCCGTGAGCATCAGGAAGGTCGGCGCGCGGCCGTAAGACTTCATGCCGGCGAAGTAGAATCCCGGCTCGTCCTGCGCCAATTCGCGGGCGCCGTGAGGGCGCACAGTGCCGCAACTGTGGATGTTGGGATCGATCAGCGGCGCCAGCGCGACCGGGCATTCGATCGCCGGATCGAGCCGGATGCGCAGCTCGCGCGCAAAATCGAGGTCCGGCCGGAAGCCGGTTGCGACGATCAATTCATCGGCCATGACGCGACGGGCGCTGCAGCCCGATAGAGCGCCGATGACGAGGCGGGGGCCATCTGCGATGAGATGCGAAACGCGAAATTCGCTTTGCAGCTCAATCCGGCCAGCGCTCACCAAGGCGGCAAAAGCCGCGCCCAACTCGCCACGGGCCACCAGCTTGTCATTCGCGCCGCCGCCGAACGCCTTGGCGGGATCGCTGCCGCGCAGCAGCCAGATCGGCCGGGTGCCCGGCGCCTGCTCAGCGAGTTTCGCCAGATCGGTCAGCGTGCCGATCGCGGAATGGCCAGCGCCCAGCACCGCAACGGTCTTGCCGGCATAGCGTGCGCGGTCTTTGCCGAGCACATCGGGCATGCCGTAAGCGATCCTGTCGGTGACCTCTTTCTCGCCAATGGCGGGGAGACCGTTGGCGCCTGCCGGGTTCGGCGCATGCCAGGTGCCTGATACGTCGATCACCGCGTCAGCCTTCACGACTCTCGGGCCTTGCCCGTTCTGATAGCGGATTTCGAACGGCGCCTTGTCGCGGCCGTTGGTCTTCATCTTGTCGAAGCCGACACGGCTGATGCCGGTGACGCGGCTCGACGTGTGAATGCGGGATTTCAGCGCGGTATTGCCGGCGAGCGGTTCGAGATAATGTTCCACCATCTCCGCGCCGGTCGGATACTGGTCCGGCTCGGGAGAATTCCAGCCCGTGGTCGCGAGCAGGCGCGCCGCCGCCTTGTCGACATTGTATTCCCAGGGCGAGAATAGTTGGACGTGGCCCCATTGCCGCATGGCGTGGCCGACGCTGTCGCCGGCCTCCAGCACGATCGGCTCCAGCCCGCGCTCCAGCACATGGGCCGCCGCGGCGAGGCCGACCGGCCCGGCTCCGATGATGGCGACGGTCTTGGCTTCGCTCATGCTTTCCTCCCATAAAACTAGAAATATCGAAATAGCGGTCGAGAAAAACGCGGCATTCAAGCCGCGGTCCTGGTGTCCTTGGTCTCAGCGCTTTCGGTGCAGCATTCGGCAACGAGAAAACCGACCAGCTCCCGCATCACTTCATAGTTGGCGTGGCAGATCAGCGTGGTGGCATCGCGCACCTGGGTTACCAGCCCCACCACCACCAATGCCTTGATGTGATGGGAGAGAGTGGAGGGCGCGATTTTCAGCTTCTCCTGCAGCCGGCCGACGGCAAGCCCGGCGCCGCCGGCGCGGATCAGCGCGCGGTAGATTTTCAGCCGGGTCGGGTTACCCAATGCTTCTAGATGGGCGGCGGCATCATCGATTTTCATGAGGGCAATCTTCTCACATGAACCCAGGTTCGTCTACGGTATTTCTGGAATTATCGAAATAAAGGCCAAGGATTGACAGGAAGCGATATATCGATAAGTCTGGATATATGGAATCGGAAAAAGCCATTCTCGCGCTGGCGGCGCTTGCTCAATCGACCCGTCTCGACGTGTTTCGGCTATTGACGAAGCACGAACCGGACGGGCTCGCAGCCGGCGACATCGCCAAGGCACTTGCCGTGCCGCAAAACACCATGTCGTCGCATCTGGCCATCCTGTCCCGTGCGGGGCTGGTGACGGCGCGTCGTTTCAGCCGTTCGATTGTCTATCGTGCTGATCTCAAGGCCTTTCAGGCCGTAGTCCTGTTCATGCTGCGGGATTGTTGCGACGGCCGCCCGGAAATCTGCGGACCGCTGATCGAAGACCTCACGCCTTGTTGTCCGCCGAAGACAAGGAGGAAAGCCCATGTCTGAACGCCTCTACAACGTTCTCTTCCTGTGTACCGGAAACACCGCACGTTCGATTCTGGCGGAAGCGATCCTGCGCAAGGAAGGCCACCGCAACTTCCGCGCCTTTTCCGCCGGCAGTCAGCCCAAGGGTACGGTCAATCCATTTGCGATCAAAGTTTTGAACCGTCTCGACTACCCCACGGACGGATTGCGCTCGAAGAGCTGGGATGAGTTCGCGCGCAGCGATGCACCCGTGATGGATTTCGTTTTCACGGTTTGCGACAACGCTGCCGGCGAATCCTGCCCGATATGGCCGGGCCAGCCGATGACGGCGCATTGGGGGATCGAAGACCCGGCCGCCGTCGAAGGTACCGACATCGAAAAGGAAGCGGCGTTTGTTGAGGCCTTCCGCTATCTAAAGAATCGAATTGCCGCCTTCGCCAGCCTGCCGCTGGAAAGCATCGATCGCCTGTCGCTCGGGACCAAGCTGCGCGACATTGGCCGCACCGACGGCTCGACCTCAGGCCAGGAGAAGGCCAGTTAATGTCCGATTTTGATTTGCCGCGCCGCCTCGCGGCCGAAGCGCTCGGCACCGCGCTGCTCGTTGCGACCGTGGTCGGCTCCGGCATCATGGCGGAGACCTTGACCAAGGACGTCGCGCTGGCGCTGCTCGGCAACACGCTGCCGACCGGTGCGATCCTGGTTGTACTCATCACCATTCTCGGACCGGTGTCGGGCGCGCATTTCAATCCGGCGGTGTCGCTGGTCTTTGCATTGAAGCGTGAACTCGCGCCGCGCGAGGCGCTGGCCTATGTCGCCGCTCAGGTCGCGGGCGGGATTGCGGGGACGATCATTGCGCATGCAATGTTCGCCTTGCCTTTGATCGATGCCTCCCTGAAAATGCGAACCGGTGGCGCGCAGTGGTTTGCGGAAGGTATCGCCGCCTTCGGCCTGATCGCCACCATCCTGGGCGGCATCCGGTTCAACCGCGTCGCCGTGCCGTGGCTGGTGGGCCTCTACATCACCGCAGCCTACTGGTTCACCGCCTCGACATCCTTTGCCAATCCCGCCGTTGCAATCGCACGGTCGATGACGAATACGTTTTCCGGCATTCGCCCCGCCGATCTGCCCGGCTTTATCGCGGCGGAGCTTTGCGGCGCGGTGGTTGCCTTGATCTTCATGACCTGGCTGCTGCGCGGGGCAGGCGAGGCGGCAGCGACGAAGGAGGCCTGACCATGACCGTCACGATCTATCACAATCCCGCCTGCGGCACCTCGCGCAACACGCTGGCGATGATCCGGCAAAGCGGCGAAGAGCCTGAGGTGATCGAGTATCTGAAGACACCGCCGAGCCGCGCGCGGCTGGTCGAATTGATCGGGGCATTGGGCATCTCGCCGCGCGAGCTGCTGCGCGAAAAGGGCACGCCCTATGTCGAGCTCGGCCTTGCCGATCCGAAGTGGAGCGACGACGAACTGATCGACTTCATGCTCGCGCATCCGATCCTGATCAACCGGCCGCTCGTGGTGACGCCGAAAGGCGTCCGGCTGTGTCGGCCGTCGGAGCTGGTGCTCGATCTGCTCGATAACCCCGTACAGTCCTTCGTCAAGGAAGACGGCGAGGCGGTGACGCGCGCGAAACGTTGAAGGGCGTGAGGCTTTCACTCGTCACGATTGCGCGGCATAATGGCGTATGGAACTCACGCCCCGTCTGCGCTTGATGAACTGGCTGGTCAGCCAGGGCCTTACAGGCCTGCCCGAAAACGATTTGATCCGCGGTTTCTGCGAGCGCTGCTGTGCCGAAGGCCTCCCCGTGTCGCGCGGGATGGTCTTCATCGATACGCTGCACCCGATTTTCGAAGGCCGCGGCTTTCGCTGGAACGACGCCGAGACCAACGAAAGCGACGTCTTCGAATATGGCTCGACCAACGAGGGCGAGGCCGCAGCCGCCTGGCGGAGTTCGATCTTCTACTACATGCTCGAAAACGGCCATGAGGAACTACCGGTCGAGCTCGCCAACGGCGTGGCCCCCAATTTCAAATTCATGGGCGATCTTGCCGAGAAAGGCCACAAGCATGTGGTGGCCTATGTCCACCGGTTCGGCGAGACCGGCACCATGGGGCAGATGGATTGCGTCTACTCCTATTGGGTGACAAGGCGCGATGAGGGGTTTGGCGCGCAGGGGCTGGCTGCGTTGCGGGACCTCGTGCCGGTGCTGGGACTTGCGATCAAATCCGCAGCGCAGGCCGATATCACCAAGACGCTGGGGCGCGTCTATCTCGGGCGCGATACGGCCGAGCAGGTGCTGCGCGGACGGATGACGCGCGGCGTCACCGAGCGGATCAACACGGTGCTGTGGTTCTCCGATCTGCGCGGCTCGACCGCGATCAGCGAGAGCATCGATCCCGGCGAGATCATTCCATTCCTCAACGATTACGCGCAGGCCTCGATCGACGCCATCCACGACGCCGGCGGCGAGGTGCTTAAACTGATCGGCGACGGCGTGCTGGCGATGTTCACCCATGAGAACATGGCGAAGGCCAAGCGCGCGGCGCTGCGCGCCGAGCACCGCTTCCGCCGCAACATGAAGGCGCTCACCGCCCGCCGCACGGCGGAAGGCAGGCCTGTGACATCGGCGCATGTCGGCCTGCATGTCGGCGAGGTCTTCTACGGCAATATCGGCAGCGACGACCGGCTCGACTTCACCGTGGTGGGGCCGGCGGTGAACGAGGTCAGCCGCATCGCTTCGATGTGCCGCTCGGTCGACCGCGAATTGCTGATGTCGTCAGCCTTCCGCGCCGGCCTCGATGCCGCCGGACGAAACTACCTGGTCTCCACCGGCCGCTACGCGCTACGCGGCATCGGTCGCGCGCAGGATCTGTACACGCTCGATCCGGATATCGCCGCGGACGAGGTGGTGGCGGGGAAGTATGAGCGGTATCTGGCGAGCTAGGCGCCTGCTTTAGCCACCGTCATTGCGAGCGCAGCGAAGCAATCCATTCTTTCTTTGCGCTGCACGATGGATTGCTTCGCTGCGCTCGCAATGACGATTTCAGCTTGACACGACCCTAATGGCTAGCAGCGCGCCGGCTCACCCACCATGTCCGGCTGCCGCGCCAGCGAGACCGCGGGTGAGAGCAGGATCACCAGCGCCTGCGCGGCGAAGATGACGGCTGCCAGATAGAGGCAGGCTTCGGCGCTGTAGAGGCCGCCGACGATGGCGCCGAGCGCCGAGCCGAGCGGGCGGGCGCCGTAGCTCATGATGTTGATGGCGGAGACGCGGCCGAGCAGCGAGGGCGGTGTCACCGATTGGCGCAGCGTCGTGGTCGAGATCACCCAGAGGATCGGACCGGCGCCGAGCAGGAAGAAGCTCAGGCCTGCAAGCCATGCCGCCGGAACGACCGTGGTCAGCGCCATCACGGCCGCCGCGATGAAGCCGGTCACCGGCCCAAGCCCGATCACGGTGCCGAAGGCGAGGCGCTTCATCACCCGCGTGGCCGAGAGCGCGCCGGCCACCATGCCGACGCCATACATCCCGAGCGTCACGCCGACGCCGGTGGCAGATAGCCCGAGATGGCGAACGGCATAGGGCACGAACACGGCGAGCAGCAGGAACGACGCCGTGTTGAAGATGAACTGCGTGATGAACACCGGCCGCAGCAGCGGATGGTGCAGCACGAACGCCGCGCCTTCCCTGATCTCCTGCAGCGGATGGCGGCGCGGGGCAGGCGCGCGCGCCGGCTCATAGATGCCTGACAGCAGCACGACTGCGATCACGGATAGCGCCGCGGCAACGCCGAACGCAGGCGCGGCGCCGACCCATCCGACCAGCACACCGCCGAGCGCGGGGCCGCTCGCAAACGCCACCGTGCGCGCCAGTTCGATCCGCGCGTTCGCCGCGGGCAATTGCTCTGAATTGACCAGCGACGGCACCAGCGCGGGCGCGGCGACGCTGTAGGCGACCGTGCCGCATACCGCGATGAAGCCAAGCAGCGACAGCAGGGGCAGCGTCATTTGTCCGAGCCAGAGCAGCAGCAGGATTGCGGCAAGCGCGGCTGCCCGCAGCGCCTCCGAGCCCGCCATCACCCAGCGCCGCGAGACGCGGTCGGCAAGGAGGCCCGCGGGAATCGCAAACAGGATGAAGGGCAGCGTCAACGCCGTCTGCAGCAGGCCAGTCTGGCCTTCGCCAACGCCGAGCAGGAGCACGGCGACGATCGGCGCTGCGGCCAGCGCAATCTGCTCGGCCGACTGGGCTGCGAGGTTCGACCAGGCCAGACGGTTGAAGGTGGCGGGCAGGCGAGGCGTCGGGTCGGGTGACATGGCAGAGTTCCATGATGGATTCCATTCCCGCGCATTGTCCGGCCCAGGGACGATCCAGCCCACCCGTTTCCCGACAAGCTTCTCTACAAACAAAAACCTCCACACGCACCGGAAGCACACGGTCCCCGCGACAGAAATCGCCGCGCGTGGAGCACCGCAGGGCGTTGCGCTGGTGTCGTCCGATGTCGCAAGCGCGTCTGCATATTTGGATCGAGCGGCGGACGAATTGACAATCTGCGCATTTGATGTGCAGTGGCAGATGGCGCGACTTCCTTGCGAGCTGCCTGTTGATTCGGTGAGCACGTCCGTGAAGTGGGTGGGATCGTTCATTGGAATCAACAGGAGTAGATTGAAAATGCAGGGTTTCCCTTCACGGGCAGCTGCGGCTGTCGCATTAGCCTTTGCTTTGCTCGCTGCATTGAGCGTGGCCAAATTCGACAAGGTCGCGTTGGCATTGACCTCTCGCGATGCCGGCACCGTCGTTGACCTTATCGAGAAGCTGAAGACCGAGTTTGGCGATTTCGCGTACGACGATGACGAAGCCGACGACTGGTTCGAGAAGGATGCTGCGAGCCAAAAGTTGATCACCAAGGCGGGATTCAATCAGAAGAGCTGGAAAACCGCAGTAGACGAAACGATGAAAGGGTTCTTTGCGACGATTCCCGAGGCGGAGATCAAGACGGTTCTCGATGGCGCGCGCCAGCGCACGGAGAGCGCAACCGACCTAAAGGCCGAGCAGAAAAAGGCAGTGCTTGAGCTGATCGAGGAGCAACGCAAGGAGATGTTGGCGCTGCGGGAAGGCGGGAAACCTTTCGCGGGTGTCGTTGCCCCATTTGCGCAGCGGATTCGCAAGTTCACGATGGACAATCTCGGCGAACGCTGAGCGCCGATAATAAATTCAGACATGCGCAGACGCACGAAAAAAGGCCCGCGGCGAATGGCGGCGGGCCCTCTTTCGATTTCGATCTAAACGACGGATCAGCCCGCCGTTTTGATTACGTCTTGGGTCCGAGCGTCGCCTTGCCTGTTCCGGAGATCGTCGCGGGCGGCGTCGCCACCTCATCGTCATCTTCATCAAGCACGGCGGGCAGTTCGGCCGGAGGAGCGGCCAGTTGCTGCGCGGCGAGCGCATTGGTCAGGCTGGTCAGCGCGTCAGGACCGGCGGCAAAACCGCCTTCGGCCAGAATCTTGTCGATGATCGGCTTGAACGCCGAGACCGACAGCAGTTGTGCGGCAAGGCCGTCGCCGAGGCCGAGACCGTTGCTGTGGCCGTTCATGGCGCCGTTGCCGCCGCCGCGGCCGAGCATGCCGCCGGTGTCGAAGATCCGGATGTCCGAGATCTTCTCGATCGGCTTGACCGCTTCGGCCAGCGCGTTCGGGATCACGTTGATGCGCGCCAGCGTGAGATCGTAGTCGACGATCGCCTGGGAGAGCTTGTTGCGGGCTTCCGCCTTCAGCGCCGCCACCTCGGCCTCGGCCTGGCCGAGCGACTTGACGCCGGCCGCGCGCGTGATCGCGGCATCGGCGTCGGCCTTGGCCAGCATGGTGATGGCCTCCGCCTTGTTGTTCGCGGCCTGGTTCTCGGCCTCCGCCATCACGGTGATCGGCATCGCCTCGGTCTCGGCGGCCTTGCGCGCCGCGATCACGTTGATGATCTTGTCGCGCTCGGCGATTTCGACGGCTTTGGCGGTGGTGACCTTTTCCTCGGCCGCAATTGCCAGCGCACGCGCGGTTTCGGCAACCGTCTGCGCCTCGGATTGCTCCTTGCTCTTGGTGGCAATCGCGATCGCGCTTTCCTGCGCCACGATCTGCAAGTCGCGCTCCATTTCGGTGTTGCGCCGTTTCACGGCGAGATCGGCCTCGATCTTGCGGGTGTCGCGCAACTGGTTGGCTTCGGTCTGCTTGTTGGCGACAGCAAGTTCCTGCTGGATTCGATACTCGGCCTCGTTCTGCACCGCGGTCTGCTCGACCTGCGCGGTCTGCGCGCGCATCGCGGCGGTCTTGTTGGCGATGTCGCGCTGCTGCGCCAGTTCCGCTTCGCGCTTGGTGGCCTCGATCGTCAGCGTGGTCTGGCGGGCGACGAGGTCCTGCTGCGCGATATTGACCTCGGTGGTGCGGACGATCTGGTTGCGCTCCTGTTCGCGCTCCCTTGTGATCTTGGTCAGCGTCGTCAGACCGTGCGCGTCGAAGAAGTTGCTCGGATTGAAATGCTTGATGTCGCTCTGGTCGAGCCGCGTCAGCGACACCGACTCGAGTTCGAGGCCGTTGTTCTGGATGTCGGCGCCGACCGCCTCCTGCACTGACTTCACGAAGGTGGCGCGCTGCTCCTGCAGCTCTTCGAGATTCATGGTGGCGGCCACCGAACGCAGGCCGTCGACGAACTTGGCTTCGATCAGCTCGCGCAGCTCGCCGCCATTTTGGGTGCGGCTGCCCAGCGTCTGCGCAGCGAGCGCGATCGAGGAGCTATCGGGTTTGACTCGCAGATAGAACTCGGCACCGATGTCGACGCGCATGCGGTCCTTGGTGATCATCGAGTCCGGGCCGCCGCGGGCGACTTCCAGCCGCAGCGTCTTCAGATTGACCGCGGCGACGGAGTGAAAAACCGGGAGGACGATGGAGCCGCCGTCGAGGACGACTTTCTGGCCGCCGAGACCGGTGCGGACATAGGCTTCGTCACGCGTCGAGCGGCGGTAGAGTTTTGCAAGCAGGAGACCGATAACAAGAACGACAATGACGCCAATAGCGACGGGTACTGCAAGTTCCCACATGTTTTAAACCCTGTCTGATCGTTGTGCAATGAGGTCGGCGGGTGCGGAGATAGCGATAAAACTCTTGGCGTCACGGTCGACCAGCAGCACGCTGGCGCCGACCGGAAGCGGCGTGGATTCGGGACTGGCGCGTGCGACGAGAGAATGCCAGTTGCCGAAGACATCCTTGAGACGAACGCGGCCGGGCAGCCCCTGGTCGAGCGGCCCGACCGAAACTTCGGCGACGTGCCCGATGAAGTCGGCCTCGTCGACCGCATAGGTCTCGTCGCGCGGAATCACACGGGCGACGCCGCGGCTGGTGACGCGGATGGCGGGAAGGCTGAGGGCTGCAGCGGCAAGGGCCGCGATCGCGGCCGGAATCGAGATTCCGATGCCATGCGCGAGGCCCTGCAGAAAGAAACCCGCAATCGAGAACACGCCGAGCGCGAGGATGATCAGGATCAACAGCGGCAGACGTCCCGCATTGATCCAGAGGAACAGGCCGCCGAGGCCGCTTTCACTGTCGGTCTCGACCCCGATGTCCTTGCCGATGTGGCTCAGCGAAAATCCGACCAGCGTTGCCAGCAGTTCGATGCCGCCGAGCGCCAGCATGATCGCCGCGGCCACGGCAAAGGGCCGCACGTCCGGCGCCAGCAGGATGTCGGTCAGGGCACTCATTGCTGCGACTTGATCCTTTCAAGGCGTGCCGCGATTTCCTTTTCGCGGTGCAACCGGTCGAGTTCGTCGAGTTCCTTGTCACCTGGCACGCCGGAAGCCGGCACACCCGTGACGCGGGCGATCGCGGCCATGGCCCGATCGGGACTCACTGTCTTTGTCGCACCAGCCGTGCGTCCGGTTTCCTGCGGTGAATGTTTTTCGAGGCTCGCTTCGAGATCGGCGAGGCGAGTTTCGGCTTCACGCCGCGCGCCAAGCATCGCCTGTAAGGCCTTGGTCTGCTCGTCGATTTCGAGTTCGATGAAATCCATGGCGCGTTCGAGCGCGGTGCCTTGCGACTCAAGATCAATTTGCCGAGCAACGCCGGCGCGCGCGAGATCCTCGCGGTTTTCTGCAACCGCAAGACGAATCTTCTCGGTCAGCCCGGCTACTTCGGCGTCGAGTTCTTCCCGCCGGCGCTTGAGGCGGAACTCCTCGGCGCGCGACTTACCGAGCGCATGGCGCGCTTCGTCGGCGCCGGCGTCGATCTCGCGGATCGCCTGTTTGACCAGCGCGACCTTGTTGCTGTTTTCGGCATTGTCGATGGTCTCGCTGGCGATAGCGGCAAGAAGTCTACCCATACGTGCAAGGATACCCTCGTGAACCATGGTCTTCTCCTCCGGTGGTGATTTCGATTTGACGGCGATGTGGATTTCGTAGACGTGGCCATCCGAGACGAGATGCGCCGGGAAGGGGCTTTCCCAGCCGTCGAGATAGCCAGGGATATGGAAGGGCACCAAAACACGCCCGCGGACCGTGCTGATGGTCACGGAAGTCGGTCCCTTGATCGCGAACAGCTTGTCGTCGAGCGGAATCTTGCGCACCGCCGCGCCGGCCACGTAGTTGGCGCGGTCGCGCAGGCCGAGCGTCACGAGGCGGGCGGGCAGTCCGGTCTCAATTCGGATCCGCTCATAGGCCTGGGCGTGGAGCGCGACGAGGTTGGCGCCAACCGGTGCGACCTCGGCGAGTATGGCCATCATCCGATCGTAGTCGGCAAAGGTCGCTTCGATGGCGGCAATGCCGGCCGCGTCGGGCGCCAGGGCGTATCGCAGGGTGGCCGTCGGCGTTTCGACTGGAACCTTGATCATGGGCTATAACGTAAAGCACTTCTTCGGTGCTTTACAAGGAGGATTGTCCGTATCATTTTCGTGATCGCCAGATGCAGTTGCAAATGATTTGCAATAAGATCGAAGCTCGTTTATCCCTTTGATATGGACGCACGCACGCCTGGCTTGGGCGCCGAACCCTCGGCCAAGAGTTTGATCATGACCGATACGACCGCCACCGGATGGCGCGCTGACGCGGCCGCCGGTGCCCAGCGGAGCCTGCCTGAAGTCAATTCGACCATTTCGGTGCCCTTTGGCGGGCATTGGTCGCGCCGGCTGCTGGCCTTCCTCGGCCCCGGCTATCTGGTCTCGGTCGGCTACATGGATCCCGGCAACTGGGCGACCGACCTCGCGGGCGGTTCGAAGTTCGGCTACACGCTGCTTGCGGTCATCCTGCTGTCGAACCTGATGGCGATCCTGTTGCAGGCGCTGGCCGCGCGGCTTGGCATCGTCACCGACCGCGATCTGGCGCAGGCCTGCCGCGCCAGCTTCTCGCGGCCCGTCAACTTCATGCTGTGGGTGGCCTGCGAGGCCGCGATCATCGCCTGCGATCTCGCCGAGGTGATCGGCACCGCGATCGCGCTCAATCTCTTGTTCGGCATTCCCTTGATCTGGGGCGCGCTGATCACCGCGCTCGATGCCTTCCTGCTGCTGCTCCTGATGAACAAGGGTTTTCGCTTCCTCGAAGCCTTTGTCATCTCGCTGCTGATCGTGATCGCGATCTGCTTTTCGATTCAGATCGTGGCTGCGGCGCCGCCGGTGGCTGCCGTTCTGAAGGGGTTCGTGCCGTCGCCCGCGATCGTCACCAACCCTGAAATGCTCTACATCGCGATCGGCATCATCGGCGCCACCGTGATGCCGCATAATCTCTACCTGCACTCCGCAATCGTGCAGACCCGCGCCTATGAACGCACCAGCGAAGGCCGCCGCGAGGCGATCAAATGGGCGACGACGGACTCGACGATTGCGCTGATGCTGGCGCTGTTTATCAACGCCGCGATCCTGATCGTCGCCGCAGCCACCTTCTATTCGAGCGGACGCACCGAGGTCGCCGAGATCGGCCAGGCCTATGAACTGCTGTCGCCGCTGCTCGGCCTCGGCATAGCCTCGACGCTGTTCGCAGTGGCACTGCTCGCCTCCGGTCTCAATTCGACGGTGACGGCAACGCTGGCCGGCCAGATCGTGATGGAAGGCTTTTTACATCTACGCCTGCCGAGCTGGGCGCGGCGGCTATTGACCCGCGGCATTGCCATCGTTCCGGTCGTGATCGTCACCGCGATCTATGGCGAACGCGGCACCAGCCAACTCCTGGTGTTCAGCCAGGTCATCCTGTCGATGCAATTGCCGTTCGCGGTGATCCCGCTGGTCCGGTTCGTTTCCGACCGGCGCAAGATGGGCGAGTTCGTCATCCCTCGCGGCGTGGCTGCCGTCGCGTGGATCGTCGCCGGCATCATCGTGGCGCTGAACGTCAAGCTCTTGGTCGAGACGTTCTTCGGATGATTGGAGTTCGTAGCCCGGATGGAGCGAAGCGCAATCCGGGAATCTTGAGTACGGCCCCCGGATTTCGCTGCGCTCCATCCGGGCTACAAGCTAACACAGCCCGCTCATATGCCGGAACTTCCAGAGAGACGGCACATCCTGAGGATTATTTCTTGGCACGTATCCGCGCAGCGTCGTCTTCGGTCCTTTCAGCCTGAACTCATCGATGCCGCACGAGGTTGGACCCTCGTACACACTCACCGTCACGTAATAGAAATCGGGTAGGATCTTTTCGATCCTGGCTTCGGATTCGATGTCCGCATTCGGGTGTTTCCATAAATGGATGACTTTGCGACCGGGTTCGGGCTTGTCGAACAAAGGAACATTCGGAGCGAAGAGATCGGCGACTTCGCCAATTTCATTGACCTGCCGACCATAGCCGTTGAGGAATTTCACAAGCTTGGCGGATGGGTTCTTGGTCTCGACACAGCGACCATGATAGTCCTTATGGCCGGTTTCGCAGGCAAAAGCGTAGGTGCTCGTCAGCAAAGCCAAAAAGAGCAACGCGAGGAGGACTTGCGATCTGAACTTCCGAGTACTGACAAATGACACCGACGGCGCGGGTGCGCCTTTGCCCGCCGCGCAATGCCGAACCATCGTTGTCTAATCCTGCGGCTCGGTCAGCATCTCGCCAGAAGCGTCCACCCGGAGCCAGCCTGACGGCGCCAGCCGCTGCTGCGGCAGGAAGCGGCCCTTGTAGTCCATCTTCTTGGAGCCCTCGATCCAGTAGCCGAGATAGACATAAGGCAGCCCGAGCCGGCGGGCGCGGGTGATGTGGTCGAGGATCATGAAGGTGCCGAGCGAGCGGCTCTGCTGCGACGGCTCGAAGAACGAGTACACCATCGACAGCCCGTCGCTGAGCACGTCGGTGAGCGCCACCGCAATGAGCTCCTCGCCGCGGCCGGTGATGCCGGTGTCGACGCCGCGCTTGCGGTACTCGATGATGCGGGTTTCGACATGGCTGTCTTCCACCATCATCGCGTAATCGAGCACGGTCATGTCGGCCATGCCGCCATGGCGGTGCCGCTTGTCGAGATAGGCGCGGAATACCGAATACTGCTCCGAGGTCGGCACTGCGCTGCGCTGCTCGCCGACGATGTCGGCATTGCGCGCTAGGACTTTCTTGAAGTTGCGCGAGGGACGGAATTCGTTGGCGATCACGCGCACGGAAACGCAGGCCCGGCACTGGTCGCAGGCCGGGCGGTAGGCGATCGACTGGCTGCGGCGGAAGCCGCCATGGGTCAAGAGGTCGTTGAGGTCGCCGGCCTTGTCGCCGACCAGATGCGTGAACACCTTGCGCTCGTGCCGGCCCGGCAGATAGGGGCAGGGCGAGGGCGCCGTCAGGTAGAATTGCGGGGTATCACGCGAGTGCTGGGTCACGTCGGTTCGTCAGGCCTCCGAAACAATCAACCATAGCGCTTTCGAGCGAAGTAGACACCAGTTCCCGTTAAAAAAACGCCTCACACAAGAAAAGTGCCGGCCCGACCCGATTCAGCGGGCCGGACCGGCTCTAGTATTGCGCCCCAAAGGCTGACGGTCAATCCGGTTTGCTGGTCGCTCAGTAGCTGCTGCGGGGCGAAGGCGCTACCTGGGTACGAACCGAGCTGTTGATGACCACGGTTCCCAGGATCATGTCGTGCAGCAGCCGGCGGCGGCCGTTGAACAGACCGATCAAGAGCACCAGCGGGGTCAGGAACGAGACGGAGATCCAGTACAGCACGGCATGGCAGGCCCCGAGCACGAAATAGCCCGGTGCGCCGTACCAAGTACGCAATTCCAGATCCATTGCGCGCATGCCAAGCGTCGCCGAATGCGGCCCGCCGATCGAGGCACCGTAATAGACAATCGCCCACACGATGGTAGCCGGCCACGCCAGCCAGAACAGCATCCAGCCAAGTCCCAGCGTAACGATGCCAAACACGAAGATGAAGATGTAGCCGAGGACGACCGGCACTGACAGCACCACGAGGTCGATCAGAAACGCAAACACCCGCCGCGTCAGCACGCCGCGAAACAGTTCCGGCTGCATATCGGGATCGAACGCATGCGGCGGCACCCCGCCGTCGTTCCGCCAGGCGCCGCCAGCACTTGATGGGCCGCCGGCATCCGCGCCGCCGCTATTGCCAGAGCCGCTATAAGACATGGTTCGTCCTCCAGGCCGATATTTCCCGAACGAGAGACATGGGAACCGGCTGGGCCCGCGCCAAGGGCCTGCGACCATTAACAGCGAGCAATATTGAGCGGCGAATGGCGAATAGTGCGTGGCGAGTAGCGAATATAGGCATTCCCATTCGCTACTCGCTATTCGCCTTTTTTCAACCGCTCGGCGGCCTTCGGCGCAAAATACGTCAAAATCCCGTCGGCGCCGGCGCGCTTGAAGCCGAGCAGGCTTTCCATCATCGCGCGCTCGCCGTCGATCCAGCCATTGCTGGCGGCGCCTGATATCATCGCGTATTCGCCCGACACCTGGTAGACGAAGGTCGGCATCGAAAACGTGTCCTTCACCCGCCGCACGATGTCGAGATAGGGCATGCCGGGTTTCACCATCACCATGTCGGCGCCTTCTGCAATATCGAGTTCGACCTCGCGCAAGGCTTCGTCGGAATTGGCGCTGTCCATCTGGTAGGTGCGCTTGTCGCCAGACAGCGTTTTTGCCGAGCCGATAGCGTCGCGGAACGGGCCGTAGAAGGCGCTAGCGTATTTCGCCGCGTAGGACATGATCTGCACATCGACGAAACCATTGTCGTCCAGCGCCTCGCGGATCGCGCCGATGCGGCCGTCCATCATGTCGGAGGGCGCTATGACGTCGCAACCGGCCTCGGCCTGCACCAGCGCCTGTTTCACCAACACCGCCACCGTCTCGTCGTTGAGGATCTTGCCGTCCTCGATCAGCCCGTCATGGCCGTGACTGGTAAAGGGATCCAGCGCGACGTCGCAAAGCAGGCCGATCTCGGGAAATTCCTTCTTGATCGCGCGCACCGACTGGCAGACCAGATTGTTCGGATTGAGCGCCTCGGAACCGGTCTCGTCTCGGAGGGACGGCTCGGTATAGGGAAACAGCGCGATGCAGGGGATGTTCAGCTTCATCGCGCGCTCGGCATCGCGCACCGCCTGATCGACGGTGAGGCGATCGACGCCGGGCATCGAGGCCACCGGCGTGCGCGCGTTGGTGCCGTCGACCACGAACAGCGGCCAGATCAGGTCGTCTGTTGTCAGCACGTTCTCGCGCACCAGCCGCCGCGTCCATTCCGCCTTGCGGTTGCGGCGGGGGCGGATGATCAGGTCGAGCGGGGTGGAGGCGAGGGCGGTCTGCCGCCGCGGCGCGTCGCGCATTTCGATCGGGCGCCCAAATTTGATCGCCATGTGATGGGTACTCCTGAAGACGACGGCTCAATTTTGATTTGTTCCAGTTCTAGCACCTTGCCCGCCGCCCGTCACCGCGCCTTGATCCATCTCATCGGCAATTGATTTTGCCGTGCCGGCGGGCCAAGACATGAGGCCATGAGCAGATTCCAGCACCATTCAGCCCCGATTCCGGGGGCAGCTTCCAATTCAGCTCGTGGGCCGGCGTCTGACCTTTCGGCGCGGGACAAGGCCCGGGACAATGCGATGTCGGTCGGGGCGATGTCGTCGGAACGGATCGAGTCCGAGGAGAATGTGTGGACGCGGCGCCTCGTGCTGTTCCTGCGCATCATGGCGATCGTGTCGATCATGAAGGGCCTGTACCACTGGGCGCAGGTCACAGGTTTCATCGGCGGCGAGGAAGAGGCGTTCGAGAACCAGTCGATGGCCTGGCAGACGGCGACCGTCTATTTCGCCGTCATCGAACTCGTCGCCGCCGTCGGCCTCTGGCTCGCCACGCCCTGGGGCGCGGTGGTGTGGCTCACCACCGTGGTGTCGATGGCGGTAATCGAACTGATGTTCCCGGGGATCTATGGCGGCAGCCTGACAGTGGTGGCGCTCGAGGCCGTGATGCTCGGCGCCTATCTCATGCTCGCATGGATGGCCGCGCGCGAACGCCCGCCGTAGCGGTTTGCGCTGATGCGCTCCCTCGACGCGGGAAGAAGGGAGAAGCAACGTGTCAGTTTTCCGCCATAATCAATTCGCGTGCAAAAATCGCGACGCGGTCCCGTACAATTTTCCAAAATTTTCCCGGTAACCTTTCAGTCACCGTTAAGGGGCGTAAAGGGTTCCACCACACATCTTACGCGAGCGTTTCGATTTCAGACGCACCTGTTTCCGAATGCGACAGGGGGTGCAGACGAAGCGTGAACAGGGCGCTTCCAGCCTCAATGAAATGTTGCAAAAAGCCTTGATCCATAGGGCTTAATGCACAATTCACTCTGTTAAATTCATGATCTCTTTATTGTCTTATTTAAGCGGATCTTCAAACGGGCCCCTTAAGTTGAAGCTATCAGGCGGGACAGAAGTTTCGTCGAAATAAGTCGAAAAACGACGACAGGGGAAGTGTCATGATCAAAGCCGTTGCGACGGCGGTGGAAACCGCTGAACGCTCTGCCGGTCAAACTCCGGTGCAGCCGCTCTATCTGGAAGCGTTGACTTTGGTGGAGCGGCTTCATCGCCGGCTGCTCGACGTCATCAAGGACGAATTCGATCGCCGCGGCCGCGCCGACATCAATTCGGTGCAGGCTCTGCTGCTCTATAACATCGGCGACAAGGAGCTGACCGCGGGCGAGCTGCGCACGCGCGGTTACTATCTCGGCTCCAATGTCTCCTACAACCTGAAGAAGCTCGTTGAGCTCGGCTTCCTCGATCATCAGCGCTCCCGCGTTGATCGTCGCTCGGTCCGCATCCGCCTGACCGCGCAGGGCCAGGAGATCCGCAAGATCGTCGACGCGCTCTATCAGAAGCACGTCAAGACGGTGGAGCAGGTCGGCGGCATCTCGAACGAGGAGTTCGCGACGCTGAACAAGTCGCTGCACCGCCTCGAGCGGTTCTGGACCGACCAGATCCTGTATCGGCTCTGAGAATTTCGTTCTGCCTAACGGTCAAGCCGGCCACATAGAAGACCGGCAAACCAAAGGGCGGACAATGAACTGGCAAGGCAGTAAGCCTTGCTCAAAGCGCATCGGCCCCGGTTTTCCGGGTCCGGTGCGTTTTGTTTTTCAGACAACCTCAAGTCGCGTCGCTGCGCACGGATGTTTAGATTGCGCCCGGCGTTCACCGACTTCCTTTGCACCATCCGATTGTGCCTCTTGCACAATCCGGATTGACTAGCCTTCGAGCCCCCGCCCATAATCCCAAATAAATACAGGCTTCACGCACGTAGCGGCCGGAAAGAGCCGTGACGGCTTGACGCCCAAATGGGGAAACGGGCTTGTCGGCATCACGGCGTCCCATGTTCGGCGAGCAACAGCGCTTCGTGCTGCTTCTGATCGCGCCGGCTGCGCTGCTGCTGTTGTTGTTTCAGGTCGTGCCGATCGTGATTGGCGCCAACGCCAGCTTTCGCGACTGGGCGCTCTACAATCCCAAGAAGACCTGGATCGGCTTCGACCACTATGTCGCCGTGATATCGGATCCGGCGTTCCTGTACGTAGTGCTGCCGAACACCTTCCTGTTCATGGTGCTGAGCGTTGCCGGCGCGCTGGTGGCAGGGCTGGCTTTGGCGCTCCTGCTCAACCGTCCGTTCCGCGGCCAGAAGCTGGTGCAGACGATCCTCCTGGTGCCGCTGATGGTGGCGCCCGTGATCGCCGCGATCATGATCCGCTGGATCTTCAACGACCAGTTCGGCATCGTGAATGTGGTGCTGGAAGCCATCGGCCTCGATGGGCAGCCCTGGCTGGTGCAGCGCTGGAGCGCGTTCGGCATCATCTTGCTGACCGACATCTGGCTGTGGACGCCGTGGTTCACGCTATTGCTGCTCGCGGGCCTGCAGAGCCTGCCGAAGGAGCCATTCGAGGCCGCCGCCATCGACGGCACCACCGCCTGGCGCGTGTTCCGCTATCTCACGCTGCCGATGCTGCGCCCGGTGATCGTGGTCTGCGTGGTGATCCGCGCCATCGACGCCTTCCGCACTTTCGATATCGTGTGGACGCTGACCGGCGGCGGGCCGGGCCGCTCGACCGAGCTGTTCAGCCTCTACGCCTATGTCCACGCCTTCCTCAATCTCGATCTCGGCCGCGGTTCGGCAGCCGCGATCATCGGCGGGCTCGTCATTCTCGTGATTGGCGTGGCGCTCTATCGCCTCGTCGACCGTATCGCAAAGGCTTGATCCGATGGCCATGGTAAGCCGCCCCCAATTTCTGCCGTGGCTGCCGCCGATGGGCCGCAAGACGCTGTTTGCGCTCGCGGTCGCCTTCATCTGCTTTGCGTTCGCCTTTCCGGTGCTGTGGCTGATCCTGACCTCGCTGCGCCCGGAATCCGGCATCTATTACGTCCATCGCGGCACCGAGTTCACGCTCGCCAGCTTCGCCGAGGTGTTGACCGACGACCGGATTGTGGCGGCCTTTCTCAACAGCGCGCTGATCTCGACATTGGCGACCGTGTTCTCGCTGCTGGTGACGGTCTCGAGTGGCTACATGTTGTCGCGCTTCACCGGGCCGGCCTCGCGACTCTGGTTCGGCACCATCTATGTGTTCCGCTGCGTGCCCTACATCTCCTGGGTCTTGCCGCTCTATTTTGTGACGCAAAGCTGGGGCCTCTATGACACCTATACCGGCCTGCTGCTGCCGCACATAGCGGTGCACATCTGCTTCTTCTCCTGGCTGATGAAGGGCTTTTTCGACGGCATTGATCCGTCGATGGAATATGCCGCCATGATCGACGGTTGCACCCGGTGGGGCGCCTTCATCCGCGTCGCGGTGCCGTCGGCGCTGCCGGCGATATCGGCGCTCGCGGTGCTGTGCTGGTTGTTCACCTGGAACGAGTTTTTGTTCGCGCTGATCCTTACCGGCAATCGCGTGCCTGTCATCACGGTGGTCATGGCGCAGTTCGTCACCGAGATGGGACTGCGCTGGAATCTGATGGCGGCGACCGCGGTCATGGCGCTGGTGCCGGCCTTCCTGATCGCGCTGTTCGGCCAGAAATACGTCATCCGGGGACTACGGATCTAGCTGAGGGACGACACGACACAACGACAAAAAGAGGAGGAGAGGCGATGCAGGGACTGGCGAGATGGTTCGTTGCGGCAACCGCAGCCCTGGTGGCTGTGACCGGCAGTGCCGCCGCACAGGTGAAGGAGCTGCGGATCGGCTATCAGCCGAGCCCGATCCAGGATGCCTCGATTGCGATGTTCGAGGCCTGGGGCGCCAAGAACGGCGTCAAGATCGTCAAGGTGCCGAATTCCTACGGCGTCTATGTCGAGAAGATGACGGCCTCGCTGACCTCGAACTCGGATCAGTATGACGTGATCTGGCACAATGACGACTGGGGTCAGACCTGGGCGCATCTGCTGGAGCCGACCGACGATGTCGAAGCCAACAAGTTTGGCTCCAAATGGAGCATGTCGCCCATCGTGTTCGCCAATGCGCAGGGACAGAACACCGTCGTACCGATGGGCCAGACTTTCAGCGTGTTCTTCTACCGCTCCGACCTCGTCAAGCCCGACGAAGTGCCGAAGACGCTGGATGAGCTCGTCACCCTGAGCAAGAAGCTACAGGCGGACGGCAAGGTGAAGTTCGGCTATGTCGGTGGCATGTCGATGAACCACTCCTGGTTCAGCTGGTTCTGGTCGATGTGGGCCAACAATTGCGACGTGCTGCTGCCGGCCTACGAGCGGGACAACAAGAAGCTCGCGGAAGCCGGCTGGAAATCGAGCATGACCGACCCCTGCATGCAGAAGACGGTGGAGTACTGGTGGGATGCGATCAACACCCACAAGATCGCGCCGCGCGGCATGCCGGCCTATGACCGCAACGAAGCCAACGCCATCTTCATGGCGGGCGACGCCGCATTCACGGTGGCTGATACGCTGTGGTGGGGCACGTTCAACGATCCCAACAAGTCGAAGATTGCCGGCAAGGTCGCCGCGGCGCGCTTCCCACTCGGCCCCGACCGGAAGAAGCCCTTCGGCTGGGATGACATCTGGGGCTGGGCAATCCCGAAGTCTATACCGGAAGAGCGCAAGAAGCTCGCCAAGCAGATGCTGAATGCGATGATGCTCGACAAGGAAGGCCAGATCAAAATGTTCAAGGCGACCGGCGCGCCACCGCCCAACACAGAGTTCTGGCCGGAGATCGCCGCGCAGGATCCCTTCATGAAGCTGCTGAAGGAGGCGGTGCTCGACTCCCCGGACAAGGTGCGCGGCGCCTATTATTTCCCGCAATGGCCCGCCGTGCACAAGGCGTTCAACGACGCCGTCACCAAAGCGGTCACCGGCAAGCGCGAGGACATTGCAAAGGTACTCGCCGAGAACGCCCCGCTGGTCAGCAAGGCCGCGCAGTAATCAACGACGTGAGGCCCGCCGCGCGATTTGCGGCGGGCTTTCCAAACAGCAACAGGTTCGATAGCGGCGAGGCAATGGCAGCAATTTCACTGAGCAAGCTCAACAAGCATTATGGCTCGCTGTTCCACGCCGTGAAGGACGTCGATCTCGAGATTGCCGACAAGGAGTTCGTGGCGCTGGTCGGCCCATCCGGCTGCGGCAAGTCGACGACGCTGCGCATGATCGCAGGCCTGGAAGACATCACCAGCGGCGACATCCGCATCGGCAACAAGGTGGTCAATCACCTGCCGCCGCGCGACCGCGACGTCGCCATGGTGTTCCAGAACTACGCGCTCTACCAGCACATGAGCGTCTACGACAATCTGGCTTTCGGCCTGCGCAACAAGAAGACGCCGGAGGCTGAGATCAAGACGGCGATCGACCGCGCCGCCGGCATGCTCGGGCTGCATGATTTGCTGCAGCGCAAGCCGAAGCAGCTTTCGGGCGGCCAGCAGCAGCGCGTCGCGCTCGGCCGCTGCATCGTCCGCAACCCGCAGGTGTTTCTGTTCGACGAGCCACTGTCGAACCTCGATGCCAAGCTGCGCGCCCAGATGCGTATCGAGATCAAGCGGCTGCATGCGGAAATTCCGACCACCTCGGTATTCGTGACCCACGACCAGGTCGAGGCCATGACGCTCGGGGACCGCGTCGTCATCATGCGCGACGGCCGCATTCAGCAGATCGGTACGCCGCTGCAGGTCTATGGCAAGCCCGCCAACAAGTTCGTCGCCGGCTTCATCGGCGCGCCCGCGATGAACTTTATCGACGTCAACGTGCGCAGCGCGGCGGGCGTGACATCGGTCGAGACGGAGGGCCTGCGGCTCACGATCGGGCCCGCGGATGCGTCCGCGCTCGCGGTGCACAGCGGTCGCCGCGTGATCATGGGCATGCGGCCGGAGCACCTCTCGCTCGGCACTGGCGCCCCGGGCCTTGGTTTCGACGCCCACGTCGAGGTCGTCGAGCAGCTCGGTTCGGAAATCCTGCTGGAGACGAGGGTGGGCAATGCCAGCATCACCGCCGCCCGCGTGCCGGCGGAAACCGTGATCGCGCGCGGCGACCGGGTTCGCCTGTCGGCGCAGGCCGGCCGCCTGCATTTCTTCGATCCGCAGACCGAACTGCCGATTTCCTGAGTGAAATCAGGCCGAAGCACGTTTGTTTGATCGCCTAAAGTTCCGTGTTCCAAAAAAAATGGAACCATCTCGCGCCCTTGCGCATTGTCGGCCCGGCCATAAAACAGGTGGGGCATGCTGGTCGAGCGTGGGTTGCAGGTCATGAACTTCGAGGTGGTGGACGACGCCTATGCCATCGCCTCGAACTACCTCCGCAAAACCGGCGCCATCGCCGACAGCTTCGCCACCGACGAGCGGCTGCTCGAAATCATCGTCAAGATGTTCCAGCTCGGCGAATTCAACCGGATTAGGCTCGCCAACAGGGCAATCGCCAAATTCGAGGCCAGCGTATCGGCCTGACCGTATCAACGGTGTCATCCCACGTGAGGAGAATTCCATGGAAGCCGCGATCGATCGCATCATGCAGACCTATGACCTGCTTCTGAACTGCACTTCCGCAGCCAGCGACGAGGCGCGCGCCAAGGTGACGGCCTATCTCACCACGCTGGTCGAGGCCGGCGAGAAGGATCCGCACCGGCTGACGGTGTGCGGACTGACCTATTTGCGCCAGCTCGACGGCAGCAATGATCCGGTGAAGGCTGGATATACGGGGCTGTAGGGGGACCCGATCGACGCAGCGGGTGGAAGGACAACCTGGCGGAGAAAGGCTTGCTGCCCCGCGCACGCCACCATAGATTCCGGGCTCTGATCGACGGAGGCTGCCATGACCTCACTCACCCGTCGCTTATTCCTGTCGCTTGCGGCAGCGCTCGTGCCGGCTTCCGCCATCGCCCATCACGGCTGGGGCGGATACGATACGTCAAAATCCTTCACCGTCACCGGCAAGATTCTGAAATCGACCTTCGAGAACCCGCATTGCGAGATCGAGATGGAGGTCGACGGCAAGCGCTGGCACTTCGTCCTGGCGCCGCCCTCGCGCATGCAGGCGCGCGGCGCGACGGCTGATCTGATCGCGCCCGGCAAGACCTGCACCGTGTTCGGCTATCCTCACACCACCAAGCCGGACGAGGCGCGGATCGAATATATCGTGCTCGACGGCAAGCGGATCGAGTTGCGGTAGGCGCGCGTGGAACATCAGCCGGCCGCATCGATCTTCCTGTCGCTGCAGGAAAGCGCGCTGGGACACACGATGCGCTCTTCGCCCGCGCTTTATCCCGCGGTCGAGATTTTGCACATCATCGGCTTTGTGGTGCTCGTCGGATCGATCCTGGCGCTCGATCTGAGGCTATTGGGGCTCGGGCGCGCGATTGCGATCCAGCCGATGGCGCAATTGCTGTTGCCGGTGTCGCGCGCCGGCTTTCTGGTCGCGATCAGCATGGGATTTTTGCTGTTCAGCGCCGATGCCTCGCATGTTGTGAAGAACCCGGCATTCCAGGCCAAGGCGCTGCTGATTGTGGCGGCGCTGATCAACATCGTGATCGCGCATGCGATCCCATGGCGCCATGCTGAAGCGTGGGGAAAGGAAGCCTCCCTTGGAGCCAAGGCGACGGCGCTGCTATCGATCCTGCTGTGGCTCGGCGTTATCTGTGCGGGACGCCTGATTGCCTACTTCTAGTGAGGTGGCTATGTCCCTTATTCGCTTCGCCATCTTCGTACTCCTGCTCGGCCTCAGCGCCACGGCGGAGACCGCCATCGCCGACGAGGCTGCAAAGGCCTGGAATGCCCTGCGCGCCGGCGGGCATGTCGCGCTGATGCGGCACGCCGATGCGCCGGGAGGCTTTGGCGATCCGCCCGGCTTCCGCGTCGAGGATTGCGCCACCCAGCGCAACCTCAGCGCCAAGGGCAGGGCGGACGCGGAAAAGATCGGCGCGCGGCTCAAACGGGAAGGGATCGCGTTCGAAAAGATCCTGAGTTCGCCGTGGTGCCGGTGCACCGACACCGCCAAGTTGATGAACCTCGGCACGATCGAGACCGAGCCGACATTCGGCAATGTCGTGGTGCTGCGCGATCAAAGGGAGACGCTTACGGCAGGAGGGCGCGCGCTCATCGCGAAATGGACGGCAGGCGGAAACCTGCTCGTCGTGACGCACGGCGCGAACATTTCGGCGCTGACCGGCGTCTCGCCGGCCAGCGGCGAGATCGTCGTCGTCAAAGGCGGCAGCGACCGCGCCGAACCGGTCGGCCGCCTGCTTCTCGATTGAGCGCAGTGCGATTACCGCGCGTCCGCCCTCGCGTCTTTGTTGCGATACCGGTTCCAGTTGGCGATCACGGCCTCAAATCGCGCAGGTTTCGTGGCCGCTACGGTCGCCGTGTTTTCGGCCGCTGTCTCATGGGTGTCGTTACTGGAAAAAACTGCAACAAATCCAAGAAGACCGGCGATCATCGCGCCGTAAATCAGGAAGGCCGTTATCAGCCAGCGTCGCGTCCTGGCTTTCCGCTGTGGGAGTGAGCTTTCCATCTTGGGAAATCCATCTGTCAGCCCCGGATGGTTTATAGGCGCAGTCAAAACGCCCGCATGTGATCTGGTTCACGAGAGGACCGACGAAAATCTCGCGCAGGTTGAGGGACAAATCAGCTAGATGTTGTGTCCAGTGGCGCTCTTAAAAATATTCTGCTTTCGTTCTCACCCAAATCAGTCGCATAACTCCGCCCGTCTCACGGCAAATGAGGGGCGTCGGCCATCGTCACGAACGCGCGGTGAGATGCGATGGACGTGAATGGCGCGAGACGTGCGCGCCGGAAGCGTACGGCGAAGTCGTGTGGTCCTGGCGTCGCGGTGCTGGCGTTAAGTCCAAGAGAAGCGAAGCTTCTCGGGGGCGACGGAGGCAAAAGAGCCGTTCTCCGGGGAGAGCTCGTTATAAGCCGTAAAGCCATTGCGCAGGGAAGGCCGGAGTGTTTCCGCTGTACCTGTATGCTCGTGTGCGTTTTCCTTTATGCGCAACGGCACACGAGACCTCGGGTGCAGCAAGCACCCGGTCTTCCCTGCGCCCTCCCAATGAGAGGGCGGACAAAGAGATGAAAAACTCGGGCAAAACATGTCGCGAGATCGCGAATCTATATCACCGTCATTGCGAGCGCAGCGAAGCAATCCATCTCGCGGCATAACGGAAAAATGGATTGCTTCGCTGCGCTCGCAATGACGCTGATGGGCCGCGGCGTACTGGCTGCTGTAGGATGGGTAGAGCGAAGCGAAACCCATCGCGACATGCGCCGTATTGGTGGCATTGATGGGTATCGCTTCGCTCCACCCATCCTACGGTCTGCGATGTGGATTGCTTCGCCTGGTTGGCAATGACAGTCTCAAGTGAACCGCGCCAGCAACAACCAGAGGAAACCCCATGCTCACGCTCCACCATCTCAACGACTCCCGCTCGCAGCGGATCCTGTGGCTGCTGGAAGAGCTCGGGCTTCCGCACGAGATCAAGCGCTATCAGCGCAACGCCGAGACCCGACTCGCGCCGCCGGAGTTGAAAGCGATTCATCCGCTCGGCAAATCGCCCGTCATCACCGACGGCGACACCACCATCGCCGAGTCCGGCGCCATCGTCGATTACATCATCCGCCATTACGGTAAGGGCGCGATGATGCCGGCGCCCGGCAGCGCCGACTACGAAGCCTACAACGAGTGGCTGCATTATTCCGAAGGCTCGGCGATGCTGCCGCTGATGCTCAACCTCTATGTCGGCCGGCTGAAGGAGGCTGGCGCGCCCCTGCATCCGCGCATCGACAGCGAGCTCGCCAACCACCTCGGCTATGTCGACGGCGCACTGAAGGGGCGGGAGTTCTTCGTCGGGGCGTCGCTGACCGGTGCCGACATCCAGATGAGCTTTGTCGGCGAGATGGCAAAAGTGTTCGACAAGCTCGGCCCCTATCCGAACCTTGCCGCCTGGCTGGAGCGCATGCACGCCCGGCCGGCGTTCCAGCGCTCGGTCGCCAAGGGCGGGCCGTACCGGTTTGCGTGACGGTGAATGGGGTTTCGGATCGGAGGCGACGGGAAACAGGGGGGCTTGGAACCCCCTACATCCCCACCATATCTTGCACAAATACCAGCCGGATACCGCAAATGCTTGGCCACTTCGGCCGGATGTGGTATCTCGCAGGCTTCTTTCGACCGGCCACACCAGACCCGCCCGCTTCGCCCCCAAGGGCCTGCGGCGGTGGAGATATTTCGTCCAATGACCAGCGCCAAGACCGCCTCCGCGCCCGACTCGTTCTTCACGGCCACCCTTGCCGAGGCCGACCCGGAAATCGCCGCCGCGATCAAGGGCGAACTCGGTCGCCAGCGGCACGAGATCGAACTGATTGCGTCCGAAAATATCGTCAGCCGGGCCGTGCTGGAAGCACAGGGCTCGGTGATGACCAACAAGTACGCGGAAGGTTATCCGGGCGCGCGGTACTATGGCGGCTGCGAATGGGTCGACGTCGCCGAGACGCTGGCGATGGAGCGCGCCAAGAAGCTGTTCGGCGCCCAGTTTGCCAACGTGCAGCCGAACTCCGGCAGCCAGATGAACCAGGCGACGTTTCTGGCGCTGCTGCAGCCCGGCGATACCTTCATGGGCCTCGACCTCGCTGCCGGCGGCCATCTCACCCACGGCTCGCCGGTCAACATGTCCGGCAAGTGGTTCAAGGCTTCGCACTACACGGTGCGGCGCGAGGACCAGATCATCGACATGGATGAAGTGGCGAAGCAGGCCGAGCAGGTGAAGCCGAAGCTGATCATCGCCGGCGGGTCGGCCTATTCGCGCGCCTGGGACTTCAAGCGCTTCCGCGAGATCGCCGACAGCGTCGGCGCATATCTGCTGGTCGACATGGCGCATTTCGCCGGCCTCGTCGCCGGCGGCGTCCATGCCTCGCCGGTGCCGCATGCCCACGTCACTACGACGACGACGCATAAGTCGCTGCGCGGCCCGCGCGGCGGCCTGATCCTGTGCAACGACGAGGCGATTGCCAAAAAACTGAATTCGGCGATCTTCCCGGGCCTGCAGGGTGGTCCCCTGATGCACGTCATCGCCGCCAAGGCGGTAGCGTTCGGCGAGGCGCTGCGTCCGGACTTCAAGGTCTACGCCAAGAACGTCGTCGAGAACGCCAAGGCGCTGGCGGAAACGCTGCGCGGCCACGGCCTCGATATCGTCTCCGGCGGCACCGATAACCATCTGATGCTGGTCGACCTCAGGCCGAAGGGTCTGAAGGGCAACGTCTCGGAGAAGGCGCTGGTGCGCGCTGCCATCACCTGCAACAAGAACGGCATTCCCTTCGATCCCGAAAAGCCGTTCGTGACCTCGGGCTTGCGTCTCGGCACGCCGGCGGCGACCACACGCGGCTTTGGCGTAGCCGAGTTCAAGCAGGTCGGCGGCATGATCGCCGAGGTGCTCAATGCGCTGGCGCAGTCGGAAGACGGCAAGGCGCCGCTGGTTGAAGCTGCGATCAAGGAACGCGTGAAGGCGCTGACCGACCGCTTCCCGATCTATCAGTAAAGGACGCGAGTGGATGCGCTGTCCGAGCTGCAACAGTCTCGATACGCAGGTGAAGGATTCACGGCCGACCGAGGACTCGGCCGTGATCCGGCGGCGGCGGGTGTGCATCGCCTGCAACTTCCGTTTCACCACTTTCGAGCGGGTGCAGTTGCGCGAACTGACCGTGATCAAGCGCAACGGTCGCCGGGTGCCGTTCGACCGCGACAAGCTGGTCCGCTCGCTGCAGATCAGTCTGCGCAAGCGGCCAGTCGACCCTGAAAGGGTCGAGAAGATGGTCTCGGCCATCGTGCGCGAACTTGAAAGCGGTGGCGAGGCGGAAGTCTCCTCGGAGGCGATTGGCGAGATCGTGATGGAGCATCTGCGCCAGCTCGACGACGTCGCCTATGTGCGCTTCGCCTCCGTCTACCGCAATTTCCGCGAGGCTAAGGACTTCGAGACGGTGCTCGGCGAACTCACCGGCGAAGACGACGCGCGGGTCGCCACGTTGCGCAAATGATCTTCCGCATCCTGGAAGACAAGTACGGGCAGAAACTCAGGGAGTCCAAAGCCGCGGACCAGCGCTTCATGCAGCTGGCGCTGGCGCTCGGCCGTCGCGGGCTGGGGCGGACCTGGCCGAATCCGGCCGTCGGCGCGGTCGTCGTGAAGGATGGCGTCATCGTCGGCCGCGGCTGGACCCAACCCGGCGGCCGGCCTCACGCCGAGCCTGAGGCGCTGAAGCGCGCGGGCGAGGCCGCGCGCGGCGCCACGCTCTATGTGACGCTCGAACCTTGCTCGCACTTCGGCAAGTCGCCGCCGTGCGTTGATGCCGTGATCGCCTCCGGCATTGCGCGCGTGGTCTCGGCGATCGAAGACCCCAATCCCGAAGTGGCCGGGCAGGGGCACGCAAAACTCCGCGCCGCCGGCATCACCGTCGAGGTCGGCCTCGGCGCTCAGGAAGCCGCGCGCGACCACGCCGGGCATTTCCGCCGCGTCCGCGACAAGCGCCCGCATGTGATCCTGAAACTCGCAGTATCCGACGACGACAAGATCGGCGCGGCCGGCCGCAAGCCGATCGCGATCAGCGCAGAGGCGGCGAAGACACGCGTGCATCTGCTGCGCGCGCAATGCGACGCCATCCTGGTTGGGATCGGCACGGTGCTGGCGGACGATCCGCATCTGACCTGCCGCCTGCCTGGGATGGAAGCGCGCTCGCCGGTGCGGGTGGTGCTGGATCGCGCGCTGCGGCTGCCCGGCACCAGCAAGCTGGTTCAGTCCGCGCGGCAGACGCCGCTCTGGGTGATGACATCAGATTTCGCCGACGCTCCCGCAGCCATGAAGCTCGGCGCCGCCGGCGCGCAGGTGGTGCGCGTTGCGGCTACCGCCAAACCGCCCGGACTGGACTTGCCGGCAGTGCTCCATGCGCTGTCCGGCAAGGGCATCACAAGGCTGATGGTGGAAGGCGGCTCGCGGGTCGCATCCTCCTTCGTCGCCAGCGGCCTGGTCGATGAAATCTGGCTGTTGCGTGGCCCCGACAAGGTCGGCGCCGACGGCATTCCCGCGCTGGACGCATTGCCGCTCTCGGCAATCACCGGGTCGCCCGCGTTCAGGACACGTGCTAGCGAAAGCTTGGATAAGGACACTCTGACTATTTATGAGCGCGCTGTCTAAGCTCGTCATGCCCGGGGGCTTGTCCCGGGCATCCACGTCTTGGCGGCAGATGAAACGGAAGACGTGGATGGCCGGGACAAGCCCGGCCATGACGGTGGTGTAAAATGTTCACTGGAATAGTCACCGACATCGGCGAGATCACAGCCTTGACGCCAACGGCGCAGGGGCAATTGCACCGCATGCGGATCGCCTGCCGCTATGACCAGACAACGATCGCCGATGGCGCCTCGATCGCCTGCAATGGCGTCTGCCTCACGGTGGTAGCATCCGGCGTCGAGGGCGATAAGACCTGGTTCGACGTCGATGTCGCGGCGGAAACGCTCGGCATGACCACGGCCAAGCATTGGGCCAAAGGCACCAAACTCAATCTCGAACGGGCGCTTAAGATCGGCGACGAACTCGGCGGCCATATCGTTGCGGGGCATGCCGACGGGATTGCGACCATCGTCAATCGTGACGATCTGCCCGATATGGCCCGGTTCGAACTGCGTACCACGCGCGAACTCGCCCGCTTCATCGCCGCCAAAGGCTCGGTGACGCTGGACGGAGTATCGCTGACCGTAAACACGGTCGCGGATGTCACATTTTCGGTGCTGATCATCCCGCATACGCTTAGTGTCACCACGCTCAGCGGCTGGGCAGCAGGCAGCGAAGTCAATATCGAGGTCGACCTGATGGCCCGCTACGCGGCGCGGCTGTCGGAAATGAAGTGACGGAGCAGCCGTCATTCCGGGCCGATGCGTTAGCATCGAGCCCGGAATCTCGAGATTCGCCGGGGTGCAATTGCACCACTGAAGTCTGGTCCTTCGGACCATCCCGGAATGACGACGCTCCGAGTAAGTGCTTGGCTTAGCCACCCGCGGCGACTACATAACGCGCCAGTACCAGAGTGAAATGGATTGAATGATGGCAGACGCACGGCGCGCACCGCTGAAAGACCAGACCGACATCACAGGCGCGCGCGCGCTGATCGTCGAGGCGCGGTTTTATGACGACATCCAGGATGCACTGCTGGAAGGCGCCGTCGCCGAGCTGAAGGCCGCCGGGGTGACACACGACGTCATCACGGTTCCCGGCGCGCTGGAGATTCCGGCCGCCATCGCCATTGCGCTCGATGCTGCCGACAGGAACGGTAAACCCTATGACGCCGCGATCGCGCTCGGCTGCGTGGTGCGCGGCGACACCATCCATTTCGAGATCGTCTCGATCGAATCTTCGCGCGCACTGATGGATCTGGCGGTCACGCGCAAGCTGCCGCTCGGTAACGGCATCATCACCGTCAATACCGATGCGCAGGCCTGGGCGAGAGCGCGCGCCAGCGAACTCAACAAGGGCGGCGACGCCGCGCGTGCGGCGCTGGCGATGCTGCGGATCAAACGCCGGCTGGCAAAGGCCTGATGATGATGGCAGAGAAGAAGCCCGCCAAAGCCACTGACAAGAAAGCCAATCGCCGTGGCGCGGCGCGGCTGGCCGCCGTGCAGGCGCTGTACCAGATGGACATCGCGGGCGCCGGCATCAACGACATCTTCGCCGAGTTCGAGAGCCACTGGCTCGGCAACGAAGTCGAAGGCGACAAATACCTGCCGGCGGAGGCGGCGTTTTTCCGCGACGTGGTGTCGGGCGTGGTGCGCGACCAGGCGAGGCTCGATCCCCTGATCGACGATGCGCTGCAGAAGGGCTGGCCGCTGAAGCGGATCGATGCGATTTTGCGCGCGGTGCTGCGCGCCGGCTCCTATGAGCTGGAGCACCGCAGGGATGTGCCGGGCCGCGTGGTCGTATCCGAATATGTCGACGTCGCGCATGCCTTCGTCGAAAAGGACGAGACCGGCATGGTCAACGCCGTACTCGACCAGATCGCGCGTCAGTTCCGCGCCGACGAGTTCGCGCGTGGTTAGCGTCAAACCCGCGTCCGGCGAGGACTCGCTGATCGCGCGATACTTCCGGCCGCTCGCGACAGACCCCGGCTCGTTCCATCTCGACGACGACGCCGCGGCGTTGAGGTCATGGGGCGACGATATCGTGGTGACGACGGATGCCATCGTCGAAGGCGTGCATTTCCTGCCTGACGATCCCCCCGACACGGTCGCGCGCAAGGCGCTGCGGGTGAACCTTTCCGATCTCGCGGCGAAGGGCGCTAAGCCCGCCGGCTTCGTGCTGACGCTGGCCTTGCGCAGCGCCGACGACGCCTGGCTAAAGCCGTTCGCGGCGGCGCTCGGCGACGATGCTGGGCAATTCGCCTGTCCGCTGCTTGGCGGAGACACCGTATCCACGCCGGGGCCGCTGATGGTCTCGGTCACCGCGTTCGGCCGCGTGCCGCCGGGGAAGATGATTCATCGCAGCGGCGCCAGTCCGGGTGATCGGGTGATGGTGACGGGCACGATTGGCGACGCCGCGCTGGGGCTTGCCATCCTGCACGGCGGGAAGGTGCATGCTGCCGCATCCGACAAGGCCGCACGCGAGGCGTTGGTCGGGCGCTATCGCATTCCGCAGCCGCGCGTGGCGCTGGCCGAGATCGTGCGCGACCATGCCAGCGCGGCGATGGATGTGTCGGATGGCCTTGCCGGCGATCTCACCAAGCTCTGCGGCGTGTCCGGCGTATCCGCGGTGATCGATCTGGAGTCGATCCCGTTGTCCGGCGCGGCGCAGGATCTGGTGTCGCGCGGCATTGTCGGCCTGGAAACACTGATTGCAGGCGGCGATGATTACGAGATCCTGTGCACGATACCGGAGGATCGCGTCGAGGCTTTCGCGCAAGCCGCAACGCGTGTCGGCGTCACGGTGAGTTCCATTGGAACGGTGATCGCTGGAAGCGCGGTTCCGAAGTTCATCGACGGACAGGGCAAGGAAATAACGCTGGAACGTCGCTCTTACAGCCATTTTTGAAGGTGGCACGCTAAACGCCGGCCTTTATTTCCCGCCAGCCATTGCTATTTCGCCGAAAACCTATAGGTGTATGGCCATTCGATTACCGTCGTGCCTTTTCGAACGCGCCCTTTGGGGCTTCTTCCAGAGACATCGTCGATATTGGATTTGAATCCGCGCGATCGCCGTGCGGAATGAAAGCCTATGTGCTTTGGAGAAGAGAAATGGCTACGGGAACAGTGAAGTGGTTCAACGGTCAAAAGGGTTTCGGTTTCATTGAGCCCAGCGATGGCAGTAAGGATGTGTTCGTGCACATCTCCGCCGTCGAGCGTGCGGGCCTCGGCGGACTGGCCGAAGGTCAGAAGGTTCAGTTCGAACTCAAGACCGACAAGATGCGGGGCAAGGTGAGCGCGGAAAACCTGTCGCTCGTCTAAGGCCTCGAAACGGTCGTTTCACGGATGTACTGGAATGGCTAGTGAGCCCGCTCGATCCCGATAGGATTGAGCGGGTTCTTGTATTTTTGGGCCCAACCTCAAAGCCAGCGCCTGCCCGCTGTGCAGGCAACGACTTGCCGAGCCCGGTTACCGGTGAATCCTTTCAAAAATCGACGGATTCCGGCCTCGGCGGCGTTGCGCCGGGGAGACGATTTTGGCATGGTCCCGCCGATTTGAGGTCACCCTTCTGGGCAGGGAAGGCCTCCATAATAAGCGCCGGCCGCGCTCGCGGGATGGCGTGGGGCGGAAAACCAGCATCTGAGGCAACTTCTATGACAGCATTATGGGTGATTGTGCTCTGCGGAGCGCTTTCGATCGTTTACGCCATCTGGGCGACGTCTTCCGTTCTGAAATCGGACGCCGGCAATCCGCGTATGCAGGAGATCGCGGCGGCGGTGGCCGAAGGCGCGCAGGCCTATCTGCGCCGCCAGTACATGACGATCGGCATGGTCGGCATCGTGATTTTCGCGCTGCTGGCCTACTTCCTGGGCATGCTGGTTGCGATTGGCTTCCTGGTCGGCGCCGTGCTGTCGGGCGCCGCCGGCTTCATCGGCATGAACGTCTCGGTCCGCGCCAACGTGCGCACCGCGCAGGCGGCGACCACTTCGCTGGCCGGCGGTCTTGAACTGGCCTTCAAGGCGGGCGCGATCACTGGCCTTCTGGTGGCCGGCCTCGCGCTGCTCGGCGTTACCATCTATTTCGCCTATCTCACCCAGATCATGGGGCTGAAGGCCAACGACCGCGTCGTCGTCGACGCGCTGGTGGCACTTGGCTTCGGCGCCTCGCTGATCTCGATCTTCGCCCGTCTCGGCGGCGGCATCTTCACCAAGGGTGCTGACGTCGGCGGCGACCTCGTCGGCAAGGTCGAGGCCGGCATCCCCGAGGACGATCCGCGCAACCCGGCGACCATCGCCGACAACGTCGGCGACAACGTCGGGGACTGCGCCGGCATGGCCGCCGACCTGTTCGAGACCTATGCGGTGACTGCGGTCGCCACCATGGTGCTGGCCGCGATCTTCTTCGCGAACTCGCCGCTGCTGGTGAACATGATGACCCTGCCGCTCGCCATCGGCGGCGTCTGCATCATCACCTCGATCATCGGCACCTTCTTCGTCAAGCTCGGCGCCAGCCAGTCCATCATGGGCGCGCTGTACAAGGGCCTGATCGCGACCGGCGTGCTGTCGCTGCTCGGCGTTGCAGCCGTGATTCACTGGCTGATCGGTTTTGGCGAGCTGGCGGGTGTGAAGTACACCGGCATGGCGCTGTTCCAGTGCGGGGTGATCGGCCTTGTCGTCACCGGCCTGATCATCTGGATCACCGAATACTATACCGGAACCGACTATCGCCCGGTGAAGTCGATTGCGGCGTCCTCGGTCACCGGTCACGGCACTAACGTGATCCAGGGTCTGGCGATCTCGATGGAAGCGACCGCGCTGCCCGCGATCGTCATCATCGCCGGCATCCTGATCACCTACAGCCTTGCCGGCCTGTTCGGCATCGCGATTGCGACCACGACGATGCTTGCGCTGGCCGGGATGATCGTCGCGCTCGACGCCTTCGGCCCGGTCACGGACAATGCCGGCGGCATCGCCGAAATGGCCGGCCTGCCGAAGGAAGTGCGCAAGTCGACCGACGCGCTCGATGCCGTCGGCAACACCACCAAGGCGGTCACCAAGGGCTATGCGATCGGCTCCGCCGGTCTCGGCGCGCTGGTGCTGTTCGCGGCTTACAATGAAGACCTCAAATTCTTCATCGGCAATTCTGCCAAACATCCGTACTTCCAGGGTGTCGCTCCGGACTTCTCGCTCAACAACCCCTACGTCGTGGTTGGCCTCCTGTTCGGCGGCCTGCTGCCGTACCTGTTCGGCGCGCTGGGCATGACCGCCGTCGGCCGTGCGGCCGGTGCGATCGTTGAGGAAGTGCGGCGCCAGTTCCGCGAGAAGCCCGGCATCATGCAGGGCACCGACAAGCCCGATTACGGCAAGGCCGTCGACCTGCTGACCAAGGCGGCGATCAAGGAAATGATCATTCCGTCGCTTTTGCCGGTGCTGTCGCCGATCTTCGTCTACTTCGCGATCTATGCAATCGCGGGCGGCGGCGCGGCCGGCAAGTCGGCGGCATTCTCCGCCGTCGGCGCCATGCTGCTCGGCGTGATTGTGACCGGCCTGTTCGTCGCGATCTCGATGACCTCGGGCGGCGGCGCCTGGGATAACGCCAAGAAGTACATCGAGGACGGTCACTACGGCGGCAAGGGCTCCGACGCCCACAAGGCGGCGGTGACCGGCGACACCGTCGGCGATCCCTACAAGGATACGGCGGGTCCTGCGGTCAACCCGATGATCAAGATCACCAACATCGTGGCGCTGCTGCTGCTGGCGATCCTGGCGCACTGAGCCGGCGAAAGCCGCTCGAAACGAAAACCCCGCGGTGCGAGCCGCGGGGTTTTTGTTTCGGCCTTCGTTGGGTGGGTTAGCGCAGCGTAACCCACCGAAATGTTTGTGCGCGGCGAGACCGCAGGTGGGTTACGGCTTCGCCTGACCCACCCTACGAACTTCTCAATTCACATCCATCTGCAGGCCTTCGCGCTTGATGATCTCGCCGAACTTCGCGGTCTCGGCCTGCACGAAGTCAGAGAATTGCTGCGGCGTGCCCCAGTCGGCGGTGGCGCCCATGTTGCCGATGGTCTTCTTGACGTCATCGCGCGCCAGCATCGCCTTGATCTCCTTGTTGAGCGCCTCGACGGCGGGAGCGGGCGTAGCCTTCGGCAGGAAGACGCCAAACCAGGAGGAGACGTCGAACTTCGCAAGTTCGGGTACACCCTCGCGTATGGTCGGAATGTTCGGCGCCGCCGGGCTGCGCTCGGGCGTGGTCACGCAAAGCGCGGTGAGCTTGCCCTCCTGGGTCTGCGGCAGCGTGGGATAGAGGTTGTCGAACAGTATCTGGATGTCGCCCGCGAGTGCCGCCTGCAGCGCCGGACCTGCGCCGCGGAACGGCACATGGACCATCTTCAGGCCGGTAAGTTGCAGGAACCAGGCGCCGGTGAGGTGAGGGCTCTGCCCGACGCCGGAGGAGCCGTAGGTCAGCTTGTCCGGATTGGCCTTGATGTAGGCGATCAACTCTGGGATCGACTTGATGCCGGTCGACGGATGCGCCGAGACAATGTTGGGAATCCGGATCATGTTGCTGACCGGCTGCAACTGGTCGGCCTTGTAGGTCATGTTGCGGAAGATGCTGTAGGCGATCGCGTTCGGACCGGGATTGCCGACCAGGATGACGTGGCCGTCGGCTTTGCCCCGCACGGCTTCGGCAGTGCCGATGGTGCCGCCGCCGCCGGAGCGGTTTTCCACGACGGCTGACTGGCCCCAAGCGGTCTGCAGATGCGCGGCCAGCAAACGTCCCATCACGTCGGTGCTGCCGCCCGCCGCTGCCGGTACGATGAGACGCACGGTCTCGGTCGGGCGCCAGTCAGAGCCGAAGCTCGAGCGCGGCAAAATCGCCGCCGCCGATACGGCTGCAGCTCCGGTCAAAACGCGGCGGCGAGAAATAGCTTTAATCGTCACAAGTTCACTCCCTGCTTTGGATTCTTGTTGGCAGGGACCGTAGGCAGCGCGTGCGCAGAGGGCAAGCGGGCGACTTGGCGCAGGATTTCCGCGCCACGGAACAGAGTGATTCAGAAGTGACTGGCTCTAGTTAAAGCTCAAGAGCTTGAACAGCGGCGTCAGGTAGCTGAGCTCCTGGCCGGATGTGGGCGTGGTGCGGCTGATGAAGTCGAAGATCTTGCCGTCCTGCAATCCGTAATTGGCAAGCCGCGTCACCTGGCGGTTCTTGTCGAAATAGATCGCGATCACGCGCTGGTCGACGACCTGCTGGTTCATGAAAGCGACTTTGCGTTCGGAGCGCTGCGAGATGTAATAGAACACCTCGCCGTTCAGGGTCGCCACCGTGGACGGCGTTCCCATCACGATCAGCACCTGATCCTGGCTGGCGCCGATCGGAATTTGCTCCAGCGCGTTGGGCGGCAGGATATAGCCCTTCTGGAACTGCTCGCCGGTGCATCCGGCCAGCGCCGCGCAGACCAATGCCACGGCCGCCGCCGCGCGAAAACCGCGCCGGCATGCGGACAGGCGGCGCGACGAGGGCACGCTGGTGCTCAGGTGGCTCATTTCGGTCATGTCAGGAATTAGCCCGTCCTCTTGCATCGCGCGGTGCGTTGACGTACCGGGCAGCACGCTGGATTGCAACATGCGCGGGCCCCCGGCAAAGAATCTGGAGGGCTCGCTCGCGGAACCCACAATGCTTTGGCCGTTCAATCACTTCAGGAAACCCCGGCCGCCGTTGCGCGGCACCATCGAGGCCATCTATGGCATGATCGTGACGCAGGCGCGAGAACCGTTGTTTTATCGGGACTTTGGGGTTCCGGACACGGTTAACGGCCGTTTTGACCTGCTTCTGCTGCATTTGTGGCTGGTGCTGCGGCGATTGAAATCGGTCGAGGGGGCCACGGCCCTGTCGCAGGGGCTATTCGACCATTTTTGCAACGATATGGACGATAATCTGCGCGAGATGGGGGTCAGCGACCTCAAGGTGCCGAAGCGGATGCAGGCCTTCGGCGAGGCCTTCTATGGCCGGACAACGGCCTATGACCTGGCGCTGACGGACGGCCGCGAGGCGCTGGCACAGGCCATGTGCAAGAATATCCTGAACGGCGAGAATATCGAAAAAGCCCGCCTGCTTGCGGTCTATGCCGAGGCGGCAATGGCCGCCCTCGACAGCCAGGGCGAGGCGGCGCTGGTAAGTGGTTCGGCCAGGTTTCCCTCGCCCGAGAAGGCAGGCGCACAGCAATGAGCAAGACCGGTACGACAGAGAAACCCGACCCGTGGCGCGTCCCCGTCGCGGTAGCGCAGATACCGGAGACGGGCCTGCATCGCGATATCCAGGCCGATCAGGCCATCCGCGCTGCCGTGGCCGATGTCGGAGGCTTGCGTGAGGTGCTTTCGGTGCGGGCCTCTTTCGACGTCACGCCAAAGAGCGGCGGCCGCTTCCACGTGGTCGGCCACGTGCGGGCGCGGATCGGCCAGACCTGCGTGGTGACGTTGGAGGAGATCGAGAACGATATCGACGAACCGATCGATCTGATCTTCGCGCCGCCCGAGCAGATCCCGCAGATGGCCGCGCTGGTCGACGAGGCCGAAGAGAGCGACGAGGAGATGCCCGATCCGCCCGAGCCGATCGAGAACGGTATGATCGACCTCGGCAGGGTTGCCACCGACGCCTTGTATCTCGCCGTCGATCCCTATCCGCGCAAGCCCGGCGCCGTATTTGAGCCGGTGGTTGAAGCAGCCGATCCCGAAGATCATCCGTTCGCGGCGCTCAAGGCGTTGAAAGCAGAACCGAAAAAATCGGGCGCCAGGAAGCCCAAGGGCAAGTAGCCGGCAGCTAAAGTGGCCTAGGAAGCTGCGTTCGGGTTGAAGTAGCTCCAATATCTTCCCAAGAATCCAAAATAAGATATTGAATTATCTGGGTATATTTCTTATTTTGGATTTCGGGCCACACCGCTTCCCTTTCGCCAAAAGACCGCCCTCAAGAGGTTGTGTCAGAACGGGGACACGCTATTGTCGCGGCCCGGCGGAGGCGCGCGTTGCGTTTCACCGAGCATCGCTTTAGCGGTGCCATTCCAGTGCGCGGCCGGGCTCTACGAGGGCCGCAAGAGATCAGGTTTCCGGGACGTTCATGCCTCAAAAGGTTCGAATCGCGCTTGACGCCATGGGTGGCGATGTCGGCGCATCGGTCGTCATTCCCGGCGCCGCAATCTCTTTGGAACGGCATCCCGACACCGAATTCCTGCTCTATGGCGACAGCAAGCTGATCGACGAGCAACTCGCGAAATATCCGGCGCTGAAGGCAGCATCGCGCGTGGTCCATACCGATGTCACGGTGAGTATGCACGACAAGCCGAGCCAGGCGTTGCGCCGCGGCCGCAAAAGGTCGTCAATGTGGCTTGCGATCGACGCCGTGAAGCGGAGCGAGGCTCATGTTGCGGTTTCCGCCGGCAACACCGGCGCCCTGATGGCGATGGCACGCTTCCATCTGCACACCATGCCCGGGATCGATCGCCCGGCCATTGCGGGCGTGTGGCCGACGGCACGCGGCGATTCCGTCGTGCTCGATCTCGGCGCCACGATCGGCGGCGACGCGCACCATCTCGTGGCTCTGGCGGTGATGGGCAGCGCGATGGCGAGCGTGCTGTTCAACCGGGAACGGCCGACTGTCGGCCTCCTCAACATCGGGGTCGAGGAGATCAAGGGCCATGAGGAGATCCGCGAGGCCGCCGAGTTGCTGCGCGCGTCGCAGCTCAATTATATTGGCTTCGTCGAGGGCGACGGGATCGGCCAGGGCGCGGCCGATGTGATCGTTTCGGAAGGATTCAGCGGCAACATCGCGTTGAAAGCCGCCGAAGGCACTGCGCGGCAGATGGCGGATTTTCTGCGCAACGCCATGGCAAGCAGTTGGCTATCCCGGATCGGTTACCTGTTCGCCCGCGGCGCGTTCAAGGCGCTCCGGGACAAGCTCGATCCGAACAAATCCAATGGTGGCGTGCTGCTTGGCCTGAAAGGCGTGGTCGTCAAAAGCCATGGCGGAATCAGCGCCGAAGGCTTTGCCTACGCAATCGATGTTGGCTATGAGATGGTCCGCTGCGATCTCCTCACCAAGATCAATCAGATGATAAATAGCGACGGTAGTGCACTGGCACAGACCGCGCAGGAGGCTGTCTCGTGACTGCGAAACGTTCGGTCGTGCTGGGCTGCGGCTCCTATCTGCCGCAGAAGGTGCTGACCAATGCGGAACTCGCCGCCCGGATCGATACGTCGGACGAGTGGATCGTGCAGCGTACCGGCATCCGGGAGCGGCACATCGCGGCCGAAGGCGAGTTCACCTCGCATCTGGCAATCAACGCCGCGCGCGCCGCGCTGGAGCATGCCGGCCTCGACGCCCAGGCGATCGACCTGATCGTGCTGGCGACCTCGACGCCGGACAACACTTTTCCGGCGACCGCGGTCGCCGTTCAGAACGAACTTGGCATCCACCACGGCGCCGCCTTCGATCTGCAGGCGGTGTGCTCCGGCTTCGTCTTCGCGCTCGCGACCGCCGATAATTTCCTGCGTTCCGGCGCTTACAAGCGCGCGCTGGTGATCGGCGCCGAAACCTTCTCGCGCATTCTCGACTGGAACGACCGCGGCACCTGCGTGCTGTTCGGCGACGGCGCCGGCGCGGTCGTGCTCGAGGCGCAGGACCAGCCGGGCCTGCCTTCCGACCGCGGCGTGCTGACGACGCATCTGCGCTCGGACGGCCGGCACAAGGCAAAGCTGTTCGTCGATGGCGGTCCTTCCAGCACCCAGACCGTCGGCTATCTCCGGATGGAAGGCCGCGAAGTGTTCAAGCACGCGGTCGGCATGATCACGGATGTGATCGTGGACGCCTTCAATGCTACGGGAACCAGCGCCGAGGACATCGACTGGTTCATTCCGCATCAGGCCAACAAGCGAATCATCGACGCGTCAGCGCACAAGCTTCATATTGCGCCGCAGAAGGTGGTGCTGACCGTCGATCAGCACGGCAATACGTCGGCGGCGTCGATTCCGCTGGCGCTTGCGGTTGCCGTCAAGGACGGGCGCGTCAAGAAGGGCGATCTGGTGCTGTTTGAAGCCATGGGCGGCGGCTTCACCTGGGGTTCCGCCCTCGTGCGCTGGTAAGCGCTGGGTAAAACTACCGATTAAAATTGTGGCCGACTTCATGCTTCTGCATGATGCTCGCTGTTGACCATTGCGTGCTAACCTCATAATTTCAGGCAATAAATTTGTTCGCCGAGAGTGCGGGGCAGGCGATGACCGGGACCGGAAAAACAGTCACACGTGTCGATCTCTGCGAGGCGGTCTACCAGAAGGTGGGCCTCTCGCGAACGGAATCGTCCGCGTTTGTCGAGCTCGTTTTGAAAGAGATTACCGATTGCCTGGAGAAAGGCGAGACGGTGAAGCTGTCGTCGTTCGGCTCGTTCATGGTGCGCAAGAAGGGACAGCGGATCGGACGTAACCCGAAGACCGGTACTGAAGTGCCGATCTCGCCGCGTCGTGTGATGGTGTTCAAGCCATCGGCGATTCTGAAGCAGCGCATCAACGGCCATGCGGTGGGCAACGGCGAAAGCAAGGCCGAATAGCGAGACCGAGTAGCACGACCGCGTAGCAAGGCGAGTACTGCGTCTTCACCAACTAGATGAGTTGAGAGGAGTGGCATTTGGACAAGGCGCCGGATGCGTTCCGCACCATCAGCGAAGTCGCTGAAGAGCTCGACATTCCCCAGCACGTGCTGCGATTCTGGGAGACGCGGTTCGCCCAGATCAAGCCGATGAAGCGAAGCGGCGGGCGGCGTTACTATCGCCCCGACGACGTCGATCTGCTGAAGGGGATCCGCCGTCTGCTGTACGGCGAGGGCTACACCATCCGCGGCGTGCAGCGGATCCTGAAAGAGCACGGCATCAAATCGGTACAGGGCCTTGCCGACCAGACTTCTGCCGTCACCTTCGGAGCGGTCGAGGAGGCGATCGGTCTCAGTCTGCAGGAGCCCGAAGAGGGAGAAATCCCGACCGCGGATGCCGATTCCGAGGACGAGGATTACGAGACCGAAGAGAAGGAAATCGACTATCGCTTTGCCGATACCGACGACGACGGCATTTTGCTGCCGTTCGCCAAGGGCAAGCCGGGGCCGTCGGACGCCGACCGCGAACGCCTCGAACGGGTGCTGAAGGATCTGATCTCCTGCCGGGAGTTGCTGGATACGGCAATGAAGGACGGCTGAGCCGGCGGGAACTGGGCCCGCTCATTGGGCCTCAAAGAGGCCACTCGCGCGCCTTGCGCCGGACGCTGATCGCAGCTAATGGAACGGCATCGGAGCGTGGCGCAGCCCGGTTAGCGCACTAGTCTGGGAGACTAGGGGTCGGAGGTTCAAATCCTCTCGCTCCGACCATTTATATCTTCACGGATGGCGATCCTGATCTCGGCTAGATGCCGAGAGCCCAGACGGCAACAATGGTCCCCAGCACAGCTACGCCGCTGATCGTCCAGCCTGTAAAATAAGACCCGGCATCCGTTTCCGGTCGATCGACCATGGTATCGCGCCAATGGGTCACCGCGGCCTCCCATAGATTGATACTGCCTCTCGTATGTAGGTCGTGGCCGCGGGCTCAAGGTTCACGCGAGGTGCCGGGACACGCCCTGAGGCTAGCCCGCTCCAGAAGGTAAGTTCGCCTTAACCTCAACCGTGCATCGAGCCGCAATTAACGATCCTGGCACACTCCGGGTGTTACAAAATCCCCGAGCACAACCTGTGCAGAGTATGAGCCATGGATTTCCTGAAGCGTGCGGCCTTTGTTCTTGGCGGCATTTTTTTGGGCATAAACCTGATCAACTATTTTGTCATGGGCCATACCGGGGATTACCTGCCGGGCGGCGAACGTATGGGCGAGTGGAGGGCGGCGAAAATACGCCAGGCGTGTTACCCCGCGCTTGAACAGCCCGAAAGGGACGGGCTGCTCCCGAAGCTTTCCACCGACACGCATCGCGTTGACTGGCGCGATCTCGACCGGGCGAGGGACATGACGGCGGCGCTGAACTGCTATCTCGTCACGCACCCCAACGCGGTCTGCGAGCGGAACAACCGCGCCTACATCGTCGATTACATCAATCGCTATTTTGCGAAGTTCGATGAGATGATGAACACGGCCAAGCGATATGGCGAAGCCGAAATGTCCACAGTCAGGAAGCTCTGGGACAGCCCGCGCAACCGCGCGATCAACGCAGCCCTGGTGCAGGACACCAGCAGCGGGCGATTGATCAAGGCCGATTTCGGCTGGAGCGTGCCCACAGCGATGAAGCCGATGCTCGATCGCTACAAAGGTACGAGCGACAATTGCCCGAAGGCCTAGTGCCAGGAGTTTGAAATGGCCGGCGAAATTTTCAGCCTCATCCGCATGCCCATCATTGCCTTCCTCGGCGGCTTCCTCGTCGTCGGCGGATGGATCTGGGCGCCTAAAATATCGGATCTGGTGAAGAGCCAGTTCTCGGGCGGACCCAGTGTTTCAATGTTTGCCGACACCAATCGTATCGGCCGGCCGGAAACCGCGCCGGTCGTGCGAAGCTGTATTTTCAAGGCGGTGGACGTCGGTCCGGACGCCAGTAAGATGGAGCCGAGCGCAGCGTACTTCATCCTGAAGGCCGGCAGCATGCAGGCGAACATTTCCGCAATGGCTGGCAAGTCAGACCGCTGGTCCGAAAACCAGACGATCAATCAGGCCAACTCATGGGGACAATTGGCGAGCTGCATCTACGCCTTGGACGATCGCGAACTCTGCGATCCCGATAACCGCGCCGCGGCAGTGGAGGCCACTACCAAGTTCTTTGCCTACGCCAAGCAGACCGCCGGTTCTACAGGCAAGCCGGCGATATCGGCCGATGACGCACGCGCCATCGAGAATATCAGAGATCGCCTGTTGCTCATGCTCAAGAACCACCGTCGCTACGGTACGCTCGTCGCCGCCGATTTCGGCAGCTTTGCCCCGGCCGAAATAATGCAGGTCATGCGCAGCGAGCAGAAAGAGACCCGCGACATCTGCAAGCGCTGACGCATCGAGCTTCAAGCGCGCGCGCCTGGGAAAAATCTCGCGGCCTATTTGTTCTGACCGTCCGTGAACGCCGTATCGATCACGTCGCCGATTAGCTGCCAGGTGCGGCCGTCGAACTGAACGAGGCGCATCTGCTTGATCGGCCGGTAATCGTCCGTGCCGGTGTTTACCTTGATGCCGGGCAGAAGGACGGAAACCTCGAAGTCCTTCAACGAAGCTGCCTGCCGCATGATATTTTCGCGCGAGAGATCATTGCCGCATTGTTTCAGCACCTGAACCAGCGTCTCCGCGGCGGCATAGCCGTAAAGCGCGGCGCCGCTGCCCTTGTCCCCGTCGGGATAATACTTGTCCATGAAGTTCAGCCAGTTCTTGATTGCCGGATCGTCCTTCCAGGCCGGATCGGTCGGATCCTTGAGGAACGTGGCCGAAATCACACCAGCGGATTTCTGCGCCCCTGCGGGCCCCAATGTGGCGCCGATGGAGGCCGCCGCATCGTTCAACAGCAACGCCGGGTGCCAATGCAGGTCTGCCGCAAAGCGGATGACTTGCGAGGCTGCTGTCGGGACGCCTGCGAACAGCAGGATCTCGGCGCCGGATCGCTTCAGGATGGAAACATGTCCATCGATATGCTCATCGGCTACATCGAAGGCGAGGCCGACGATGATCATGCGCTTGAGGTCGCCGAGGCCCTTCTGGATTCCCTTGTGCAGGTCGTTGCCGAAGTGATCGTTCTGCCAAACGATCACGATCTTGCGCTGCGGATAGGTGGCCTGGATGTAGTTGGCGTAGATGCGCCCCGCGGCCTGGGATGACGGCTGCCAGCCCATCGTCCACGGAAACGCCTTCGGATCGCTCAACTCATCGGCGCCGGAAACCGGGAACAGCTGGGGAATTTTCTTCTCGTTCAGGAAACGCCGGATCGCAAGGTTCCCTGGCGTTCCGAAGGAACCGAATATCAGGTGGACATTGTCCTGCTCGACCAGTTTGCGCGTCATGTCGAGCGCAACGGTGGGATCGGAATTGTCGTCGCGGGAGATGAAGCGAATCTTGCGGCCGTTGATCCCGCCCTGGGCATTGATCATGTCGAAATAGGCAGCCTGGGCTCTTCCGATGGCGGCGAATTCGGCCAGCTTTCCTGAATAAGGCATGAGATTGCCGATGCGTATCTCGGTCTCATCGGCGGGTTGTTCGGAACGTTCCGGCGACATCGCACCCAGCGACGTCAACGCGACCGCCAAAGCGATCAGGAGTCGGACTGCCACATTCATCTGCGGTGCCCTCGATATGTCGGTTTTCGCAGCAAGCGGCGTCAGGTGAACAATCCCCCGCACCCTGTCACGCGAGCAGGTTACGCCCCGGGGAAGGTTCGCCATCGCGCCGTGCAGTCCATTGACATAGGTCAAGGGACTGCCAGCGCAACCGCTGGCCCCGGCAGTATTGGCGCTGCAGCGCAAAAGTCGCCACCTCCATTGTTGCTCCGGCATTTCTGCTGATCAGCCGCGTTGATGCTGCAACTGGATCGCCGCGACGACATTCAGTAGGCTTGCCGCGACCGGCTGGTATCGCCGGGAAAGCGGGAACACACCCGCACATTCGGGTGGAACGCGAGGGCAGTTCGATGAAAACACGTCCGACCGGCGTGGTACCGCCGATGACCACGCCATTTCGGAAAGACGGCGAGATCGAGTTCAAACTCGTTGCACCCCAGGTCGACTGGCTGATCGCGGCCGGCAGTCATGGCATGGCGGCCGGCGGTTCGACCGGTGAGGGGCATACGCTCGACCACGAGGAATATCGGGACCTGGTGGCGGCGACGGTGGAAGCGGCGAAAGGGCGCGCGCCCGTGATCGCCGGGATCATCGTCGATTTCACCCGCGATGCGATCCGCCGCGGCAGGCTGGTGCGCGACATGGACGTCGCAGCGCTGCAGGTGACGCCGGTGCATTATCTGTTCAAGCCGGACGAGCAGGCGATGTCGATCACTTCCGTCGCATGGCCGACGAAACCGGCATGCCGATCATCATCTACAACGTCGTGCCGTGGTCCTATCTGTCGCCGGCGCTGCTGACACGGATCATGAATGAGGTGCCGCTCGTCGTCGGCGTCAAGCAGAGCGCGGGCGATCTGAAACTGTTCGCCGATCTCATGATGATGGCGCCGGACAAACTGATCTACAGCGCCGTCGATGCCCTGATGTATCCGTCCTATACGCTTGGTGCGCATGGTTCGATCGCCGCGATCCTGAGCGCGGCGCCGCATGCGTCCGTCGAGCTCTGGAACGTGGTCAAGTCGGGCAACCATGTCCGTGCGCTCGAGCTGCACAAGAAACTGCTGACGCTGTGGAACGCCATCGTCTCCGATAATCTGCCGGCGTGCACGCGCTACGCACAGTCGCTGCAAGGGCTGCCGGCGACTTTCTCCCGCGCGCCGATGCCCGAAGCGTCGCCCACGCAACAGGCCGCCATCCGGAAGGCGCTGGAGGGATTGGGCGCACTGGGCGGCTCGCGCGAGGCGGCGGAGAAAATTCCGCTCCGCGAAACGGTCACGAGACAATCGCGCTGCCCGTCTTATGGGCGGCTTTACCGGCGGTTCTCACCTGTTACTGTCCTTCCCCACGGGCTCCATTTCCATGAGGGCCCCAACTCAAAAATTGAAAATCGAGGTAAGCGTCGCAATGAAGGATTTTGCCGGAAAGTTCGCCGTGATCACCGGGGGCGGCACGGGCATGGGCCGCGAACTCGCGCGCCAGCTTGTCGCCGAAGGCTGCAATGTCGCGATGTGCGACGTCTCGCCGGAAGCAATGGCCGAAACCAAGCGGCTGTGCGAGGCGGAAAAGCTGCCGCAGGGTCTGCGCATTACCACCCATGTCGCCGACGTCTCGATCGAGGCTCACCTGCAGCGCTTCCGCGACGAGCTGATCGAGCAGCAGGCGACCGACAAGATCCATCTCCTGTTCAACAATGCCGGCATCGGCGGCGGCGGCAGCCTGTTCACCAACACGCGCGAGCAGTGGGAGCGCACCTTCAACATCTGCTGGGGCGGCGTCTATCTCGGCGTCCGCACTTTCCTGCCGCTGATGATGAAGGCCGACGAGGCCCACATCATCAACACATCGAGCGTCAACGGCTTCTGGGCATCCGTCGGCATAGGCGCCTCGCACACCGCCTACAGCGCCGCCAAGTTCGCGGTGAAAGGTTTTACCGAAGCGTTGATGACGGACCTGCGCCTCAACGCTCCGCATATCAAATGCTCAGTTGTGATGCCCGGGCATATCGGTACCTCGATCGTTTCCAATTCGCGCAAGATCCAGAGCGGATCGGAATCCGAAGAACTGAGCCCGAATGAAATCCTGGCGACGCGGCAGCGCCTGAACGGCATGGGCATCGACACCGCGGCGATGTCGGACGACGACATCCAACAGATCGCGCGGGATCGCGCTCGCACTTTCCGCGAGGAGGCGCCGACCACGGCGGCGGCCGCGGCAAAGATCATCCTCGATGGCGTCAAGGCCGAGCGCTGGCGCATTCTCGTCGGCGACGACGCCCACAAGCTCGACGAGCGGGTGCGGCAGGCCCCGGAAAAGGCCTACACGCCGGAGTTCTACAAGAGCTTTACGGAAGAGGTCGGCTGGCGGCTCGGCTAGAGCATGATCCGGAAAAGTGTGCAGCGGTTTTCCCTCGCGACAAACGCGGAACGCGTTTGCGCGGAGATCATGCTCAAACAAAAGGTAAAGCGGATGACGATTCGAAGAAAAGTCATCACGCGTTAGCGGACGGTCGGTTGATGGAATCAGAACCGACCGTCCGCTTCTTCGTATCTTCGCGATAACTGCATGTCGCTCGTCAATATGCGCGCGCAACGCGCTGGCGAGAGCCCGGGCGGTAGGCGAGGCGGGTATGCCCAGTGCAATAGGGCATGCCTTCTACCGGCGTGTCGCCGCAAAAGCAGAAATCCTCAGCTCCTGGCGTGCTGATCGGCCAGCGGCAGCGCTGGTTGCTGAGTTCGAACAGCGAGCAGCGGTGTTCGCTTGTGATCGTTACTTCCGGCAGCGGCTGCGCGTTTTCATAGACGGCCTGCAGGATCTTGTACTGCAGGCGCGGAATGGATTTTCGGGAGCGTTCTCTGGCAGCCTTGGTGGGGCGTGGTTCGGCCCGGGCCGGGCCGCGCGTCAACTGGAGGCGGGCAAGCTTGCCAATCACGGCGTTGCGGCTGACGCCGATGCTGGCTGCTATCTCGCGACAGGTGAGGCCGGCCTCAAAATGGCTCTTCAGGAGCTCGACGCGATCGGTGGTCCAGGTCGGTAAATTCGTAAGCATTTTCTCGGTTCCACATTCTGTGAAGACCGCCGCGTCGTTGCCCGTCAGGACGCCTTTCCATTGTCGCGGATTGCAAGCAGCCCGTCCTTGATGGCGAGCCGAATGCCTTCCTCGATCAAAGTTCTTGCGACGCCGGGAACGCTGGTGCCGTGGGTGCCCTGTCTCACCAGTCTTTCGAGATAGTTGATGGTCGAGAGCGCCAACGTAACTGGAACGCGGTCGGTTTCGGCTTTTTCTGTAGCCATGGGGAACGCTAACTTTTAAACGATGTACTGAAAAGTTACTATTTCGACTCTATTTAGTTTTGCACACATGAGTCAAACGACTTGTGGATAGCCGTCTATCCATTTGAAAAAGCGTATTAAAAGCGGACGTGGGGGTTGTGGATCGGCCGAGCGCCGGTGACGCACAGTGCGCGGCAAGCGTTAACGGCCGTTGCAGGCGCGGCGAAACGATCCACTCCTGCGGCTATTTCCTGATTGCTTCGTGGGGCAGGGAATGCCGATGATGTCCGGGGCGAGGGCGCGATGACGGTAACGAACGGCCTCTACACCATCCAGATCGAGATGACGGACGGCGGCCAGGGCCGCGCGCACGGAGTAATCGTGCTGCACGATGGCAAGGTCGCCGGCGGCGACTCGTATTTTTACTACACGGGCTCATACACCGCGGATCGCGGCAAATGGCGCGGCGAACTGATTACCAATGAGCACACGAAATCCGCGGGCGCGCGGCCGCTGTTCGGCGGCCGCGAAGTCACCTGCGGCTTCAGTGGTTCGTATACCGCCGATGGTGCACAGGTGCAGGGGACCGCGTTGGTCGGTAAGACCAGCGTGTTGTTTCACGCCAGGCTCAAGCTGCGCTCTCCTTTTTGAAAAAGCCGCAGATCGTCCGATTACCCGTGCACGACCGCCTTCGCGATCATGCAGTGAATGCCCTTGGAGCCGTTAACCGTCTGCGTCACGCGCAGGTCGGCGGCGAGGCTGCAGAGCGTGTAGGCATCCTCGCGCGACAAATTGCGTTTCTCGCCGAGCAGCACGATCATGTCGCGCAACGCCCGCACCACGCATTGGTCGAGGTCGGGGTCCATCGCCATCGTCATGTAGTGATCTGATGTTTCGGCGCGGGGATAGCTGAGCCGCAGGTCCTTGCGCAGCGTCAGGCGGAAGCGGCCCTGCAGCGCGGTCTCGATTGCAGTGACGCAGACTTCGCCGTCTCCCTGCACGCCATGGCCGTCGCCGCAGGAGAACAGCGCCCCCGGCACGAACACCGGCAGATATAGTTTGGCGCCGGCGCCGAGCTCCTTGTTGTCGAGATTGCCGCCCATCGCACGCGGGATCAGCGAGGTGATGCGCCCCCAGGCGGGCGGCGGCGCCACACCCATCACACCGAAGAACGGCTTGAGCGGCAAATCGAGCCCCCACGGCATCCGGCCGACCATGCGATCGCGATCAAGCGGAATGTTCAGGATCCGCGTCTCATGGAAATCGTCGGGTAGCGTCCCCGCCAGCGGGCGGATCAGATTGTAGCCCCAGTCCTGCCGGAGCTGGACGTCGAGGATGTCAACCTCCAGAACGTCACCGGGCTCGGCGCCATCAACCGCAACCGGGCCGGTGAGAATGTGGCCGGGCAGCATGCGCTCGCTTCGCGCGTGAATGTCGGCAAGCTCGGGAGGTACGTGAAACCGACTACGGTCCGGCACCACGTCCGGGCCGCCGGTCACGGTGTCGATGGTGACTTCATCGCCACTGGCGATGGTCAGGGCCGGCTTCAATTTGGCTTCGAAGAAGCCCCAATGGCAGGTTTCGGGGCTGGAATGCAGGTGATGGTGGGACATGAGGAGGGCTTTTGATTGCTGCAATGGCGTCGTATGACGCTGTACCAGACATTGTCAGAGGCTTCCCTTGTTTTTTGTCCTCTCCAAGACGCTCGGCTTCCTGCTGTTGCCGACGAATCTTCTGATCGGCGTCGGTTTCGTCGGCGCCATCCTGATGTTCACGCGCTTTGCATCGCTCGGCCGCAAGCTGGTGATCGCAGCCGTTTTGCTGCTGGTCATTTGCGGGCTGTCGCCGCTCGGGAACCTGCTGCTCTATCCGCTGGAGCAGCGCTTTCCGCCGTGGGAGGCCGGCAGCGGGGCGCCGCCGGACGGCATCATCGTGCTCGGCGCATCGATCGAGGCCGATCTTTCCGCCGCGCATGGCACGCCGGTGGTGCGAAGCTCGCCCGACCGCCTGATCGCGGCCGCAGCGCTGGCACACCGTTATCCGAAAGCGCGTGTTGTATTCTCCGGCGGCAGTGCGAAACTGATTTCGAACGATGCCAGGGAAGCCGATTTCGCCGGCACCATTTTCCAGAGCCTCGGTATCGACAAGTCGCGGCTGATCATGGAACGGACTTCGCGCAACACGCAGGAGAACGCGGAGTTCTCCAAGGCCCTGCTCGCGCCGAAGCAGGGCGAGCGCTGGCTGCTGGTGACGTCAGCCTTCCATATGCCGCGATCGGTCGGCCTGTTCCGGAAGGCGGGATTTGCGGTCGAGCCCTATCCCGTCGACTGGCGCGTCGGCAAACGCGCCGACGTACTTAGTTTTACCAACGCCGCGCTGGACGGACTGGGACGGACGGAGATGGCGGTGCGCGAATGGATGGGCCTCATTGCCTACCGCGCCACCGGCAAGATCGATGATCTATTACCGGGGCCGGCGAAGTAGAAGCGGGCAACCGGCCGGGCTACAATCGAGATGCAGGCGCCGTTCAGCGCGCCGATTTGGGAGTTGACGCCATGCAACAGCAGACGCTGCCGGAAACGCTCGATATGGCCGGCATGGTGGCCGATCTGAATAGTCTTCTGCGGCTCAAGACGACGGTGATCGGCATCAAAATGTTTGCCAGTGTCGAGGAAATGACCGCGGTCCCGAAAATCCGGCGTCCATCGGCGGTGCATACCACCGACCAGATCGTCAGCATGGCCTCGCGGCTCGGCTGGACCGTCGGCATCACCGGCGAGGATCTCGTCGGCGCCCAATGTCGCGCCGTGATCGGTCTGGCGCCAAGGGACGAAAAGTGGCTCGCCGGTGAAAACTACGTCGGCGTCTGGCACGGCACGGCGGAGGACGCGCGCAAGCGTCAGGAAGCGCTCGATGTCGTGCCTTTCGGTCAGTATCAGGCAATGGCGGTGAGCCCGCTTACCAGCGGCCGGCTCAATCCGCCGGATATTTGCCTGGTCTATGCGACGCCCGGCCAGATGATCATCCTGATCAACGGCCTGCAATATACCGGCTACAGGAAGTTCGAATGGGGCGTGGTCGGCGAGACCGCCTGCGCGGATTCCTGGGGCAGGGCGCTGAAGACCGGCGAGCCGAGCCTGTCGCTGCCGTGTTTTGCCGAACGGCGCTATGGCGGCGTGCCCGACGAGGAGATGCTGATGGCGCTCAAGCCCGAGCATCTCGCCAAGGCCATTGCCGGCATGAAGCAGCTTGCCAAAAACGGCCTGCGCTATCCGATCGCGCCCTACGGCATCCAGGCCGACGTTCGCGCCGGGATGGGCGTGTCCTACGCGAAGAAATAGGCTTGCGAAAGCGAGAGGAAACCGTCATTGCGAGCGCAGCGAAGCAATCTGTAGTGCGGCAAGTGCAGAGATGGATTGCTTCGTCGCTTCGCTCCCTTGCGCAAACGCTCCGCGTTTGTCGCAGACAATGACGAGCCTGAGGGAATTCAAAATATGTCTTCGTCGAAATTCGACATCGTCGTCTATGGCGCCACCGGCTTCACCGGCCAGCTCGTCGCCGAATATCTCGCCGAGCACTACAAGGGCGACGCCTCTTTGAAATGGGCGATGGCCGGCCGCAGCAACGACAAGCTCGCTTCCGTTCGTGATGCGATCGGCGCGCCCAAGGAGACGCCGCTGATCGTGGCCGATGCCGGCGATCCCGCGTCGTTGAAGGCGATGGTTGGCCAGACCAAATGCGTGATCAGCACGGTCGGTCCCTACCAGCTCTATGGCAACGAGTTGATCGCAGCCTGCGTCGAGGCCGGCACCGACTATGTCGATCTCTGCGGCGAGCCGATCTGGATGCGGCAGATGATCGACAAGCACGAGGCTGCGGCGAAAGCGAGTGGCGCGCGCATCGTGTTTTCCTGCGGCTTCGATTCTGTGCCGTTCGAGCTCGGAGCGTTCTTCGTGCAAGAGGAAGCCAAGCGCACGTTCGGCGCGCCGGCATTGCGCGTCAAGGGCCGCGTGCGCAACATGCGCGGAACGCTTTCCGGCGGCACGGCGGCGAGCGCCAAGGCGACCTTCGATGCAGTCGCCAAGGATCTCAGCCTGGTGGCCATCCTCAACGATCCCTTTGCGCTGACGCCGGGATTCACCGGCCCGAAACAGCCGCGCGGCAACAAACCTGCCTATGAAGAAGACATGCAATCCTGGACGGCTCCGTTCATGATGGCCCTGATCAACACGCGCAACGTCCATCGTTCCAACATGCTGATGGGATTCCCGTATGGCCGCGACTTCGTCTATGACGAGATGGTGCTGACCGGGCCCGGCGAGAAGGGCGAGGCCAATGCCAAGCTGGTGATGGCGGCCAACACTGAAAAGACCGGTCCGAACGCGCCGAAGCCGGGTGAGGGGCCGTCAAGGGAAGAGCGCGAGAACGGGCTCTACGATCTCCTCTATGCCGCGATCGCGCCCGATGGCCGGCAGGTCCGCGCCGCGGTGAAGGGCGATCGCGATCCCGGCTACGGTTCGACCTCGAAGATGATTTCGGAATGCGCGATCTGCCTGCTGCGCGATACGCCTGACGTGCCGGCCGGCTTCTGGACGCCCGGCGCAGCGATGCAGCACAAGCTGATCAAGCGACTGGTTGATCATGCTGGGTTGACGTTCGAGGTGGAGAAGTAGCTTTCTTGCTTTGCCTCTCCCCGCGCGCGGGGAGAGGTCGGCGCGTAGCGCCGGGTGAGGGGGAGTCTCCGCGAGTCCATCTCTCACCGTCCTTGCCGAACCGCCCCTCTCCCCGCAAGAGCGGGGCGAGGGAGAAGCACGCCGCTGCGATGCACAGGACTACGCTGACCGCGGATCATACGCGTACATCCAGTCCATTCCCTTCGCCGTGACCGGCAGCAAGACTTTCAACATGCGGTCGCGGATCCAGGCGCCGGTGACGCTGAACTCGCGCTTGCTGTTGCCGTTGCGGCGGGCCAGCGCGACGATCTTCTCGGCGCGGGGGCGGCGTTGGGTCTCGAACTGTTGGAAGGTCAGACCAAGCTCCTGCTTGTCATGCATCAGCCGGCCGAGCCGCATGGCGTCTTCGAGCGCCAGCGAGGCGCCCTGGCCGGCGTGCGGGCTGGTGGCGTGCGCGGCGTCGCCGATCAGAAGCGTGCGCTGGCGCGACCAGGTCGGCAGCGTCGCGACGTCGAGCGTTGCCGTCACCACGATATTTCCGGCAGCGTCCAGAATCCGCGGGATCGGGTCATGCCAGCCGGCGTGGAAATCAAGCAAATGCCGCTTGATCGCGTCCTGGCCCATGGCGCGAAAGCCGGCTGCGTCGACACCGTGTGAAGGCTGCGTGCTCCACCACATCACGCCGTCGCTCTCGTCCGAGCTGCAAAAGCTGTAACCGAAAAAGCCGCTCTGCCCAAAGGTCGTCACCACGCGCTGGCCGATCGGCGCATCTGCGATCACCGCGCGCGGGACAAAGCCGCCGAAGCCGATCAGGCCGGTGTCGAACGGTCTTGGCCCATCGGGGATCACGTGCGCCCGCACCGCGGAGTGCACGCCGTCGGCGCCGATCACGAAGTCGCCCTCGGCAATGGTGCCGTCGGCGAAATGCGCAACCACGGGCCTGTCGGCGCGATCCTCGATTGCGACCAGCCGCTTCTCGAAACGCAGTTCGACGTTCTCGCACCAGGCTTTGTTGATCAGCATTTCATTCAGCGTGGCGCGGCACATGTTCACGGCCGGCTGGCCGAAGCGCTGCCGCATGTTCTGATTGACCGAACCAAGGCGGGCGCCGGATTGCGAATGGAAATCGAAGGACTCCGCGATCGATCCGCGCCGGATCATCTCGTCGGCCAATCCGATCTCGGCCAGCACATGCATGCCGTTCGGCGCGATCTGCAGGCCGCCGCCGGTGCCGGTCGAATAGGGCCACGCCTCGAACAGTTCGGCGTCGATGCCAGCCTTTTTCAGGAAGATCGCCGTCACTGGTCCTGCGATGCCGCCGCCGATCACCAGCGCCTTGGGTCGCCCCGTGGGTCGTCCGCTCATGCTTGCTCCATGCGTGCGTGAAGTGGTAGGAACGTATAGTTGCTAATTATCTTAGTAACTAAGATATATCTCGACTAAGAGATGAGGCTGGCTTTGTCAAGGGCGAAGGCGCGGGCTGCGCTGATGCAGGAACTCGAGAACGCGCTGCGGCGCTCGTCGGCGCAGGGCGTCATTTTCGGGCAAACGGTGGCCAATACGGTCGGGATTTCCGGCTCCGACCTCGAATGTCTCGACTTCCTCAACCTGGAAGGCCGGGTGACGGCCGGACGGCTAGCGGAGGTGACAGGGCTGACCACCGGCGCCATTACCGGCGTTGTCGACCGGCTGGAGAAGGCCGGCCTGGTCCGCCGTGAGCGCGATCCCGCCGATCGCCGCAAGGTGTTCATCGTCATCGTGCCGGAGAACCTCGCCAAGATCGGGCGGTTCTACGAACACATGCAGCGCGGCATGGTCAAACTCTGGGAGTCCTATTCGGACGCCGAGCTGAAATTGCTGCTGGAGTTCGCGACGAAGGGCTATGAGACGATGCTGGCGGCGACCGAAGAGCTGAAGTCGATGGTCGAAGCGCCGAACCCCGCGAAAAGGGGCAAGCGGTCCTAGGACGGTTTCGCGGGCGTCAAGAGCACCGGATTATTGTCGGCCTTCCAGCGTTCGGCGGCGACGAACATGCCCCACATCGTGCCCAGCATCATCCAGAAATGCCGCCAATGGTCGGTATCGATGATGAAGCTCTCGCCGACCGTGCCGAGGAATGCGGCGAAGATTGCCAGATAGATCGGCTGCCAGGGCACGCGGACGAAGACATAGCGGAAACTCGTCAGCACCGTGACGAAGACCAGCGCCGGATAGCAGACGCCGGAGAGCCAACCGCCCGACATGAACGCGTTCAGGTAGGAATTGTGGGTGTCCTCGGGAAAGAAGCGGTTGAACTGCAGCGGGCCGATGCCGAATGGCAGCCCAAGCGCCATCTCGGCGCCGAGAATATGTCGGCCGAAACGGCCGAAGCGGCCTCCATCGTAGCTCTGGTCGAGACTCGCGCGCTGCTTGAAGAGGTTCGCGATCGAATCGAATGACAACAGGATCGCAACCAGCGCTGCCGCCAGGACCACGGTCACGAGCGCGATCACGATGATGCGCGAGCGCTGCGCCTGCGAGCGGCTGGTCAGCACCATCAGCGCCAGCATGGAGGCGGAGGTAAGGATCAGCCCGCCCCAGGCGGCGCGTGAAAACGAAAGCAGGATCGCCAGCGATATGATGCCAAACGCGACCGCGCTGCGGAGCGCTTTGCCGAGTTTGTCCGAGACGATGCTTTGCAGCGCGAACAGCGCGGGCAGGATCAGGAACGCGCCATACACGTTGGGATCCTTGAACGTGCCGCGGGCACGGTCATACAGCGTCAGCAGATCCCGCCCGCCGGGCACGAAATTGAAGTAGCCGGCAATGCCGGCGAGTGACGCAATCACCGCGCCGACGACGAGGCCGCGCCGGAGCATGTCGAGCCGCGCCGCGGTGTCCTCGGAGATGACCATCGCGAAGAAGATGACCGTGATCGCCATGTACCAGGAGGTCGCGATCCAGTTGGGGACGTTGGGCCGGTCCATGACGGCAACCGCGCTGATGCTGTAGCCGATATTGACCAGGAACAGGAGCAGCAGCAACGGTATGAACACCAGCCGCATCCGCAAGCCGGTTGCGAAGAAGATCACGCAGGCGGCAAGCGTCGCCAGCTCATAGGGCGAGGGTTCGATGAAAACGATGGCGCCGGTTGCCCCGACCAGCCACACCAGCGCGCGCTGCAAGGCCAGCACGCCGGGCGCGGCCGTCGTCGATGGTAGGGAAGCCCCGGCTGTCGCCGCATACGCCATTACGCACTCACGCAACTCAATTAACTACAGCGCCACTATCCGCCGTCATTGCGAGGAGCCAACGGGTCCGGCCTTGGGCCGGCCCGATGATAAACTCCGCGACGAAGCAATCCATCTGTCCCGTTGCCGCGCCATGGATTGTTTCGCTGCGCTCGCAATGACGCGAACTCAATACGCGTTCTCGCTCTTGGTCATCAGCGCGATCGGCGTCTTCAAGAGAATGTAGAGGTCGAACAGCACCGACCAGTTCTCGATGTAATAGAGATCGAACTCGACGCGCTTCTGGATCTTCTCATCGGTGTCGACTTCGCCGCGCCAGCCGTTGATCTGCGCCCAGCCGGTGATGCCCGGCTTGACGCGGTGGCGGGCGAAATAGCCGTCGACGGCCTCGTCGAACAGGCGGCTCTGCAACTTGCCCTGCACGGCGTGCGGCCGGGGGCCGACCAGCGAAAGATTACTCTTGAACACGACGTTGAAGAGTTGCGGCAGCTCATCGAGGCTGGTCTTGCGGATGAAGCGCCCGACGCGGGTGACGCGCGGATCGTTCTTGGTCACGACCTTGGAGGCGGTCGGATCAGCCTGATGGTGGTACATCGAGCGAAACTTGAAGACGTCGATGCGCTCGTTGTTGAAGCCGAAGCGCTTCTGTCGGAACAATATCGGCCCGGGACTGTCGAGCTTGACCGCGAGCGCGACCAGCCCCATCACCGGCAGCGCCAGCACCAGGATGACGAAGCCGACGACATGATCGAACAGCCACTTCATCACCAGGTCCCAGTCGGTGATCGGCGCCTCGAACACGTCGAGCGTCGGCACCTCACCTAGATAGGAATAGGAGCGGGGACGGAAGCGCAGCTTGTTAGTATGCGCTGAAAGGCGGATATCCACCGGCAGCACCCACAGCTTCTTCAGCATGTCGAGAATGCGCGTCTCGGCCGAGATCGGCAGCGCGAACAGCACGAGGTCGATGCGGGTGCGGCGCGCGAATTCGACGATGTCGTCGACCTTGCCGAGCTTCGGACTGCCGGCGCAGGTATCCATCGCGCGATCGTCGTTGCGGTCGTCGAACACGCCGAGCACCTTGATGTCGGAATCATCCTGGGTCTTGAGCGCCTCGACGAGCTCTTCGCCATTCTGGTCCGCGCCGACGATGATGGTGCGGCGATCGAGCCGACCCTGGCGCGCCCAGTTGCGCACCAGCGAGCGCAGGCCCAGGCGCTGCGCCAGCAGCGCGGCGAGGCCCGTGAGGAAAAACGCCGTGAGCCACAGCCGCGAAATCTCGCTGCCGAGCTTGACGATGAACGAGGCGCCGATGAACAGCAGGAACACGAACGCCCAGGATGAAATCATCCGGGTCATCTGGCGAAGATGGCCGCGGAATAGCTGCACCTGGTAGATGTCGGCGGCCTGGAAGCAGATCACGGCCGTTGCCGCCACGCCGAAGATCGCCGCGAGAAATTCCCAGTAGAAGCCGCTGAGTGGGACGGCATATCCGAAATAGAGCGCGATGCCGATTGCGCTGAGCATCCCGAAGTCGATAGCGCGAACCACGCCTGCGATCACGATCGGCGAATAGGCGCGACCGACTTTCTGATTGGCAACGGCAAGCGCCGCCGGCGACAACCTGCGGCGGCGTTCGACCGGCGGGCGAGCCGCGCTCGCGGTCGCCGCGGCATCGAGCATCGAGCGTGCGTTAATCGGTTCCACTGTCCTCATCCCGTTCTTGAGCGGGCACATAGGAACGTGCCCGCCGGTGCGGAATTCCCCCACACAACGGCTTACGGGACAAATCGGAAGAAACAGTTACGTTGGTAAATAACGGTTAACGATTGGCAAACGCGTCGCGGTAGCCGGCAAAAACCCCTTCGACCATCGCCTTCTGCGAAAAATGCATGAAGATTCGTTCGCGCAGCGATTTAGCCCGCTCCTTGGTCGCGGACGGATCCTCAAGCGCGGCCTTGATGGCATCGGCCATGGCCGCCGCGTTGCTGGGCGCGAACAGGGCGTCGCCATGCGGGCCGAAAATTTCGGGGATGCCGCCGATATTGGCGGCGACCATCGGAATGCCGGCGGCGGCCGCCTCGATCACGACGTAGGGCATCGAATCGCCGCGGGAGGGAACCACCAGTAGCGAGCCCTTGGAGAAGCCGTAGCGCGCCTTGACGTGACCGATGAACCGCACGGCCTCGCCGAGGCCGAGCTGCTCGACCTGGGCTTTCAAGCTTTCGCTTTGCTCGCCGTCACCGGCGAGCGTCAGCGTCACCGGTCGGCCGTCGGCGCGCAGCCGCGCCACCGCGTCGATCAGGAGGTCGGCGCCCTTGATGTGCCGGAACTCGCCGACATAGATCAGGTCGGTGGCGTCATCGGCTTTCGTGACGGGATCGAATTCACTGGCGGTGACGCCGTTGAATACGCATCGCACCAATCCCTTCGGCGTGCCAATGGTGCGCTGATAGGTGTTCCGCGCGAAGGCGCTTTCGAACAGGAACAAATCGGTATCGTTCATCAGCGCGCGCTCGACGCGGGCATAGATGTTGCCCTTCAGCGTCGACAGCGGATAGTGCAGCGAGCCGCCATGCGGGGTGTAGACCCGGATCTTGCCGCGGGCAGCGGTTTTTAAACGCATGAAGGCGCCGGCCTTGGCCCCGTGGCCGTGTAGCACATCCGGATTCAGTTCGCGGATCATGCGCTGGAACCGGGCCCATACCAAAACATCGGTCGGAAGCGGCTCGCGGCGAATGGCGGTGCGGTGAACGCCGAGCTTGAGGCGCGGGGCGATTTCCGCCAGCGCCTGCTCGGCGCGTTCGCCGCCGGTGAGGCTGTCGGCGATGATGCCGACGTGATGACCGCGGTCGGCCTGGCCGTTGGCGAGATCGAGAATATGGCGGAAAATGCCGCCAACCGGCGCGCGCGTCGCGTGCAGGATGCGAAGCGGCTGACCGTCAACGACAGGCATCGAGACAGCTTTCAGATACGACCGATACCTGCGAGGGCCGAGCCACGAAGCTCGCAAACGCCAGTGCAGCAACCAGACATGAAGTTGGGGCGAGCACGCCTCGCATTGCGAAAATCCTGGAAAACTATTCCGCGATTAAGGGTGTGGATGGTTAACAAAAAATGACCTGATACGCGAGGGGCGGCGTTTCGGCGCGCACGTAGGCAAATTAACCCAGCGGCAACCATAATGAAGTGTAATCGCGCCGGTCGAGCGGACCGATAGTTGCGTCCGCGGGAGTGTGCGATGCGTTTGGCGTTCTGGCGTGCAGGCAAGGACAAGCCGGTGGTGCAGCGGGCGATAGCAAGGCCTGCGCCTGCGGCTCGGAAGCCCATCGCTGCATCCGATTCCGCCGATCTCGATCTGCACGCGCTCGGTCAGGCGTTGATGCGCAAGCGAGGCTGGATCATCGTTCCGACGGTGCTGGCGCTGGTATTGTCGCTTGTCGCCGTCAACATGATTACTCCGCGGTTCAAGTCGGAAGTGCGCATCCTGGTCGATGGCCGCGAGAACGTGTTCCTGCGGCCGACCGGCGAGCGCAACGAGGAGCGCAGCGCGCTCGACCCCGAAGCCGTGACCAGCCAGGTGCAGCTCGTGCAGTCGCGCGACCTTGCCCGCGAGATCATCAGGAAGAACAAGCTTGCCGAACTCCCCGAGTTCGACCCGGTGTTGCGGGGCTTTTCGCCGATCAAGTCGTTGCTGGCTTTGGTCGGTATCGGGCGCGACCCGTTCTCGCTGACACCGGAAGAGCGCGTGCTGGAAGCCTATTACGAGCGCTTCACGGCCTATGCGGTCGACAAATCCCGCGTCATCGTCGTCGAATTCCAGTCGCGCGATCCCGAACTTGCGGCGCGCGTCGCCAATTCAATCGCGGAAGGGTATCTGGTGCTGCAGCAGGACGCGCGGCAGCAGCAGGCGAAATCGGCCGGGCAGTGGCTGTCGGGTGAAATTGAACAGCTGCGCAAGAAGGTGGCCGAATCCGAATCCCGCGTCGAGGATTTCCGTTCCAAGTCCAGCCTCTTTGTAGGCACCAACAACACCACGCTGTCCAACCAGCAGATGGGCGAGATCAACACGCAGTTGAACAACGCCCGCGCATTGAAGTCGGACGCGGAGTCCAAGGCTCGGCTGATCAAGGAAATGCTGCAAAGCGGCCAGCCGATCGAGGCCTCCGAGGTGCTCAATTCCGAACTGATCCGAAGGCTCTCCGAGCAGCGGGTAACGCTGCGCGCCCAGCTCGCCGAGCAATCGTCGACGCTGCTTGGCGGCCATCCCCGCATCAAGGAGTTGAAGGCGCAGCTCGCCGATCTCGATCGCCAGCTGCGCGAGGAGGCGGGCAAGGTGTCGCGCTCACTGGACAATGATGCGCGCATCGCCGGAGGCCGGGTCGACGGCCTGATGAACAGTCTCGACCAATTGAAGAAGCAGGCCTCCTCCAACAACGGCCAGGACGTGCAGCTCCGCGCGCTCGAACGCGAGGCCAAGGCGCAGCGCGACCTCCTGGAAACCTATCTCGCCAAATACCGCGAGGCGAGCGCCCGCGAGAATATCGAGGCAGCCCCGGCCGATGGCCGTATCATCTCCCGCGCCACCGTTTCCAACACGCCGGCCTATCCGAAGAAGCTGCCCATCGTTTTGATCGCGACGCTGGCGACCTTGCTGCTTACCTCGGGTGCCATCGCGACCGGCGAACTGTTGCGCATGACCGCGCCGCGTGCCGCCGCTGCGGCTTCGCCGGAAGTTTCACATGAGGCCGCGCCCGAAATCGAGTTGCCTTCTTCGTCGGAACCGTTGCTCGCACCGGCGATCGCACGCGTACTTCCGGCGGCGGAGTTTGCTGCCACAGATCACGCCTCCGAACCCATGCCGGATGAGCCGCACGCGGATGGCCCTCGGATCGATACCGCGACGGAGACCGGCGAGATCGAGCAACTGGCCGATGCGCTGGTTGACGCCGGCGCCGCGACGCGCAAGGTGACCGTGCTCGGCACCGCGCCGAGCGAGAGCATCACGCTGACCGCATTGACGCTGGCGCGGCTGATGGCGCAGCAGGCGAAAGTCGTGGTCGTCGATCTCGTCGCGTCCTCGCCGGCGATCGTGGCAGCGTCGGCCGATCCGGTCGCGCCCGGGCTTGCTGAACTGATGCAGGGCGAAGCCTCGTTTACGCAAATCATCACCAAGGACCGGCAGTCGCGCGCGCATCTCGTCAGTGCCGGACGTCCCGGTTTCGACCGCGCGCAGCTCCAGTCGCCGCGGTTGATGCTGGCAATCGATGCGCTGCTGCGGGTCTACGACCATGTGCTGTTGGACGCCGGCACCGCTTCCGATCTGCCGGCCGAATTGCTGACGTCGCAGGCGCGAGCCGTCGTGGTGCCCGAAGCGTCGATGGCGCAGGATGCGCGCGCGTCGATGTGCGACCAGCTCAGGGCGGTCGGCTTCTCGGAGGTGACGATGCTGAGTAGGCCGTGCCAGCCGTCGGATGCCGTCGAGCCGGGCCCGCGCGTGGTGGCGGCCTAATCCATCTATCCCGCGTGGTGAGATGGATTGCTTCGCTTCGCTCGCAATGACGGGAAATGGGGGCTAACTGAACGCGTTGCGCAGCTTCTGCGCCATCTCCAGCAGGGCCGGATTGTGCTTCACCAGCCGCTTGGTGCGGTTGACGCCCGACATCACGCCGGCGGCAAGCTTGCCGCGCGGGCTCAGCGGAATGAAGCTGTCGAAAATCGGCTCGTCGCTCTTGCAGAACAGCCGCTTGTAGTCGTCCGATCCTATACCGAGATCGAGCGCGCGATAACCCTGTCCGGCATAGTGATCGATGATATCGCGCATCAGGATCAGGCCGGGGCTGTATTTTGAATTCGCCGACATCGTGTAGGTGTTGAACATCATCGAGAATCGATGGCCGTCGGCGACGCCGGCGAAGATCGCGATCACTTCCTCGTCGCATTCCAGCGCGTGGATGTCGATGGCATGCCTGCCGTCGGCGATCGGCGCGGTACAGGCGCCGCGGACAAATTCCTCGATGCCGGGCTCGGCGAACACGTTCGGCAGCTTCTGTTCGGCCATCCGCTGCGGCTTGACGTGGAAGAACCAGTCGAGCAGCCGGATGATGTCAGCCTCTGACGACGCAACGTAACTGCGATAGCCGGGCAGGGACTGCAGCTTGCGTTCTTTGCCCTTGAGGCGGCGGCGGAATGAGTTGCTGACCAGCGCCGCCGGTGCGGCGCCAGGCTCCATCACCAACAGCGGGCAATCATTGGCCGACGGTTGGTGCGCCAACAAGGCGAGCGGATTGGGCAGGTCGCGCCAGCGGAGCGGTTGCTGATGCAGCGCGAGGACGTCGGCTTCGGACCTCTGCGATATCGCCGATATCAGGCCTTCGAGATCGGCCAGCGTTGCACTGGCGGCGAAATCGCGGTCGAACAGCGCCATGTTGAAGGTGGAATGCTTGCCGCCCATGAAACTGGCGCAGCGCGCGCCATAGGCCTGCCTCAGCGCGAGCGGCAGCAGCAGCAGCGGACGACGCTCCGCGTCGTAAGCAATCACGATGAAGGGAACGAGGCCATCGCGCGCGCCGACCTGCCGCTGCCAGGAACTGAGGAAGTCGAAGCGCTGATATGGCGTGAATGAGGTTTGCGCGGCTTCCAGGCTGCGCCAGATATTTTCCGCGGCGGAGAGGTCGTGAATGATGTCGATGCCGGCGATGCGGCCTGCCTTCGACCACGCATCTCGATCCGCCGTGCGGTCTTCAATCGCGGCAGCCATGGTCATCGCAAAGCCCGTGCTATATGAAATTGTTTACTATTTTGGCGTTGGCCGACCTTCGCAGGGAAATGTCAACAAAGGGTAATACAATCGGGCGCGGCGGGGCAGCGCGACCCGTGAGTGAGGGCGGGACGTTGGCGTCGGATATCGGAATCTTGCAGCGGGCCCGGATGGAGCTCGGCTATTTCAGCGGCTATTTCAGGCTGAAGCAGCGGCAAACCGGGGGCGCCGGCGCCATTTTGCGGTTCGAGCGCGTGCGTCCGCGCGATTCCTCACCGTTCCAGCCCAACCGGTGGCGTGAAATCACGCCGCAATTTCTCGACCGGGCAATCCGTGCACTGAAGCGCTGGAACTTCGATCTGGTCACGATGGACGAAGTGTGCCGGCGGGCGGTCACGCTGCCGAAAGCCAATCGATTTGCCTGCCTGACCTTCGATGGCGGCTGCAAGGATGTGATCACGCAGGCCTATCCGGTGCTGGCAAAGCACGGCGTGCCCTTTACCGTCTACCTGCCGACCGCGTTTCCGGATGGAATTGGTGAAGCTTGGTGGCTCGCGCTCGAAGAGATGATCGCGCGCGAGGAGCGCATCAGCCTGGTGATCGACCGCAGGGAGCGGCGTTTCGCAACGGGTAGCACGGTCGAGAAGTATGACACTTTCGAATTTCTGGCGAGCTGGCTGCGGACGCTGCCGCCGCCGGATCTTTCGTTCGCAATCCACGACCTCTGCACGCGCTACTCCGTCGATCTTGCGGCGCTGTCGCGCGCGGCGTCGATGGACTGGGACGATCTGGCGAAACTCGCCGCCGATCCGCTGGTGACGATCGGCAGCGCGACAGTGAACTATGCCGCGCTGTCGAACCTGAAAGGGGCGGACGCGCAGCGCGAGATGACGATGGGAAAGGCGGTCGCCGAGACCGCCTTGCGCCGCCCCGTCAAGCATTTCGCCTATCCGTTCGGCGACCGGCAGTCCTGGCGGCGGGAGCATGTGGTCATGGGGCAGGAGGCCGGTTTCGCCAGCGCGGTATCGACCATCCCGGGCATCGTCGAGGCCAGGGGATATTCCAATCTGCACGCGCTGCCGCGGATCGCCTGGAACGGACGGCAGGGTTCGCTGCGCATGATGCGGGTGATGCTGTCGGGGATGATGTTTCCCGCGATCCGGCCTACCCGTGACAATTGGGTCTAAAGCGTTTTCAAGCGAAGTGGATACCGGTTCGCGTGAAGAAAACGCGTCAAAACAAGAATCTAGAGCATCGGTTCTGATCAAATCAGAACCGATAATGCTCTAGGCGCGATCGGGCCGCGACATCCAGCTCACGATCGGCATCGCCGGCAGCACCCATCCAAGGCCGGCCACGACATAGAAGATTGCCTGCAGAAGGCCCGAACTGGCCAGCCACGGCGTCTGGGCGATGGTCATGCCCACTAGCGACCACACCACGACCAGCACCAGCAGGGCGATGGTTCCGAAGAATTTGCGGGTGCGTATCGTCATGGCGGATATGTCAGGTTCGTGGCGGGTTGCGCGCGGGAAGGGGCGGACTATAAGGGGCGCACCAATTCAATCAAGCGCGCCTTCGGGGCAAGCCAGGACGGCCTTTAGGACGAGCTTTAAGACGGGTTTTATGACCGCTAGTTCCACACCGCAGGCCGCGCATGCCACCGCCGTCAGATGGTGGCTGATCGTGGTCGCCGCGCTGATCGCCATCATGGTGCTGGTCGGCGGCGCCACGCGGCTGACCGAATCCGGATTGTCGATCGTCGAGTGGAAGCCGGTTACCGGCACGCTGCCGCCGCTTAACGAGGCGCAATGGGCGCAGGCGTTTGAAGGCTACAAGGCCATCCCGCAATACCGCGAGCTCAACGCCGGCATGAGCCTTGCGGAGTTCAAGACCATCTTCTGGTGGGAGTGGAGCCACCGCCTGCTCGGGCGCGTGATCGGCGTGGTCTACCTGCTGCCGTTCCTGTACTTCCTCTGGCGCGGCGTGTTCAGCGCCGAATTGAAAAAGCGGCTGTGGCTGATCTTCGGCCTGGGCGCGCTGCAGGGCGCGGTCGGCTGGTGGATGGTCGCGTCGGGCCTCTCGCAGCGGACCGAGGTCTCGCAGTATCGTCTGGCGACGCATCTGGTGCTGGCGCTGATCATCTTCGCGTCGATCGTCTGGACGCTGCGGCGGATGACCTCGCGTCCGCAGCCCGCTTTCCCCATGCGGCTGAAGGTCTCCGGGGTGGCCTTGCTCGCCGTGACGTTCGTCCAGCTTTATTTGGGCGCACTGGTCGCGGGGCTGCGGGCGGGCAGGGTGTACAACACCTGGCCAGAGATCGACGGCGCGTTCATTCCGTCGGCGGCGCGGCTTTGGTTCGAGGAGCCGTGGTGGCGCAATCTGTTCGACAACACACTCACCGTGCAGTTCGAACATCGCATGACGGCCTATGCGCTGCTGGCACTGGCGCTGTGGCATGCGGTTGACGCGGTTCGCTCGCGCGCCGGAGCGGCCATCATTGGCGGCGCCTGGTCGCTGGTCGCGGCGATCATGCTGCAAGCTGTGCTCGGCATCCTCACGCTGCTGCATCAGGTGCCGATCGACCTGGCGCTGGGGCATCAGGCGGTCGCGATCGTGGTGCTGACGCTCGCCGTCCTGCAGACCGAGCGTCTGGTTGCGCGCCGTACCGAGTCCGACCAGCGGAAACTGGTGCTACCGCTCGGGCAGCCCGGCTGAAATTGAGCGATTCTAATCTGCCGCACTTTTCGGAAGTGCTCAATTTGCGGGGCTTTCTCGCGCCCTGACGCTTTTGTGTGGGGCCCGGCCGCTTTACTTGGATGGTCTGGACGATAAAACGAAACAAAAAACGGATCCCGTTCCATGTCATCAGCATTCGTCCAGGCCGCCGTCATCCTGCTCCGCGAGGGGCTCGAAGCCATGCTGGTGATCGCAGCACTCGCCGGCTATCTGACTAAAGCCGGCGCCGGTCATCGCATTAAGGCGCTGTATGGCGGCGCGCTCGCGGCCGTAGGCGCCAGCTTCATCGCCGCCTGGCTGTTCGCGGTGCTGAATTCGGGCGATCACAGTGACGTTCTCGAAGGCGTCATCATTCTCTTCGCCGCCGGCCTGATGCTCTATGTCAGCGGCTGGCTGATGGTGAAGCAGGATCCGCGCGGCTGGCAGGAATATCTCGCCCAGAAGGCGGACCAGGCGCTGTCGCAGGACACGGTATGGGCGATCGGCGCGCTGGCCTTCCTCGCGGTGTTCCGCGAGGGCGCCGAAACCGTGCTGTTCATCAACGCACTCGCGACGACCGAAGGCGGCTGGAGCGCGGGGCTGTTCGCCGGCCTTGCCGCCGCGACGGCGGGCCTTGCAGTGCTATTCTATTTCATCAACCTGATTGCGCGAAAGCTGCCGCTGCGGCCGCTGTTCATCATCACCTCGGCGTTCCTGTTCGTGATGGCGATCAAGTTCATCGGCGAGGCGGTGCAGGAATTCCAGGAACAGGCGATCATCACGGTCACCGAAGTCAAGGGCTCGGCGTTCCTGACCGCGATCGGCCTCAATCCGTCCATGGAGGCGCTGTCGATCCAGGGACTGGTGATCCTGTTTGTCTTCGCCACCTATTCGGTGTTCCAGCGCAACAGCCGCCTGATGCGCGAGGACAAGGCCGCGATGCGGGCGGCCGAATAGCCCGCCGATAGCTAAGCTGCCTGCCGATTGAGTTCGAGATAGTCGAGCCCGATATCGAGCGCGGCGGAGCTGTGCGTCAGCCAGCCTGCCGAAATCAGGTCGACGCCGGTCGCGGCGATCGCCCTGGCGGTCTCGACCGTGATGCGGCCGGAGGCTTCAGTGATGGCCCGGCCGCCGGTCATCGCCACCGCCTTCCGCAATTCCTCGACCGTCATGTTGTCGAGCAGCACGGCGTCCACGCCAATCGCAAGGGCCTGTTCGAGCTGCGACAGGGTATCGACCTCGACCTCGATCTTGACAAGGTGGCCGGCATGCGCCTTTGCGCGCTCGATCGCGGTTCTGACGTCACCGGCCAGCGCGATGTGGTTGTCCTTGATCAGAATGGCGTCGTCGAGGCCGAAGCGGTGATTGCTGCCGCCACCGGCGCGGACGGCGTATTTTTCCAGCGTGCGCAATCCGGGCGTGGTCTTGCGGGTGCAGACGATGCGCGCCTTGGTGCCTTGCGCTGCCGATACCAGCGAGGCCGTCGCGGTCGCGACGCCGCTGAGATGGCAGAGAAAATTCAGGGCCGTCCGCTCGCCGGTCAATAGCCCGCGTGCCGGGCCCTCGATGGCGGCGATCACATCGCCCGGCGCCACCACGCTGCCGTCAGGCCGCTCCGCAGCGAGCTGGATTGCGGGATTGACGAATTGAAATGCACAGCGCGCGATGTCGAGCCCTGCCACGACGCCGGGCTGGCGCGCGCGTAACACCAGCGAGGCGCGCCTGTCGGCCGGGACAATTGCATCGGCCGTGATATCTCCTGCGCGTCCGAGATCTTCGAGTAGGGCGGTTCGAACCAGCGGCTCGTACATGAGCGGCAGAAGGGGCGTGAGGGTCACGGCTGGGCACTCCCGACAGACAGGGATCCGGTTTCAATGATGTCGCGGGCGGCATCGAGCGCTTCCACGAGCGAGATGGATGAAGGCACGGCCGAAGGCAGGGCATCGGGGAAGTCGTTGCGAAAATGCCCGCCGCGGCTTTCCTCGCGCCGCCAGGCCGCGACTGCGATCATCAATCCGACCAGGGCGGGATCGGAAGCTGCACTTCTGCCGTTGGCGAGCGGATAGAGGCCGCGGATTGCGCGTTCGATGCCGTGCCGGTCACGGAGCACACCGAGACCTTGCGACAGGATCGGCCGCACAGCCGACGGATCGGATGCGGGCGGAGGTGTGTCGGCGGTGCGTGCCTTGAGCGGGCCACAGCTTGCAGCCCGTACGCTCTCGGCGACCCATTGTGCGCAGACAATCGCTTCCATCAGCGAGTTGCTGGCGAGCCGGTTGGCGCCGTGCAGCCCGGTGCGGCTGACTTCGCCGCAGGCCCAGAGACCGGTCATGGTGCTGCGGCCCTCGATATCCACGGCGATACCGCCCATGTGGTAGTGCACCGCTGGCCTCACCGGGATCGGATCGGTCGCGGGATCGATCCCGGCCATCTTGCAGAACGCGGAGATGACGGGATAGCGTTTTGCAAATTCCTGTCCGGGATGTTTGCGCGCGTCGAGAAAGACGCGATGTCCCTCGGCGCGGCGGCGCCAGACTGCGCGGGCGACGATGTCGCGGGGCGCGAGTTCGGCACCTGGCTGGTCCGCCATGAAGCGCTGTCCGGTATCGTCGATCAGGATCGCGCCGTCGCCGCGCACGGCCTCGGTCACCAGCGGCATCGGACGCGACGGGCCGTCGAAGGCGGTCGGGTGAAACTGGACGAATTCGAGATCGGAGAGTTTTGCGCCCGCGCGTGCCGCCAGCGCAAGCCCCTGGCCGAAGCAACCGGCCGGGTTGGTACTATCCAAAAACAGCCCACCGATTCCGCCCGTCGCGATCACGACGCGGCCGGTAATGATAGTCAACGGCCCCTGTGCGTTCACCGCAACGACGCCCTTGATGGCATTGTCCTCGACGATCAGGCTCCGCGCCTCGGCTCCCTCAAGGAGACTGATGGACGGGCAGCGGCGCACGGCTGAAATTAGCGCCCGCATGATCTCGCGCCCGGTGCCGTCGCCGGTGGCGTGCACGATCCGGTTGCGGCTGTGCGCGGCCTCCAGGCCCAACCGCCATTCGCCATCGGGTCGGCGGTCGAAGGCGACGCCAAGTCTGGCGAGGTGTTCGACTGCCGCGGGGGCCGCGTGGACGATCCGGCTTGCAATGGCTTCGTCGCAGAGACCTGCGCCTGCCGCCAGCGTGTCGCCGAGATGCAGGGCAGGTGCATCGTCTCCGCCCATCGCGGCGGCCAATCCGCCTTGCGCCCACAGACTGGAGGCTTCGGCGCCCAGCGGTGCCTTTGACAACAGCACCACAGGCTCGGGCGCCGTCTGCAGCGCCGTCATCAACCCGGCGGCCCCGCCGCCGATGATGACGGGACGGCCGGCGAGCGCTGAGATATCCATGCTCATATCGCCAGCATCCTTTCCACCGCGCGCCGGGCCGGCGCAGCGATCGCGGGATCGATCGTCACTTCGTGCTGACCACTCTCCAGCGCGTGGCGGATGTTCTTCAGCGTGATCCGCTTCATGTGCGGGCAGAGATTGCAGGGCCGGATGAACTCCACATCGGGGTGGAGCACCGCGACGTTGTCGCTCATCGAGCATTCCGTCAGCAGCACCACGCGGGGCGGCCGCTGCTTGCCGACGAAATCGGACATCGCCGCCGTAGAGCCGGAGAAATCGGCTTCCGCGACCACTTCGGGCGGGCACTCCGGATGCGCCAGGATGGTCACATCAGGGTGATTCTCCCGCAGTTGCCGGACGTCGGACGCCGTGAACAGCTCGTGCACCTCGCAATGGCCCTTCCATGCGATGATCTTCACGTTCGTCTGCGCGGCAATGTTCTGCGCCAGATATTCATCCGGCAGCATGATGACGCGTTCGACGCCGAGCGACTCCACGACCTTGAGCGCGTTGCCGGAGGTGCAGCAGATATCGGATTCCGCTTTCACCGCCACCGACGTGTTGACATAGGTGACGACGGGGACGCCGGGATAGCGCTGCCGCATCAGCCGCACGTCCTGCGCGGTGATGGAGTCTGCCAGCGAACAGCCCGCCGCGAGGTCGGGGATCAGCACGGTCTTTTCCGGGTTCAGCAGCTTGGCAGTCTCGGCCATGAAGTGCACGCCGGCCAGCACGATGACGTCGGCATCGACCTTGGTGGCTTCGCGCGCCAGCAGCAGGCTGTCGCCGACGATGTCGGCGACACCGTGGAAGATTTCAGGCGTCTGGTAATTATGCGCGAGGATAACGGCGTTGCGGCTTCGCTTCAGGTCGAGAATGGCGTCGACATCCTCGGCAAAAACCGCCCATTCAGGCGGCGGGATGATCCGTTTGATCCGGTCGTAAAGCGGCGAGACGCGCGCGAGCGCGGGGGAGCTGAAGCTGACCATTTATACTCTCCTTGAGTATATCCTGGCTTATACTTATCCTGAGCATAATCGAAGTCAAGTGCGCGATAGCGGGAGCTTGGTTCCGACGACTGCCCGTTCCGCCAGCACGCCATGGCGGAACCGGAATAATTTGGCGGGACGGCCGACGGTGTCGGCGGCGATTGCGCCAGTTTCCTGAACGAGTTGTTGCTGCTCGATCAGGCGACGAAAATTCTGCTTGTGCACCAGGCGGCCTGCAAGCGCCTCAACGCTGCGTTGCAATTGCAGCAGGGTGAATTCCGCCGGCATCAGCTCGAACACCACGGGACGGTATTTGATCTTGGCGCGCAGCCGCGCGATCCCGGTGGCGAGAATGCGGCGATGATCTCCGGTCATCGGGCGGCCGGGAATGACCGCTGAAGCGTTGCGGCGGTCGCGCGCCGCTTCTGGAATCAGGCCGGCTTCATAGAGCAACTCATAGCGCTGCAGCACCAGTTCCTCATTCCAGTCGCGCTCGTCGAGGCCGAAGGTAATCGCGGCGCGCTGCCAGCGTTCGCGCTGCAGGGCCGTAGTCTCGGCGGATTTTGCCCACGCCCGCAGCCGCGATGCCAATGTCTTCGCCAGCGAAGCGGGGAGGCCGGCCCGCTGGTCCTCCCACGGACAATATTCGTACCAGCCGGACCAATGCGCCTGAAAACCCTGACCGACCTTGTCTTCGCGGGTTAGCCCCAGATAGCTGATCGAGATCGAATGCAGCGACTTCTCATGGCCGCCTCGCCCGCGATCGGCGAAAGTGTAGAGCTGCTCGACATAGCCGAGCGGATGGCCGGTCTGCGCCTCGACCCACGCCCGTAATCCCGTCTGCAGCGAGCGGTGCGCAAATTCGAACGGGCCGCTCGGCAGCGCACCGCCGTTGGCGATGGTCATGATCTTCGGCTCGCCGTCCGTGACGGCGACGAGAACCGCGACCAAGTCCGCCGTGATCGCATTGGCCGCGCCTGTCTTGCTTACTTTCCGCGGTGCCCCTGCCACGTCGGTTGTCCGTCTCCGTTATTGGCTGATGCGCGTTTAGCAATATCCGTACACGCCGCAAGCATATGGCAAGCGGTTCCAATACGGCTCATAGGGGCCGCCGTAATAGGGGCCGTCATAGCTGTAGGAATGGCTGGTCCCGTAATAGCCGGGCAGTGTTGATGAGCCTGGCAGCAGCGGTGTGCCGAAGATGCGCGGCGCATAGGCCTTGATGCCGGTCGGCACCAACACCTCTTCTTCGACCACCAAGGTGCGGCCGCGCCGCACATAAAGAGGGGCTGCTGGCGGGGCAATCGTGGTGCGGTAATTGTAATGCGCGCGCGGCAAGCCCGGCGGCAGATTGCTAGCGGCGCGGACCGTGGCGCTCTTGGCGGCCGGGGTGCCCTTGGCGCGCTTCGCCGCGGCCGGGCTGTCGGCGGCGGGCTTGGCGACGTCAGGGCTGTCGGCAGGCTTTGCTGCGGCTGGGCCATCGGTGGGCTTCATCGCTCCGGGGCTTTCGGCGGCCGCAGCGGTTCCGATCGCGAAAATCGCGAACAGAAATGGTGTCATCCAGCGCAGCATCGTTGGCTCCGAATCATCGAGGGCGGCTCAGCGTCACTCTATGCCGGAATGAGCGTTAGCGAGAGGCTTGTGATTTCGAAGGTTCGCCGTCATGGCCGGGCTTGTTTCGGCCATCCACGCCTTCCTTGGCGGCTTCCAAGACGTGGATGCCCGGGACAAGCCCGGGCATGACGAGTTTTTCTGCTGACACTTCCGTGCCGCCGCAACCATCACGCGCTTAGCGCCTGCTCCAGATCCGCGATCAGGTCTTCCTTGTCCTCGATGCCGATCGACAGGCGCACGACATCGGGTGCGGCGCCGGATCTCACCTTGGCTTCGTCGTCGAGTTGGCTGTGCGTGGTCGATGCCGGGTGAATCACCAGCGACCGGGTGTCGCCGACATTTGCCAGGTGCGAGAACAGTTTCAGGTTCGACACCAGGTTGACGCCGGCGTCGTAGCCGCCCCTCAGGCTGAAGGTGAACACCGCACCGGCGCCCTTCGGCGCGTATTTGCGCGCGAGCTTGTTGTACTTGTCGCTGGCGAGGCCCGAATAGTTCACCGACGCCACCGCGGGATGACCGGCAAGAAATTCCGCGACCGCCTTGGCGTTCTCGCAATGCTTCTGCATGCGCAGCGGCAGCGTCTCGATCCCGGTCAGGATCATGAAGGCGTTGAACGGCGACAGCGCCGGGCCGAGGTCGCGCAAGCCCAGCACGCGGCAGGCAATCGCGAAGGCAAAATTGCCAAACGTCTCCTGGATACGGATGCCGTGATATTCCGGGCGCGGCTCGTTCAACATCGGATACTTGTTATCCTTCGACCAGTCGAAGGTGCCGGCATCGACGATGATGCCGCCGAGCGAATTGCCGTGGCCGCCCAGAAATTTCGTCAGCGAGTGCACGACGATGTCGGCGCCATGATCGATTGGGCGGATCAGATACGGCGTCGCCAGCGTGTTGTCGACGATCAGCGGCACGCCGGCCTTGCGCGCCACCTCGGCGATCGCCTCGATGTCGGTGATGCTGCCGGCGGGGTTGGCGATCGATTCGATGAAGATCGCCTTGGTGCGCGGCGTCACCGCGCGCTCGAAACTGCCGATATCGTCGGGGTCAGCCCACGCCACGTTCCAGCCAAAGCTCTTGAACGCATGGTTGAACTGGTTGATCGAGCCGCCATAGAGTTTTCGCGCGGCGATGAACTCGTCGCCCGGCATCAATAGCTGTTGCAGCACGACGACCTGCGCGGCGTGTCCCGAGGCGACCGCCAGCGCCGCGGTGCCGCCTTCCAGCGCCGCAATTCGCTCTTCCAGCACCGCCGTGGTCGGGTTGCCGATGCGGGTATAGATATTGCCGAACGCCTGTAGCCCGAACAGCGAGGCGGCATGGTCGGCGTCGTTGAACACAAAGGACGTGGTTTGATAGATCGGCGTCACCCGGGCGCCGGTGGTGGGGTCGGGCTGCGCGCCGGCGTGCACGGCAAGGGTCGAAAATCCCGGGAGACGGTCGGTCATTCTTTACGTCCTGTTCTTTGGCTTGCTCGAAATGCGTGGGGGATGCTGATCGTAGCCGCGCGCGCCGTCAAGGCGAGGGGTTCACATGCGGCGGATTGAAAACGGGCCTGCTTCGTCAGGTCGGATCTTCGAAATAATCGTTTCGGATTGCTTCACGTCGGCTCGTTTTTGTTCTTTGCGGCGCGATCCGATGCTGCTGTCGCTCCGCCACCGACGCTCATGCGATCCAGCGACAGGCGCATACCTTGCGTCGGAATCGGCGCGCGTTTCGAGCTCAGCGTGCGGGAATTCACTCCCATCCATGAAATTTCCGACGACAACCGCCCGTACTCGATCTTCGGGCAGCGGTTCATCACCACCTTGAGGCCGGCGGCCTCGGCTTTGGCGGCAGCCGCGTCGTCGCGCGCGCCGAGCTGCATCCAGATCACTTTCGGTGGCGGAGACAAGGTCAGGGCCTCGTCGACGACGGGCATGATGTGGCTGGAGCTGCGGAAGATGTCGATCATGTCGACCGGGCGGCCGATATCCGACAGCGAGGCGACGAAGGGTTTTCCGAGCAAGCTCTTGCCGACATGGCCGGGATTGACCGGAATCATGTCATAGCCGCGCTGCGCCAGATATTTGAAGGCGAAGTAGCTCGGCCGAACATTGACCGGCGAGGCGCCGACCATCGCGATCGACTTCACGCCGTTGAGGATGCCGCGGATGTAGTTGTCGTCGTAGTTGTCGTGGTTCATTTCAATCCTGCACAGTCATTCCGGGGCGCGCGTAGCGCGAACCCGGAATCTCGAGATTCCGGGTCTGGTCCTTCGGACCATCCCGAATGACGACGCTCTGCGTCGTCACTTATCCTGCCATTTCGGCTCGCGTTTCTCGATGAAGGCGCCGATGCCTTCCTCGGCGTCGCGTGCCATCATGTTCTCGGTCATCACCTCGGCCGCATAGCGATAGGCGTCGGCGAGGCTCATTTCGGCCTGGCGATAGAACGCCTCCTTGCCGAGCTTGACGGTATAGGCGGACTTAAGCGCGACCTTCTGCGCCAGCGCGATCGCCGCGTCGCGCTCGGTCCCGGCGGCGACCACGCGGTTGACCAGGCCGATATTCTTCGCCGTCGCGGCCGAGATCGGCTCGCCCGTGAGCAGCATCTCCATCGCCTGCTTGCGCGGGATGTTGCGCGACAGCGCCACCATCGGCGTCGAGCAGAACAGACCGATATCGACGCCGGGGGTGGCGAAGCCCGCGGCTTCGGAAGCAACAGCGAGATCGCAGCTCGCTACGAGCTGGCAGCCCGCGGCGGTCGCAATGCCCTGCACGGCAGCGACCACCGGCTTCGGCAGAAGCACGACGGCCTGCATCATCGCGCTGCAGGCGTTCATGATCTGCCCGAAATAGGCGCGACCGCGATCGGCATCGCTTCGGCGCGCGGTCAGTTCTTTCATGTCGTGGCCCGCGGAGAAGGCCGGGCCGTTGGCCGCGATAACGACGGCGCGGACGCTGTTGTCGTCGTGAATTTCCTTCAGCGCGCCGTGCAACTCGGCGATCAGGCCCTCCGACAGGCTGTTGCGCGCGGCCGGCCGGTTGAGGGTGAGCAGGCGGATGCTGCCGATATTTTCCTGCAGCAGGATCGGAGGTTGCGGCGTGGGTGCGCGGGCAGTCTGGGCGGGCATTCCGGGGTTTCCACTCCGACTATTTTCCTTTGGGCTTTGCTGACAACCTAATGTAACAGGCACTCATAATCGAGGGCAGGGGTGGCATGGCGGCAGCGAAAATGAGCGTGGCTGAGCTGGAGAAGTTCCTCCGCGAGGAATTTCCGCAAGCCTTCAGCGACGGCGACATCACCATCGAGAGCGCCGACGGCGAGACCTGTCTGCTGCGGAGGCGCTATGACGATCGCATGCTGCGGCCGGGCGGTACGGTGTCGGGGCCGACGCTGATGGCGATGGCCGATTTCGCGATGTATGTGGTGCTGCTTTCGGCGATCGGCCCGGTGGGGCTGGCGGTGACGACCAATCTCAACATCAATTTCCTGCGCAAGGGGCTGCCGGGGCAAGACGTGCTGGCTGCGGCCCGGCTTTTGAAGCTCGGGAAGCGCCTGGCGGTCGGCGAGGTCAACCTGCTGTCGGGCTCGTCGCCCGATCCGATCGCCCATGTGACGGCGACCTACTCCATTCCAAATACGTAGGGTTTTTAGCGGTATTATCACACCATATTTATAAGTAATTGCTTTTACTTCATTATTTTGTGCGCTTCGGCGTTGACGGACGGCACGTCGTTCTCTAGAAACCCGCCAGTTCGGCGCATCTGGCGCCGATTTCCATTTTCACGGATTTCCTCACATGAAAACCTATTCGGCAAAGCCCGCCGAGGTGACCAAGAAGTGGGTCCTGATCGACGCCAAGGGTCTGGTAGTCGGCCGGCTCGCGACCCTGGTCGCGATGCGCCTGCGCGGCAAACATCTGCCCACCTACACCCCGCATGTCGATTGCGGCGACAATGTCATCATCATCAATGCGGCGCATGTCGTGCTGACCGGTCGCAAGCGCGACAACAAGGTCTACTACAAGCACACCGGCTTCATCGGCGGCATCAAGGAGCGCACCGCGAAGTCGATCCTCGAGGGTCGTTTCCCCGAGCGCGTGGTCGAGAAGGCCATCGAGCGCATGATTCCGCGCGGTCCGCTCGGCCGCGTGCAGATGGGCAATCTGCGCGTCTATCCCGGCGCCGAACATCCGCATGAAGCCCAGCAGCCCGAGAAGGTTGATATCGCTTCGATGAACCGCAAGAACATGAGGGCCGCATAAGATGTCGGATACCATGCAGTCGCTCGACCAGTTGGCGTCGCTGAAGACGGCGTCTCCGGAAGCGCCGAAATACGTCAAGAAGGTCGACAAGTACGGCCGCGCCTATGCCACCGGCAAGCGCAAGGACGCGGTCGCCCGCGTCTGGATCAAGCCGGGTGCCGGCAAGATCACGGTCAACACCCGCGAGGTCGAAGTCTATTTCGCCCGCCCGGTTCTGCGCATGCTGATCCAGCAGCCGCTGGTCGCGGCGGCGCGCTCCGGCCAGTACGACGTGATCTGCACCGTCGCCGGCGGCGGTCTGTCGGGCCAGGCGGGTGCCGTGCGTCACGGCATCTCGAAGGCTTTGACCAACTTCGAGCCGGATCTGCGCGGCGTGCTGAAGAAGGGCGGCTTCCTGACCCGCGACTCCCGCACCGTGGAGCGCAAGAAATACGGCCGGGCGAAGGCGCGCAAGTCGTTCCAGTTCTCGAAGCGCTAATTGCTTCGCTAAAATTTGCAGCGGATTGCTGCATTCACCAGACGAAAGAGGGCGCCGATCGGCGCCCTTTTTGCTTACTATTTAGTGATGGGTTACCACGGATTTTCGTGAAAACTTGCTTACCCGCACTCACGAAAATGGAACACGGCCCGCCTAGTGTCGATGATGCGATGGCGCGAAATTGCATTTCAGTGTGCGCCGAACAAGTAGCATCACACGCGTTCGGGTGAGCCCATGTCGTTCGATACTTCAACGCTATATTTATTTGCCACGATGGTTGCCGGCATGCTCGGGGCCATGCTGGTGCTGTTCGGCAAGCAGGACAACATTCCGGCCTTGAAGTGGTGGGGGTCGGCCTATTTGCTTGGCGCGGCTTCGGTAGCGATCTGGACTATCGGCGGCGCTGCGCTCGGCGAGCCGCTGTTGCTGGCGCTGCACGCGGTCGGCTTCATGGCCTGCGGCATGGTCTGGAACGCCTCGCGCGTATTCCACGGCCGCAAGCCCAATCTATTGGGGCTCGTGCTTGGCGCGGTCGCCTGGGTCGGCACGATGCTGGCCTTGCCGTCGTTGAACCCAGCCATGCGGTTGATCGTCGGAGCATCGATCGTCGCGATTTATGCCGCGCTGACGGCATCCGAATTGTGGAACGAGCGACGCCGGACGATGCAGACGCGCTGGCCGTCGATTGCCGTGCCGGTGGTGCATGGTTGCGTGCTGATGCTGCCGATCCTGCTCGGCAGCCTGCTGCGCCCGCATGACGAGACCTTCACCGGCAGCATTTGGGTGACGGCATTCTCGATCGAACTGATCCTGTATGCGATCGGCACCGTGTTCGTGATCTTCATGCTGGTATCGGACCGCGCCGTGACGGTGCACAAGACCGCGGCTTCGGTCGATCCCTTGAGCGGCATGTTGAACCGCCGCGGCTTTACGGAAGCCTGCAACCGCGTGATCGAGCGCGAGGCCGCAGCGGGGCGGCCGGTGACGGTGATGATTTTCGACATCGACCATTTCAAGAGCATCAATGACCGCTTCGGCCATCCCGCCGGCGACGAAATCCTCAAATTGTTCTCCACCGTCGTGGTCAGCAATTTGCGCATCAGCGACCTGTCGGGGCGCATCGGCGGCGAGGAGTTTGCGGCGCTGCTGGCGTGTCCGCTGGAGGAGGGCGTGATCGTGGCCGAGCGGGTGCGCGAGGCGTTCGAGGCGTCCAACATCGTCTGCGAGGAAGGCCCGGTCGTCACCACCGTCAGCATCGGTGTCGCCGGCGGCCCGGCGGGCACCGAGCTCGAGGTGCTGCTGGCGGCAGCCGACACCGCGCTCTATCAGGCCAAACGCACCGGCCGTAACCGGGTCGAGGCCGCGGAAGAATTGCCGCTGTCGCTAGAGAAGTGGCGGCGCAAGAGCGCCGGTCGCGCGGCTTCCGCACGGCAGGTACCCGCGACCTAGCAAAGGGCGCTCGCGGACAGAAGGAACTCGCCGCTAGTTCGACAGGCCGGCCTTGATCGCGAGGTCCTGCACGACGGCCGCGACACGTGTCAGTGAGGGCAGGGCCTGGTCGCGGAATGCCGCCATCTCCATGCGCGTTGCATCCACGGTGACGCTCAATCCCGCAGTCACCGAACCTTGTGCATCGAAGATCGGCGCTGCCAGCGTCCGCAGACCGTAAGCGTTTTCGCCATCGGAGATCGCGTAGCCCTGTCGTCTGACCAGGTCGAGCCGCTCGAGCAGGGCATCGAGATCCGTCAGGGTCCGCTCCGACAATTTGATGCGTGGCCGCAATTCCAGCCGGCGGATTTGCTCATCCCGCGGCAGATGCGCCAGCAGGATATGGCCGAGGGCTGCGCTGTAAGCCGGAATGCGCGCGCCGGGACGGCGATCCATCTTGTGCCGGTCGAGCCCGGTGCCGACGCGAGCGAGGTAGATCACGTCGCCTCCGTCGAGCGCGCCGAGCGAGGCTGCGTCGCTCACTGACGGCACGAGGTCGCGCAGCAGCGGCTCTGCCAAAGCGCGCAGCGTTCCGCCTGACAATACCGTGTAGCCGAGATCGAGACAGGCGACGCCGAGCCGGAAGCGGCGGCTCTGCGGAACGGGTTGCAGATACCCGAGCTCCGTCAGCGTCTGGATCAGTCGGAATGCCGTTCCGCGATCGAGATCGGCGCGCGCGGCAATCTCGCTGAGCGTCAGTTCGAAGGCGTCGCTGGAAAAACTCTGCAGCACTGCAAACGCCTTGCCGACGGATGCGACGTAGTTCTTGGGATTTTTCGGCGCGGTAGTCGGCGCGCGCCTAGAGGTCTTCGCCATTTCGTCAATGCCCGCTTGCAAGAACGCCGGCCGGCGGGCCTTGACGTCAACGCCGGTCCGGTTCTAGGAGAGTGCTGCAAATATAACAAATGTTCGCATTCCGAACAATGAGATTCGGGCGATTGGAGGAACTTTGTCGATACCCCTGCATCCTCATGGCGTGTTCTGTGCCGCACTGACGCCGCTCGACGCCGAGCTCGCCCCCGATCATGCGCGCTTTGTCGCGCATTGCCGCTATCTCCTGAGCGAGGGCTGCGACGGCATCGCGCTGCTTGGTACCACCGGCGAGGCCAACTCCTTCTCGGTCGCCGAACGCACGGCGCTGCTCGAGGCCGTCGTACGCGACGGCATCGCGTCGAACCGGCTGCTGCCCGGAACAGGCGTCGCGGCGCTCAGCGATACGGTGGCGTTAACGCGCCACGCGCTCTCGGTCGGCGTCGATACCGTGGTGATGCTGCCGCCCTTCTACTACAGGGGCGTCACCGACGACGGCGTCTACGCGTCCTACAGCGAAGTCGTGCAGCGGCTTGGCGATGCGCGGCTCAAGATCGTGCTCTACCATATTCCCCAGATGTCGATGCAGCCGATCTCGCACGCGCTGATCGAGCGGCTGCGCGCGGCCTATCCGGCGACCTTCGTCGGCATCAAGGATTCCTCCGGCGACTTCGCCAACATGACCGCGATGGTCGAGCGCTTTCCGGGCTTTTCGGTGCTGACCGGCGCGGATCCGCTGCTCCTGCCGCTGCTGCGCAAGGGGGGCGCGGGGTGCATCACCGCGACCTCCAACCTCGTCGCGCGCGACCTCGCCCATGTCTATCGGCATTTTGGCAAGGGCGACGATGACGCCGACCTCGCGGCGGCACAGGCGCGCATCGTGAAGGCGCGCGAACTCGTCTCACGCTTTTCGCAGATGGCATCGCTAAAGGCGCTGGTCGCGGAGCGCACCGGCCATCCCGGATGGCAGCGCCTGCGGCCGCCGCTGGAGTCTCTGCCGGCCTCGTATCTGAAAGAGCTGCTTGCGAACGCCGGCGCGAATGCCGCGGCGGTCGCCTAACGCGACGCCGGCGACGAGGCGATCCGATGTCCAAATCCTTCCAGGATGCGCTTGCTGGATTGGCTGACATCGTCGGTGACAATTACGTCATCGATTCCGCGTCCGATCAGGAGCCCTATGTGGTGGACTGGCGCGGACGCTATCGCGGCCGCGCCGTCGCGGTCGTCAAGCCCGGCTCGACCGCCGAGGTTGCTTCCATCGTCCGCTATTGTGCCGACAAGCGGCTCTCGATCGTCCCGCAGGGCGGCAATACCGGCATGTGCGGCGCCGCCACGCCGAATGACGGCGCGTGCAACGTGGTGATCCGGCTCGACCGCATGCGGCGCGTGCGCCATGTCAGTCCGCTCGCCAATACCATCACGGTGGAGGCCGGCTGCATCCTCGCCGAGGTACAGGCCGCGGCTACGGCCGCGGATCGCTATTTTCCGCTGAGCCTCGGCGCTGAGGGCTCCTGCCAGATCGGCGGCAACATCTCGACGAATGCGGGAGGCACGGCCGTCCTGCGCTACGGACCGATGCGCGATCTGGTGCTCGGGCTCGAAGTCGTGCTGCCGGACGGACGCATCTTCAACGGCCTGCGCGCGCTACGCAAGGACAACACGGGGTACGCGCTCAAGCAGCTTTTCATCGGCGCGGAGGGCACGCTCGGTATCGTCACCGCGGCGGTGCTGAAACTGTTCGCGCCGCCGCGCAGTTCGGCTTTGGCGCTGCTCAAGCTGCAAAGCGTCGAGCAGGCCCTGCAGATCATGCAGCGCCTGCGCGGCGCGGTCGGCGACCGGCTTGGCAGCCTCGAAATCATGTCGCGCAGCCAGATCGAGGCGATCGCCGCGACCGTGCCCCATGTCACCATTCCCTTCGACCTTACGACGCCGTGGTATCTGATCGTCGAACTGACCGACACGCTGGCCGGGATCGACCTCAACGAGCCGTTGGCCACCGTGCTGTCGGACGCGATGGATGCGGGGCTGGCTGAAGATGCCGTGCTGGCCTCGAGCCTCGCCCAGGCGAAGGCGATCTGGGCGGTGCGGCACAGCGTGTCCGAGGGCAACAAGCGCAGCGGCTATGTGGTGTCGCATGACAGTGTGGTTCCGCTGGAGCGGCAGGCGGCGTTCGTCACCAAGGTCGAGGCCAGGATCAACGCGGCCGTTCCCCATGCGCGCGTGGTGATGCACGGCCATATCGGCGACGGCAATATTCACGTGATCGCCCTGATCGACCGCGATCGCTGTAGTGACCCCGCGGCGACGGCGGCACTGGTGGCCGAGATCAACGAGATCGTCGACGACGAAACCGCAGCGCAGGGTGGCGCCATCAGCGCCGAGCACGGCATCGGCATCACCAATCGCGCCCGGCTCGCGCGCGCGGCCGATCCGCTCGATATCGAGCTGATGCGTGGCATCAAGCAACTGCTCGACCCAAATGGCCTGATGAATCCGGACAAGATCTTCACGAGCGAGCGCGGTGTGACCAACAGCGGAGCGGCATGACAATGACGAGCGTCCGCCTTCTTGCCGACGACCTCACCGGTGCGCTCGACACCGCGGCCGAGTTCGTTGGGCTGTGCGGACCGTTCGACGTGATCTGGCCGGAGGCGCTCCCGACGACCACGCCGCGAAGTCTTGCGATCGATAGCGGAACGCGCGAGCTCGCAACGGCAGAGAGCGTCGAGATCGTCGGACGGCTGGCGCCGCTGCTTGGCGAAGGCACGATCGCCTACAAGAAGGTCGATAGCCTGTTGCGCGGCGCATGGGCCGCCGAACTCGGCGCCTGCCTGCGCAGCGGTCATTGGGCCTCCTGCGTTGTTGCGCCGGCCTTCGAGTACCAGGGGCGCCGCACTTGCGACGGCCAGCAATTCGCACGCACGCCGGAAGGCGACTGGTATCCGGTCGGCGCGAACCTTCTGGCGCGGCTGAAAGCGGAAAACATCGACGCCCGGCGGGGCCGGTCCGACACGCTGTCGCACGGCGGTGTTCAGGTCTTCGACGCGGAGAGCGACCGCGATCTCGACCGCGTCGTCGAGATGGGACGAAGCCTGGCCGCGCCCGTGCTGTGGTGTGGGAGCGGCGGATTGGCCGGTGCCCTGGCACGCGGCCGCGACGCCGGCGTGTCTCGGCGTTTGAAGAAGCCGGTGCTCGGATTGTTTGGCTCCGATCAGATCGTCACCGCATCCCAGCTTGAGGCGTGCGGTGAGGCCACCATCGCCCTTGCCGAGGGGGAGGCCGGAGGTGCGGCGCGGGTGCAGCGCAAGCTTGCCGATGACGGCGTGGCGCTGGTGAAGTTTTCGCTTGCCGAAGGCCTGTCGCGCGCCGAGGCCGCACGGCGGATCGCGCACGAAATGACCACGCTGATCGCAACAGTCGATCCGCCCGGCACGCTGATCGTTGCCGGTGGCGAGACCTTGAAGGCGCTATGTGTAGCGCTCGGTGCGCAGGCGTTGCAGGTCACGGGCCGCCTCGTGCCGGGGCTGCCGCGCTCGACCCTGCAGGGCGGCCGCTGGGCCGGCGTTGACTTGATCTCCAAATCCGGAGCGTTTGGTACAAGGGAGTTATGGCGCGATCTGCTCCATGACAATCAATTGCTCAGCACAGGGAAACCGACATGACCTCTCGCCATCTTGCGATCACCATGGGCGATCCAGCCGGGATCGGTCCCGAGATCATCGTCAAGGCCTGCATCGGATTGCAGGACAGGATCGCAAAAGGCGATCTGCGCCTCCTGATCATCGGCAGCGGCACCGCGCTGGAGGACGCCAAGGCCGCGCTCGGCGCCAGCGTTGCGATTCCGCAGGTGAGCGCCGATGACCGCGATTGGCCCAATCTCTGTTTTCTGCAAGCCGACGCCGAAGGCACGCCGATCCAGCCGGGCGTGCTGAGTGCCGATGGCGGACGCTTTGCGTTCAAGGCGGTCGAGCACGGCGTACGGCTGACACAGGCCGGCCGGACCGCGGCCATCGTCACGGCGCCCTTGAACAAGGAGGCGCTCAACAAGGCAGGCTTTCACTATCCCGGGCACACCGAGATGCTGGCGCATCTCACCGGCGTGCGCGGCTCGGTGATGCTGCTGGCCCATGGCAACATGCGCGTCAGCCATGTCTCGACCCACGTGGCGCTGGAGGATGTGCCGAAGCGGTTGACCCCGGAGCGGCTGCGCCAGGTGATCGACCTCACCAACGACGCGTTGTTGCGGCTCGGCATCGCGCGTCCGAAGATCGCCATTGCGGCGCTCAATCCGCATGCCGGCGAGGGTGGGTTGTTCGGCCGGCAGGATATCGACGTCTCGGCGCCGACCATCGCCAAGGCGGTTGCCGACGGTCTCGACATCGTTGGCCCGGTGCCCGGCGATACCATCTTCGTCAAGCTTCGTGCTGGCCAGTTCGACGCCGCGGTCGCGATGTATCACGACCAGGGGCACATCCCGGTAAAGCTGCTCGGCTTCCAGGTCGATCCCGCCACCGGACGCTGGCAGGAACTGTCCGGCGTCAATATCACACTGGGCTTGCCGATCATCCGCACCTCTGTCGATCACGGTACCGCCTTCGACATCGCAGGCAAAGGCATCGCCAACGAGCATAGCCTGATCGAGGCTATCGATTATGCCGAGCGCCTGGCCGGCGGCATTTCCTCATCTTCCAAGCAATAACCGGACGTCCAATGACCAATTCCTTCACGCCGATCGAAATCCTTCGTCCCACTGCCGTTGAGTTTGGATGTGGAACGATCGCCGCTGCGGCACGCTTTGCGGAGCGGATTGGTGCGCGACGGCCGCTGGTGATTTCGGATCCCTTCAACGCGCGCCGCGTCGATCAACTGGCGCTGCCCGGATCCGTCAAGGTTTTCGGCGACGTGAAGCCCGAGCCGGATCTGCCCAACCTCGACAAGGCGGTGGCGATGGCGCGCGAGGCCGCGCCCGACCTCATCGTCGGTTTCGGCGGCGGCAGCGCAATGGATCTCGCCAAGCTGGTTGCCGTGCTCTGCACCGGTGAAGCGGCCTTCGCCGACATCGTCGGCGCCGAAAAGGTCGCGGGCCGCAGCGTGGCGCTGATGCAGATTCCGACCACCTCCGGGACCGGTAGCGAAGCCGGCACCCGCGCGCTCGTGACCGATCCGGCGAGCCGCAACAAGCTCGCCGTGCAGAGCCGTTTCATGCTGGCCGATATCGCCATCGTCGATCCCGACCTCACGATGACCGTGCCGCGAGATGTTACCGCGGCAACCGGCGTCGATGCGCTGGCGCATTGCGTCGAGGCCTACACCAGCCGCAAGGCGCATCCCGCGATCGACCTCTACGCGATCGAAGGCGCGCGGCTGGTTGGACGCTACCTGCGGCGCGCGGTGGCCGATGGCAGCGATCGCGAGGCCCGCGCGGGCCTTTCGCTGGCATCGCTCTATGGCGGCTATTGCCTCGGCCCGGTGAATACGACGGCCGGTCACGCGGTAGCCTATCCGCTTGGCACGCGCCACCATGTGGCGCATGGCCTCGCCTGCGCGGTGATCTTTCCGCATACGCTGGCGTTCAATATGCCGGAGACATCGGTAAAGACGATCGCGGTGCTGCATGCGCTCGGCCTGCCGGAACGCAACGTTCCCGCGGCTGCGTTCGACGCCACCTATCAATTCTGCGCCGATCTCGGCATCGAGATGCGCCTGTCCGCGCTCGGCGTGCCCAAGGACGATCTCGGCGTCATGGCGGACGAGGCGCATGCCATTCGCCGACTGCTCGACAACAACCCGCGCGATTTGAGCCGCGACGATATTTTGAAGATGTACGAGACGGCATTTTAGCCAACTCGCTACGGGTGGGGCGGCAGTAACCAATAACAAGCAGAGGAAACTTCCATGAGATCAACGTGGCTAATTCTTGCGTCGGCAATGCTGCTGACGGCAGCACCCGCCAAGGCGGAGGACGCGTATCCTTCCAGGCAGGTGAGCGTGATCGTTCCCTTCGCCGCCGGCGGCACCGCCGATATTTTCGCGCGCATGGTCGCCAATCATCTCCAGGCCAAGCTCGGCAAGCCGTTCGTGGTCGAAAATGTCGGCGGCGCCGGCAGCATCGTCGGTGTCACGCGGCTGGCGCGCTCGGCACCTGATGGTCTGACCCTGGGACTGGCGAGCACATCGGCGCTTGCGATCAACCCGTCGCTGTACGGTCCGAAGCTCAGCTATCAGCCCGACAAGGATTTGCAGCCGATCGTTCAGATCAGCATGGTTCCCAACGTGCTGGTCGTCAACCCCGACAAGATCAAGGCGCGGACGCTGCCGGATCTGCTCACCTATCTCAAGGCTAATCCGGACAAGGTCTCGTTCGGTTCGGCCGGCGTCGGCACGTCGCAACATCTGGCGGGCGAATTGTTCCAGCAGATGACCGGCACCAAGATGGTGCATGTGCCCTACAAGGGCTCGAGCACGATGCTGACCGATCTCATCAGCGGACAGATCGACCTTGCCTTCGACAACGTGCCGCTGCTTCTGCCGCAGGCCAAGGACGGCAAGCTTGCGCTGATCGCCGCCGCAACGCCCAAGCGCGCATCGTTCGATCCGAATCTCCCCACCGTCGCCGAGCATCTGCCCGGCTTCGAGGCGGTCGCCTGGCACGGCTTCTTCGTTCCCGCCGCGACGCCGAAGCCGATCGTCGAAAAGCTGTCGGCAGAGATCCGGGCGTTCATGCAGCAGCCGGAGACGGTGCAGAAGATGGCCGAACTCGGCGCCGATGCCGTCGCGCTCGATTCCGGGCCGTTTGCGGCCTACGTCGCGTCGGAGACGGCGCGGTGGAAGAAGGTCATCGAGGCCGCCAACATCAAGCTGGAGTAGGGCGCTATCAGCTTTCGCAAACATCGCGCGCGAACAACACGATATGTCCGGAGACTCATTCAATACTTTTGAATTGATCTCCGGATGAAGATGGGCGCGGTAACCTCCCGTTTACCATTCCGTCCATATCATCTGCGCTATGGATTCACCCCGCAGACATAACCCACAGGCTGCCCTGATGTCGCTCGAAGCGGCGGCAGCCTCCGCCCGCGGCGGTTTCGGTTGCATGTTCTCAACCTCGGAAGAATTCGAGATGGCGCTCATCACCGAGCGTCGTGCGCAGGGGCGTTATGATCAGCGCAGAATGCGCTGGGCTGCCATTCTGTTCATCGGCTGCGCGCTGATGGTGGCTGGCGCGGCGCTGCTGTTCGGCTAGCCGCTAGTTCCCTCACTTCGCCAGCGGATCGGGACGCACCTGAATATGCACGGCCCGGGGCTTTGAGCCTTTGCCTCCCTCCATCAGCCAGGGTGTGCGATCGCCGCTCGAACTCCAGAGACCGCGGCCTTTCCAGCCAGCGTTTGGATCATCGATGCGTCCATCGAGGCCCTTGGCGAAAAAGCCGAGCGGATAGGGGATGCGCAGCATCACCATCTGCCCGTCCTTGAAGGCGACGAAGCCGTCATTCAGGTTGGCGGTGGAGATCGGGATGTTTTCGCCGAGGCCGACCGTGTTGTGGTGATCGACCCAGGTGTAATAGCTCGCTTCGGCGCTGGAGTTCTCGAAGCCCTCGAAGCCGGGTCCCGGATACTTGAAATATGAGAATCCTTCCGGGCAGTGGTTGCCGGTCGCCTCTGGTCCGTTCAGCGGCGCCTTGCATTTGCTGCGATCGAAGCGGATCAGGCTGCCGTTCGAGCCCGAGCCCCAGAGCACGCCGTTCTTGTCGATATCGCCGCCGCGAACGCCGATGCCTTCCTTCGGAATGGCATAAAATTCCGAGAGCTTGGTTTTGGGGTCGAAGCGCATGAAGCCGGGCTGGCCGACGAACACGTTGACGGTGTACCAGACCGAGCCGTCGGTCGGATGCGGCATCACCGCGTAGGGGCCCGAACCAGCGACCCGCATGTCCTTGCCGGCCTCCGCCGGCTTGCCCGGTTCGGTGTATTCGTCGACCTTGCCGTTGCCGTTGGTGTCGAGCACGAATGGCGCCCAGCCCTGCGCTTTGACGGCATCGCCGGTCTCGTCCCATAGTCTGGTGTTGACCCAGCCGGCGACAGGACCGGTGCCCGAAACCCATAGCGTATCGTCGGCATCGTAGCCGAATTGCGGGTGATGGGTGCCGAAGCAGGTATCGACGAAGCTGTACTTCTGGGTCTTGGGATCGAACACCGTCACCTGCCGTCCCGAACGTTCGAGCGGAAAGGCCTTGGCCGACGGGTGGTCCGACCCTTTCTTGCAGTACGCCGGATTTTCGATGCCGCGAACGGCCGCTGCCAGCCACAGGCGGCCCTGCTTGTCGAACATGCTGTTGTGATTGTTGGTCCGCTGGCTCCAGATCTTCTCGTCACCCCAATAGGCCGAGGGACTGACCGGATTGAGCAGAGCCGTGGCATGGAGCGGCGGGCCGAACGATTCCGGCGCATTGGGATCGGCAACCGGCATCTTCGAGAACGTCACCTTGTGCGTCTTGGGATCGAGGATCGGCATGTCGTCGGACGAATATTCGTTCGCTCCGAACAGCGGGCCGTAGGCGTTGACGGTCGGATAGCGCCGGTCCGAGGAAATCAGATCGTGGACGAAGTGTTTTTCGGTCGCCCATTCCCACGAGGAAATGACGACGTTGCGCTCGATGCCGGCCGGCCGCGGCGGCTTCGATTTCGGCAGGTCGCCCTTGGCGACCCGGTCGGTCCAGTCCCCGAAATATTTGAACGGCACGCCGCCCATTTGGCCGGCGAGCCGGTTCACCATCCATTCGCCGGTTTGCCCCGAGGCGACGCGGCGCATCCAGGCTTCTTCGCCGGACTTGAATTCGCCGAACGCGCCCGGAATCGTGCGCGTGGATTCCTGGCCAAGTTGGTGGCAGCCGATGCAGTCGACATTGTTCATCCGCTGGCGCCAGATGTCCTGCGTGATCTCCTTCGGGATCTCGGTCGTCCCACCGAAATCCTTGGCCGGCGGGATCTTCATCATCGTGTACCAGTAGATCGCCGAGTAGTAGTGCGCCGCAGCCGCTTCGTTCGGCGCCGGGACCGCCGTGAGATTGAGTTGCTGGCCCGGCTTGGCGCGCAGCTTCGGCGAATCCACGAGCCCATAGCCACGGACCCAGATTGCGTAGTTCACGTTTGGCGGCAGGTCGGGGATCACGTAGCGTCCCTGATCGTCGGTCACGACGATCCTGGCGAACTTCGTCGGCAACTCATTGGTTTCGGCGATGACCCAGACGCCGGCCTCAGGCCCGTTCGGTCCGCGCACCACGCCGCCGATATCGTCATTGTCGATCGCGACCGCCGCCGGCTGTTGCGCGCGGGACGGTGCCGCCATCAAGCTGAGCACGATTGCCGACGCTGCCAAGGTGAATGCGAATAGGGCCCGACCGAGATTCATCGTTTCTCTCCCCGTGACCGTGAGCTTGCCGCTCTTTGTTTGGCGGTAGCGTACATCAAACGAGGGTTGCGGCGGGAGCATGTCACGCGCGCGATTTCCTCACGCTTGCGGCATCGTGCATCGCAGCAACGCGCATGCATCCGCCTTTTGCTTTTTGGGTGGCTGGGTTAGACACGGCCATTCTCATGAGAAGGCGTAACCGATGATCACCGAAATCGCACAAATCGACGTCAAGCCGGGCACCGAGAAGGATTTCGAAGCGGCCGTTGCCAAGGCGCGTCCGTTGTTCCTGCGTGCCAAAGGCGGCAAGGGCTTTGAGCTGCACAAGTCGATCGAGAAGCCGCAGCGCTACCGGCTGGTAGCGAAGTGGGAGACGCTGGAGAACCACACCGTCGACTTCCGCGGCTCGGAGGATTTCACCGCCTGGCGCGCGCTGGTCGGGCCGTATTTCGCTTCGCCGCCTGAAGTCGAGCATACCGAGACGGTGCTGACCACGGCGGACTGAAGCCATCAGCCGGCCGCGATCGCGACAGGCACCGGTTCTGCCTTGAAATGGTCGATCATCACCTTGGCGATCGCCATCAGGGGCAGCGCCAGCGCCAGCCCCCAGATGCCGAAGACGACGCCGAGCAGGATCTGGAACGCAAACAGCGTGGCGGGTGGAATATCCAGCGCCTGGCGCTGGATGATCGGCGTCAGCACGTAGCTTTCGAGCGCGTGCACGCCGAGGAACAGGATGAAGGCGGAGAGGGCGGCGACCCATCCCGATGCGAGGCTCGCCAGCACCACGATCAGGCCGCCGAGGATGGCGCCGACCGTTGGAATGAAGGCGAGCAGGCCTGCCTGAATTCCGAGGATGAACGAGCTCTGGATGCCGATGATCGATAGCCCAATCCAGGTCACCAGAAACACCGCGACCATGGTGATGATCTGCGCGATCAGCCAGCGCTCCAGCGTCTCCCCGATCCGGTCGACGATCGCGACCGCGCGCGTGCGATGCTTTGCGGGCGCCATGAACAATAGTCCATCGCGGTAGACGCTTGGCTGGGTCGCGAATGCGATACCCAAAAACAGGACGATGAAGAAGTTTCCGACGGCGCTTGCCGTGCCCAGAACCAGTTTCAGGCTCTGGCTGAAGATCGCGCCGCCGCTGGCTGCAATCGTGCCGGCGCTCGGAAGCGCATGCGGCGTCGGCGTCGCGGCGGGCGCCGGCGTGCCATCGTCCGAGGTCGAGGACAGCGTGCCGAAGTCGAAGAAACTGGTGTCGATACCGTTGCTTTCCAGAAAACCCTTGACGTTGACGAGCTGCGATTTGAGCGTGCTGCTGAGCGCCGTCGTCTGCTGGGCGATCGTGGTGCCGCCGAGGAAGACGATGCCCGCCAGCATGCCTGCGACCACCAGACAGACCATCGTCAGCCGCAGCGCATGCGGCAGGCGCACCACGCGCCCGAGCAAATTGCTCATGGCGTTGAGGGCGACGCCGAGCAGCATGCCGGAAAAGATCAGGAACAGGGTCGCGGCGAAGTGCCAGGTGAACGCAAGCAGCGCCGCGAACAGCACGACGCCGATGCCCCCGACCGAGATCGCCCACGCCATATCGCTGCGGGCCTGAAGGCGATTGTCAGCCGGACCTGTCACGTTGATTCCTTCTCGAAAGACAATTGACCGGCCAGTCTTTCGACAAAACGCCGCCGGGATCAAGCGCCAGCGCACGCGCCGGTTTGACGCTGCCGCACCCGGTATGCCAAGCGGTGTATGAACTGATATGACGCCGGCGAGGACGAGATGAGTTTCAAATGGTTCGGTCCGCTTGCGCTGCTGGCGGCGCTGGTGATCGGCGACCAGATCAGGATCAACCGTCCCGCCCACAAATATCGCCTGACGGTCGAGGTCGAGACGCCGGAGGGGCGCAAATCGGCATCCGGCGTCGTTGCCGTTCATCCCGATCGCAGCTACACCCGCCGCGGCCAGACCCGCACTCTCGGCGACGCCGTTTTCGTCGATCTCGGGCAGGGCAAGAACCTCGTCGCGCTGCTCGCGCATGTCGACAACAAGCTCGTGCTCGATGACATCAACTATGTCGCCCTGCGCGCCTATGGGGCGGCCACCGGCAAGCGCGTGCCGTTCAGCGAGATGAGCCGGCTGACCGGAATTGTACCGGTGAAGAGCGAGTTGATTCCGGTGCTCGTCAGCTTTGCCGACCCGGCCACACCCGGCACCGCGCGGACGGTGGCGGCCGACGATGCCGAAGCGGTGCTCGGCAAAGGCTATCGTCTCCAGGGGATATCGGCCGAAGTGGTGCCGAACGGATACTGGCCGCTCGATTTCGGCGGCGCGCTGGGCGAGCCGGTCACGCGCGGAATCCAGGCCAAATTGCCCTGGCTGGATGATGGCGGCAATTCGGCTGCCTCGGCGCTCCGGGCGGCCGGTCTGCCCGGTGTGGACGGGATCGAGGCCGGGGAGGCCTTCACGCGAAAATAGCAAGGCAGCCCCGCTGCCGCCCTGCGGATATTGATCCGCAGCCGAGCCGCAGGCATTATCTTCTCCAATCATGACCCAACCCAGAAGATCCTTGCACAGGACGATGACAGCGGAAGACTTGCGATGAGACGGCCCGTCGTCGGTGTGATCGGGAACGCCTATCGCGTCGAAAATCGTTTCCAGACCCAGATGGTCGGAGAGCGCAATTTGCGCGCGGTCACCGACGTCGCAGGCGCATTGCCGCTGATGTTTGCGGGGTCGCCGGAGATCACCGATATCGGCGCGCTGCTCGATGTCGTCGACGGGGTGATCCTGACCGGCGCCCGCGCCAATGTTCATCCCACCCGCTTCAAGACCGAGCCGCATGAGAAGCACGAGCCCTACGACATCCACCGCGACGACGTCGCGCTGGCGCTGACGGAGGCCTGCGTCGCCCGCGGCGTGCCGATCTTCGGCATCTGCCGCGGCCTGCAGGAGATGAACGTCGCGTTCGGCGGCTCGCTGCATCCGGAAATCCGCGAGATTCCGGGGCGCATGAACCACCGCATGCCGCGGTTGGAGAACGGCGAAATCCATCCCGACCCGACAGTCGTGTTCGCCGACCGCCACGACGTCCACCTCACGCCCGGTGGCACCTTTGCAAGCCTGCTCGGCTGCGAGACCATCCGGGTCAATTCGCTGCACGGACAGGGCATCCTCGAACCCGGCGAGCGCGTCGTCATCGAAGGCATTGCCGAGGACGGCACCATCGAAGCGATCCGGATCGCGGACGCCCCGAGCTTCGCGCTCGGCGTCCAGTGGCACGCCGAATACGACCCGCAGCGCAACCCGATCAACCGCACCTTGTTCGAGGCGTTCGGGGCGGCGCTCAAGGCGCACCGCGCGAATTGACCGGCGGACGCCGCCGCCGATCCGATCCGTAATTTTACGGGGCGGAAAAGAGGGGATCGGCTCCGGGAAGTCGGCTAAATTTTCCATCATCCCCAGATTGGTAAAGTCAACGGGTCGCGCGAACGCGCCCGATGACAGGCTCCGCGAAGCAATCCATCTTTCCGCATATGAGGTGACAATGGATTGTTTCTTCGCCCGCAATGACGGTGCGAATAGTTTCGCCTTCTCGCGGCGCTGATCGCCCGAGGTTTGCATCTTCGTTTGCCCTCCTTGGAGAACGGAGGGCGCAGGGAAGACCGGGTGCTGGCTGCACCCGAGGTCTGTGTGCCGTCGCGCATAAAGGAAACGCACACGAACATACAGGTACAGCGGAAACACTCCGGCCTTCCCTGCGCAATGGCTTTACGGCTTACTTCGTGCTCTTCCCGGAGAACGGCTCTTTTGCCTCCGTCGTCCCTGAGAAGCTTCGCTTCTTAAGAACTTAACGCCAGCACCGCGGCGCCAGAACCACACGACTTCGCCGTACGCTGCCTTGCGCGTACGTCTACCGCGCATTCAGCGTCCATCGCATCTCACCGCACGTTCGTGACGATCGCGAAGCGCCCCTCAATCGGGTGAGACGAACGGAGTTATGCGAGTGATTTGCCCTGCATGTTAAGCGGAATATTTTTGATTTCCGGGATTGACACGATTTCTGAAAATCAGAATTGATTTGCCCCTTGTGTTGATTTGTCGCAGGGTGCACGTTGAGATTGCGGTTGCGCGCGAAGCAAATCAGGTCGCAGCGCGCAGTAAATTTGAGCGCAAGCGGATATGCGGGGATAACTGTCCCGGGATGACGCCACATGGCTGCGACGCACTCCCGATTTGCGCTGCGCGACGATGCTGAGACCGACGGCAGTTAGGAACATTGACAGCCGGAGGTAGACGTTTCCTGTGTTTGCGCCCTAGACTCGCCGCAATTATCTCACCAGATCCACCACAACGATCTCTCCTGAAATCGCCGTACTCCCGTCACGCAGCCGTCAGTTTATAAGTTCCTGTATCCTGCCGACGTCACCGTCACGTCCTGAAATACGTGATCGAGCTGATGAATGAAAAAAATGCATAACAAAAGGCGGGAATATCCCCATGCCGCCCGGGGTTCATTGGGCCAGGCTCGCCGGCCAAGCGAGCAAAGTTCCACATCGAAAACCTGAACGTGCGTGTGACGCGCCACCATAACACGCGATTTGTGACATAGTTATAACCCAAGGTAGTGAGTGATGAAGCTTCCCGTTTTGGCCGTTGTGCTTGCTATGTCCCTCTCGACTGGGCCGCAGATGGGAATTGTCACCGGTGGTGCAACTGGCACGTACATCAAGATTGGCGAGGACATCAGGAAGATCGCCGAACCGAGCCGCATCTCCTTGCAGGTTTTTGAATCGGCCGGCTCAATTCAGAACGTATTCGACGTTCGCAGGAAGCGCGGTGTCCAACTCGGAATCGTGCAATCGGACGTGCTCGACTATATCCGCGACATTTCTGACGACAATGAACTGAAAGCTATCGCCGCCAAGCTTGCTGCCGTTTATCCGCTTTACAAGGAGGAGGTCCATGTCCTCGGCGATCTTTCCTTGAAAACGCTGCACGACTTGCACGGCAAACGTGTCGCGATAGGTCCCCAACGAAGTGGCACGTACCTGACCGCAAAGACGATTTTCTTCCAGACGGGGATCACTCCTTCGAAAGAGGTGTTTCTCGGAGGCAAGGAAGCGCTGGAGGCACTGCGCAAGGGTGAAATTGACGCGATGTTCTATGTGGCTGGCGCGCCGGCAACGCTCTTTTCGGAGAACACGACGGTCGACGATAAATTCCAGCTCATCGGGGTGGACGACAAAGCCCTCGACAGCTACCTCACGACAGTCATCCCGGCGGGCACGTACAAATGGCAGGACTCCGAGGTGAGAACGGTAGCGGTCAAAGCCGTTCTGATAACGTTTAGCTACGCCGGCGAGCAGTGCCAGAACGTGGCCAAAGTCGCTCAGATTATCCGCGAGAACAAGGGTTGGCTGGATGTTAACGGCCATCCGAAATGGCGCGAAGTGAATCTCGATGAGCGATTACCGAAGTGGCCGCAATATGAATGTGTGGCGGCAACGCAGGAGCAGCCGCAGCCCAAGCCAAAGGGCCCGAACATCAAGATCGTGCGCTAGATCCGACGATTGCCCTCGCATCTTCTGCCTCTTTTGGTGATCGAGCATCCCGGCGCCCAAGCCTCAAGACGTTCGCCAGCACACCGCGGAGGCCGCCGGCGTGCATTTCTCTGAAGGTGATGTTTCGGGGGTGCGTCATTGCGGCCTCCGATGCGAATTGTCGCACGGGTCAATCCTCCTGATGAGTTAGCATTGGGAGGGTGGCTGACCTGACAGGGATCGGCGCTATGGGACACATTGAAGCGTTCGCCATTGTCGTTGCTTTTGTTCTGGTGGCATCGCTCGCGGTCGCACTTGTACAGACCCGGAGACGATAGCACCATTTGACTCATGAAGTTCCGTGTCTGGCTGGACGTTCGACCAGATCGAACGTGGGTGGCCTCACACCCCTCACCATTACATCCGCTTGAAGCGATGCCTGGGAAACGGCGGACAGATTCCAAGCTGTTTGCTGAACCGCCAATTCCAGCATCTTGATGCAGGATCCAGGATGGGTACAGCGAAGCCCATCGCGATATTAAAATTTGAGCGATGGGTATCGCTTTCGCTCCACCCATCCTACAGACTGAAGAAGCCATGAAGGGGGCAGGCCAATGAAATCTCGCGTTGAGACGCTCACACCGCCGAACACGCCGACACCGATCGGTCCCTACAGTCACATCGCCAAGGTTGGTGAACACATATCGATTGGAGGGACGGCCGGCGTCGATCCGGCGACCGGGCAATTGGCCGGCGATGTCGCCACCCAGACACGGCAGATCCTGAAATCGTTCACCGTGATGCTCGAGGCGGTGGGCTCCGACCTCCGCCATGTCACGCATATCAACATCTTCCTGCTGCGCATGTCCGACTTCGAGACGATGAACGCGGCCTATGTCGAGATCATGGGCGATCGCAGGCCGGCGCGCACGGTCATTGGCGTCCAGGAGCTTCCGAAGGCCGGCGCGTTGCTGACGATGAGCCTCACGGCGGTGACGAGGGAGTGGTGAGATGCCATAGGATCGGGCCTCGCCTGTTGCAGGTAGCCCGCATGAGCAGGGCGATATGCGGGGATCGATAAAAAATCCCGGGTGTCGCTGCGCTCACCCGGCTACTCTTGCTGAGTCAGTGACCAGATACGATACCATGAGGGTCGTGGATTGAACCGCGTCGTCCAGTTTTGCTTGCAAGCGACGATTTCGATCGTAAGCATCCTGCTTTGGCTGACCTTGTCAGGAGATCTGCGGGCAGCACTGATTTCGACGATCAAGTTTCCAGTTTCGGCCGGCCATCCAATAGGCGATGTGAGGTTGGTCAAACTGGGTTTGTGCCTGTTGTTCAGTTGCCTACTCCTCGCTTCGTACTTCTTGCGAGGATTGATCTACAGAAGGGGAGCGGCACTCCTGCTGACAGTGTCGCTTTTGGTATTGCCAGCCGCAATTCTTTTCGAGAGGGAGCTTCTTCTGTCGACAATTTCCGTCAGATATCCGTCTCTTCTCGAGTTGGCATTTATCTTTCTTCCGTTGGGATTGTCTTCTGGGTGTGCTTACCCTGTTTTGAAAGTGCCAGGACAAGAATGGAGATTGACGACCGTGATGCGGGCCGTCTCTTTGGGAGCGGCCGCGCTCATGTTGTGGATCGGCCTTTTTGATCTGACCTATCCGGGCATCAAATGGCGTTGATGGTGAGGTTGTTTTCTCACTCTTGCAAGAACCATGTGTATTATCTGCGGAGTGATTGTGCCTTCCATTATTTGCCCGCTCAGAATATGCACATTTCGAAGTAGAAGGATGAAGCGGCGCGCTCCCGCGTGTCTGTAAGAGCGCCAAGCCGCCCTACGTACCTATGCTTGTTACCCTTCGCTCCACCTACGAACTCAACGCGAAAGTTGGCTATGGTTTCCACTTGCGGCGACGGCGTATCTTTTTTGCCGTGCGGACCTTGCTCAGCCGTTTCGCGTTGGCGGCCACGCGTCTGCGGTATTGACCGATTATCTCCTCGGCCGAAGCGCCGCCGATCAGGCTCCTGGATGCCTTGAGCGCTGTATCGATCTTTTCGCTCACCATCAGTCGGGCTTCGCGCCGCGCCGCGCGTCTTCCGCCGAGCATGAGCTTCATCATCCGCAGCGCGATGACGCCGTTTGCCTCGATCGCCAACCTCGTCAGCGAATTCAACATCTGTCGGTCTCCGGTTGGTCTGAGATGCCCGATGAGGTGGTTTTGCGCGGGACAATGGTTTGTCAGCGGACGGGTTCCTAAATCGGAAGCGACCCGGACGGTCGTAGGCTGCCGAAGGTCGGCGTCGCGAAGTCTTTCATACCTTTCCTTTCCAGATCAGCCATCGGTAGACGCCGAACAGGTTGATAAGTGTCACCACCACGTTTTGCACCATCAGCGCATATTCTCCGGTCAGATAGCCGACGACGATCCAGATTACCGATGCCCCACTCAGCACGACGAAAGCCCAGCCGGTCGTGCGTGGCTGCGCCCGGGCAGCCAGAACCAGCCCCGCGCCGATCGTGCCGACAGTCGCTACCCAGCGCAGGAGTTCATCCATCAGGCTCGCGCTCCGCAGAAACCGGCATCGAAACTCGCTCCGCGATTTGCCTATACGGGCGCATTCAAGGGCAAGCCGGCGGGACGAAATCGTTCCTCCTCGTGCGCCGACCACCATTGCACCACGGCTTGAGCGACTTCGTCCCACAGCGGCGTCGGAAGATCGGGCACCGCTATCCTGACCACGTGGCGATTGCGTGCGGTATCGAGGAACCATTCGGCCGCGCCGAAATCGAAGCCGAAGCTCCCCGCATGCCGCAGCGGCAATCCGGCCTTTCTCAGATCGTCGCACAAATCCGCCGCCATCTGCTTCGTCTGCTTGTCGTCGAGCATTCGCCTGGGCGCCAGCGTGACATAGAGCCCGTGGGCGAAATGCAACTCCGCCGATGAGCCGGCAAGCGCCGACGCAAAATAACGGGCGGTCCGCCTGCTGTTGCGCAAGATGGCCGCGACGCGCTTGTCGGTCAGGATCCGGTAGGCCTTCGTTCCAACGTAGGGCGGGAAATGCGCGGGCAGCGCCGCGCCGCCGAACAATCGCACGGCATTGCGCATTTCCTTGACGAGGTCCGCCAGCCGTTGCTGCTTCGCCGTGGCAATGTGCTTTTCGCAGGCGACGAAAACCGCGGAGCCGAGCCGGCCGTACTCCACGCCGAGGGAATCCAACTTGGTGTGGCTGCGCACGAGCGCGACAGGTATTTCCGAACGGCGCGCCCAGCTCAGGACCCGACGGACCCGCCCCGAGCCCGTCGAGAAGCAGGTCGTATCAAAAATCACGAGATCAAGGTGCGGCCTTGCACAACGGAGGGTCGCTTCGAATGCGGCGGCGGACATACAGGAATCGAACAACAGAATTCGCGGCTGGCCCGCATAGAAGGCGAGTTCGCCCGGTGTGCCCTTCAGCGGGACTATGCGCAGTTGCCGGAAATGGCTTTCGATCAGTTCCAGGGTTTCACCGTAGGAGCCAGGCAGGACCAGGATATCCGCCTCGGGTGTCAAGCGTACGAGCGCCAGCAGCAGAGCCGATATCGCCGCCATTCCAGAAGACGTGTAGATGGTCTGGTTCGCTGCTGCCGAACTGTCAAACTGGTAGAAAGACGGGCCGCGCACTTCGAGGTCGGCGCGTTGATAGTCGTAGCTGAATTCGAACGGCCCGGCGCGCAGTTGGCCCCGATGTGTCCAGGCGGTCTCCGTGAGCGCCCAGTCGTGCAGCGCATGCTCGGCCTTCAGCGCGGCAGCGATGTGGAATTTTTGCTCAACGACCTCGGTCACCGAGGTTGGATGCCGCAGCGCCAAAGGCGTGCCGAGGAAACCGTTCAGCAGCCTGAGTTCCTCGTGTTTCCTGTCGAGATATGCCTCGATGGTTTCCATGGCTGGCCTTCGGTCGACCTCGCCTCGCGATAACGTGTCGGACGGGGATTGGGTCCTCGCAGCCAAATGCCGTTGCCTTGAACTATAGGAGTGCTTCGGTGCTCGGCTGAACTCAGGCGCGCAGGCTCACGGGGCGCCGATCGACTGCGGCGACAGCAAGTAGCGCGCATGAGCGCAGCGATATGCGGGTGCGGTGAGAATCCCGGATATCGCTTTGCTCATTCGGGCTACGCTTGATACCGCTCATCCGACAACAGAATGCAGGATGGGTAGAGCGAAGCGAAACCCATCACCGCCCCGCAAGGTCCGGGATGATGGGTATCGCTTCCGCCTTCGCTCGTTGAGCTACGGCGGACAAGTCGCTCCATCCATCCTACTGCAAAAAGCAAAAGGCGCCCCGAATGGAGGCGCCTTTCGCATCTTGCGGCAATGATCCCGGCGGCGAGCCGCCCACTACTCCACCAGCGATGATGTCATCACTTGGCCATGCGACGGGCGGGCGCAGCGGCCGGCCGCAGCTCCAGTGTGGATACGCCTGCGGCAACATTCACGCCCGTCTGCCCCTGTACGGACGCCGGCTGCATGATGATCCTGCGGTCCGGGCCTCCGACCAGGACGTTGGCACTCGCTCCGGCGCCGACGGTGCCGCCGGCGGTCGCACCCGTATGGGTTCCCGCCAATGCTCCCCGGGGCAGCGTGGCAGGCGCGAAGACCGCCCAGGCCATCTGACCGCCGGTCGTGGCACCGATGTCGAGGCCAAGCGTGCTGACGGTGCCCTCGTAAGCCTCGCGCCCCCTGCCTCTCGCTGAGGCATAGACGCAGCCCAGCTGCCGCTGCCCGCCGACAACGAGGCCGACACCGGGCGATATGTTGCAGGTGAGCGTGCCGACCCTCGTCCGCCCGGTGTCCTGAGCCGTGGCCGGAGCCGTGGCGAGAGTGAGCGCCAGGGCGACGCACGTGGTTGCGAGGCTATTCAACGTTGTTCTAGTCAGGGTTGCTTTGTTCATGGGCGTCCCTCCGTTCTGATGGACCCCTTCAACGCGCGGCGACATTGCGATGTTCCCGTTCCAGGTCCCCGTTCCGGGCTATAATGGCCCTACAGGACCGGGGGTAGCGACGTTTCCGATCCGGATCGGCAGACTGGAACGCTCATGAGTGAGGATGATGGCCGGCATCCAGGCGCCTCACTGCGGCGTCTTGGAGGAGGAGGCTGATTGGGAGGTGAAGCCGTGTACCCACGCTGGATGAATCAGCTCAGCGCGCTGCTCGTCGCTTTTGTCGTGACCGTTGCGCCGTCGGTTTCGCCGGTGCACGCCGCTGAGGCTGCGCGCAAGGTGAGCGTGGTGTCTTTCGGCCTTTTCGGCGATCAGGGCGTGTTTAGAAGCGAGGCGACCGGCGCAGCACAGGTCGTAGCAGCTCGCTTCGGAGGCGACCCGATCCGCGTGCAATACAATTCGAAGAAAGGCGGAGGTGCAACGATTGAAGGCCTGGCCACGTCCCTGCAGGCGGCGGCCAATGGGATGGACGTCAAGAATGACATTCTGCTGTTGATCCTGACCTCGCATGGCTCGCGCGAAGGCCTCGCAGTCAAAGCGGGCCGGCTTGAGCAAACGCTCACGCCGTCCAATCTCGCCTACATGCTGGCGCGTACCGGCATGCGGTACAAGGTGGTGGTCATCTCGGCCTGCTATTCCGGGGTCTTTATTCCTCGTCTCGCGAGCCCCGATACACTCGTCATCACGGCGGCCGATGCCGACCATCCGTCATTCGGCTGCCAGGACAAAGCCAAGTGGACCTATTTCGGAAATGCCTTCTTCAATGTCGCACTCCGGAGGGCTGACACCCTGAAGGACGCTTTTGTTGTTGCGCGCGCGCTCGTCAGAAAGCGAGAACTGCGCGAGCGCTTCGAGCCGTCAAATCCCCTGATGTCAGGTGGCGAAAACGTACAGCCGTTGCTCATTGCGCGTCCCTGAGCGGCCGGCCAACGAGCTGTTGGGGCGCATTATGTGCAGCCAAGCCGCCCCATCTGCGATAGGATTGTTCGCCGGCAGAACGCCGATGGGCTCGCCTGCACATTTGTTAGAGGGAGGAAGACACTTAAACGCTAGAGGGAGGTAGGCAATGAAAATCAGCTCGCTTACGGGGACGGCTCTGGTCGTTGCTGTCTCTGCCACATTGGCGCTCGCCGTCACGGCGCACGCGCAGCAGGCTCGAACACTAAAGGTCCAATCGGCAGTGCCCCCGTCGTCCACGACGCAGGATGCCTTGAAGTTCTTCGCTGAACGGGTGGACAAGTTGACGGCAGGCCAGCTCAAGATCGAGGCGCTGCCGGGCGGTGCGATCGTCCCGCCGTTCGAGATTCTCGACGCAACGCACAAGAAGGTGATCGATGGCGCCTGGGGCATCTCCTACTGGTGGTTCGGCAAGAACAAGGCTGCGACCCTGTTCGCCAATACGCCTGCCGGCATTGCCGGCATGGATCCTGTCGACTTCGTCGGCTGGGTCTACGAGGGCGGGGGCCTCGATCTGTGGAACGAGTTCTACCAGAAGGAGCTCAAGCTCAACCTGGTCGCGTTTCCCAGCATCCCGCCGAGCCCGCAGGCGCTTGGCTGGTTCAAGCGCCCGATCAAGGACCTCAGCGAATTCAGAGGCATGAAGTGCCGACAGACGGGCATCGTTGCCGAACTCTATTCCAAGATGGGTATGGCCGTCGTCAACATGCCGGGCGGTGAGATCCTGCCGGCGGCTGAGCGTGGTACCATCGACTGTGCCGAGTGGGTCGGCGGCATCGAGGATCAGCGGCTAGGGCTGCACACCGTGTGGAAGTTCCACTACACGCCCGGCATGCATGAGAGCGCATCCGTGGCCGAGATGGCCTTCAACAAGGACGTTTGGGACAGCCTGCCGGACCAGAACAGGGAGGCCATCAAGTCGGCGCTTTCGGAAACGTTTCTCCGCTGGTGGGCGAGTTATCAGCGGCAGAACGCGGACGCGATTGCCGAATTCGCGGAGAAGCACAACGTGAAGCTACTGACCACGCCGGCCGAGATCAACCAGGCCTTCCTCAAGACCTGGGATGAATTCGCTGCCGCCGAGTCGGCGAAGAATCCGTTCTTCAAGAAGGTCTACGACTCTCAGAGGGCCTATGCCGCCAAGGTGGTGCCGGCCAAGCGCTTCATGTTCCCGCCCTACGCTTTTCAGGCGGACTACTACTGGCCGCCAAAGGAGGGCAAGTAGCAGCAGGGGAGTACCAAATCGAGGGGCGGCGGCAGCGCCGCCCCTCTTGCTATCTCACCGCATGCGGCAGCCACAGCGCAATTTGCGGCCACACCAGCAGCAGGATGAGGACGAAGACCTGGATCACCATGTAGTCGGCCATGCCCTTGTAGATCGTGGAGAGACTCCAGTTCGGCACGACGTTGCGCAGATAATAGGCCGACATGGCGACGGGCGGACTGAGATACGCAGTCTGCATGTTGACGGCGGTGAGCGTGCCGAACCAGATCAGCAGGTCGAGCTTGCCGAGGCCCAATTGGAGCTTTTCCACCACCGGCAGGGCGATTGGCAGAAACACCAGGATGATCACGGGCCATTCGAACGGCCATCCGAGCACGAAGAAGATCGCCATGATGAGAGCGAGCTTCCACCAGTCGCCCAAGGGAACGGCGAGCAGGTAGTTGGTGATCAGATTGGCCGAGCCGAGCTTGGTGAAGACGGCGCCGAACACGGTTGAGGCCACTGCCAGGAACAGCACCATAGCGGAGGTCACCATCGTGCCGATGCCCGCATTCGTGAGCGACTGCAGGCTGAGCCGGCGATACACGAGCGCCAGGATGGCGGCGCCGAAGGCTCCACAGGAGGCGGCCTCGGTCGGCGTCGCCAGGCCGCCGACAATGGTGCCAAGCGTAAAGCCGATCAGCGCGCTCAGCGGTGCGATACCCAGCACGACAGCCCGGAAATAGGCGTTGCGGACGTAGGCCCACGCCGCCAGCAGCGACGGCAGCAGCGCCGCAACCGACACGCTGATCCCGCCGATCGTCACCGCAAGAGACGGGGCGCGGGTAACGCCGAGCAGCAGATAGATGAGCAGATAGACAATCGCCACGAGGCAGAGAAGCGCCAGGATCAATACCGGCATTCCCACCCTTTCAGTGGTCATCTCCTTGTAGGCGGTCTCGCGCTCCTCCATCGTCATGGCCGGGCCGAGCTTCGGGTTGAGGAAGCTTCGGGTCAGCGTGTAGGCGATGTAGCAGCCGGCGAGCAGGAAGCCCGGGCCGAACGCCGCCGAGTAAAGCAGGTTGACGGGAACGCCCATGACCGGGCCCATCACCACCAACATGACGCTGGGCGGAATGAGAATTCCGAGCGTGCCGCCGGCAGCGATGGCGCCCGCGGACAGCCGGGCGTCGTAGCCGCTCTTGATCATCATCGGCGCGGCCATGATGCCGAGCACCGTGACGGCGGCGCCGACGATGCCCGTCGCCATGGCGAAGATGGTCGCCGTCAGGATCACCGCCAAATAAAGCGAGCCACGTACCGGTGCAAGCAGGCTGCGCATCGCGCCGAACAGGCGCTCCATCAGCCCGGCCTGTTCGGTCATGTACCCCATGAAGATAAACAACGGCACGGCCGGAAAGATCTCGTCCTTCATCGTGCCCCAGATCTGCAGGTAACTCAGATTGAAGGTCTGCTCCCAGCCTAAACCCAGGCCGCCGAAGATGATGGCGAGAAACAGCAGCGTGAAGGAGATCGGGAATCCGATGAAGATGACGGCCACCATGCAGACCAGCATGATGAGGCCGAGGAGCTCCGAATAGCTCATGTTCAGACCTCGATCTTCTCGTGCCTGGTCAGGAATTCGCCGGTGCGCCATGCCCACAGGCTCTTCATGAGCTCTGAGATGCCCTGCAGGGACAGCATGAAGGCGGTGAGCGGGATAACTCCGCGAAGCGGCCACAATATCGGCGTCCAGGCCCCGGAACTCGAGCGCTCGTCGATCGAGATCGAGTAAAGGAAGTCATCGATCGAGATATAGAACAGCACAGCCATCGTCGGCAGGAAGAACAGGATGAAGGCGAGGCTGTCGATCATGCCTTTGGTCCGATCCGAGAACCCGTCCCAGAGCATGTCGGTGCGGACGTGAGCACCCTTCAGAAGCGCCAGCGCTGATCCCAGCATGAAGAGCGCCGCATACGACATGGTCGTTACGTCGAGCGCCCAGACGGTGGGGCTTCTGAGGAAGTACCGGGCGAAAACCTCGAAAACGTTGGCTAACACCAGCGGAATGATGAAGAGCACGAAGAGATGACCGGTCCACTCCGTGAACTTGTCGATGGTGCGGATAACGGCCAAATAGCCCCGGGGAGGGGTCGGCTTTGGCGGAGAGGAGACGCTGGTCATTACAGTGGCCATCAACTGACCCTCAGAGGCAGCGCTGTCGTGGACCCCGTGAAAAACCGGCCGCACCATCCAGTGCGACCGATCAGTCCCGTCGAGCGGGTCCGATGGAATGTTACTTGAGCGGCGATCTCGGCGCCAGCGGCTGGGTAGCCGTCGCAGCCGCCCCCAGGAGCGCGGGCGGCTATCCGGCCGCCGCCCTGGTAGTCGTTTTCGCCTCCGCTCGCTGAGGTATGGCGCGTACGTGGTTGGTCGTTGCAGTCACGCCGCCCTCAAAACAAAAGGCGCCCCATACGGAGCGCCTTTCGCATTTCTCGGGCAGTGAGACCGGCGGGGATCCGCCGAGCCTTACAGCGAATAATACATGTCGAACTCGACCGGGTGCGGGGTCATCTCGAAGCGTTCGACCTCGGTCATCTTCAGCTCGATGAAGCTGTCGATGAAGTCGTCGTCGAACACGCCGCCGTTCTTCAGAAACGCGCGGTCCTTGTCGAGGTTTTCCAGCGCCTCGCGCAAGCTACCGCACACGGTGGGGATCTGCTTCAGCTCCTCCTTCGGCAGATCGTAGAGGTCCTTGTCCATCGCCGGGCCCGGATCGATCTTGTTCTTGATGCCGTCGAGGCCGGCCATCAGCATCGCGGCGAAGCCGAGATAGGGGTTGGCCATCGGGTCGGGGAAGCGGACTTCGACGCGTTTAGCCTTCGGGTTCGCCGTGTAGGGAATGCGGCAGGAGGCCGAGCGGTTGCGCGCGGAGTAGGCGAGCAGCACGGGGGCTTCGTAGCCCGGGACCAGGCGCTTGTAGGAGTTGGTCGACGGGTTGGTGAAGGCGTTGATCGCCTTGGCGTGCTTGATGATGCCGCCGATGTAGTGGAGGCAGGTTTCCGAGAGGTCGGCGTATTTGTTGCCGGCGAATACCGGCTTGCCGCCCTTCCAGATCGACTGGTGGCAGTGCATGCCCGAGCCGTTGTCGCCGTAGACCGGCTTCGGCATGAAGGTGGCGGTCTTGCCGTAGATGTGGGCTACCTGGTGGATGCAGTATTTGTAGATCTGCATCTGGTCGGCCATCAGCGTCATGGTGTCGAACTTCATGCCGAGCTCGTGCTGGGCGGAAGCGACCTCATGGTGATGCTTCTCGACCTTGACGCCCATCTTGGCCATCGCGCCGAGCATTTCCGAGCGCATGTCCTGCACCGAGTCCTGCGGCGGCACCGGGAAATAGCCGCCCTTGGTGCGGATCCGGTGACCGAGATTGCCGCCCTCATATTCGGTGTCCGAATTGGTCGGCAGTTCCGACGAATCCAGCTTGAAGCCGGTGTTGTAGGGGGTGGTCTGGAAGCGAACGTCGTCGAACACGAAGAACTCGGCTTCGGGGCCGAAGAACACGGTGTCGCCGACGCCCATCGACTTCACCATCGCCTCGGCCTTCTTGGCCATGCCGCGCGGGTCGCGGTTGTAGGGCTCGCCGGTGGTCGGCTCGAGCACGTCGCAGATGATGACCATCGTGGTCTCGGCGAAGAACGGGTCGATCGTCGCAGTGACGGGGTCGGGCATCAGGCACATGTCGGATTCGTTGATCGCCTTCCAGCCGGCGATCGAGGAGCCGTCGAACATCTGACCTTCGGCGAAGGTATCCTCTTCGATCATGCTGACGTCGAAGGTGACGTGCTGCCACTTGCCGCGCGGATCGGTGAAGCGCAGGTCGACGTATTTGACGTCGTTGTCCTTGATCGATTTCAGGACGTCTTTGGCGGTCTTCATGAATACCCCTTTTGGCTGCGGGACGGTTTCCAGGAATTGAGCGACAACGAGACTTCGCCGACGATCGGTGGTGGTATCGCGAACGAAATCAGGCCGCCGAAGCAGCCCTTTTCTTGGTTTTTAGTCGCAAAATTCGGGATAGCACCCGGCTCAGATAGCGTCCAGCCCGGATTCTCCGGTTCTGATCCGGATCGCTTCCTCGATATTCGAGACGAAGATTTTGCCGTCGCCGATGCGCCCGGTTTGGGCAGCGCGCCGGATCGCATCGATCGCCTTCTCGACCAGCTCGTCCGAAATCACGATCTCGATTTTCACCTTGGGCAGGAAATCGACGATGTATTCCGCACCGCGATAGAGTTCGGCATGTCCCTTCTGCCGGCCGAAACCCTTGGCCTCGGTGACGGTGATACCCTGCAGTCCGACTTCCTGAAGCGCCTCTTTCACCTCGTCGAGCTTGAATGGCTTGATGATGGCTTCAATCTTCTTCACAGAGCGCCTCCCGGCATTTCCAAATTGCAGATAGTTTCGTTGTCGCGCGAGGCGGCCTGTCTGGTTTGATCCTTGCATCCGGCAACGCCGGAATGCCCATGATTTATCGCATGCTGCGAAGATCCTGAGCTTGGTATCCTAACCGGCTTCCTCAAAAGCAGGGTCTATGCCAAGTTGTTAATGCGGCTGATTTCGGAATGTTATCAGACTATTAACAGGCAAATGGAAGAGGTTGAGCCGGACGCTGCATGATAGCGAAGCTTACAAAATAGGCAAACCGATCAATTCGTATGCAGGTGGGGCGAAGCGGGCCGTGGGGCGTTGCGGGTTATGCCTCCAGAAAAGGCTGACGGATCGAGGATTCGGCATGGAAGTTCTGATTACGACTGAGATGGAACGTGCCGACCGGCTGACGATTGCGGCCGGCACGCCCGGCTTCGCGCTGATGATGAGCGCCGGCCAGGCCGTGGCCGAAGCCGCCATGGATCTGGTCGAGGAGGGGCCGATCGTGGTGGTCGCCGGCCGCGGCAATAATGGCGGCGACGGTTTTGTCGCGGCGGCCGAACTCGCCGCGCGTGGCCGTGATGTCTCCGTCATCCTGCTCTGCGAGCGCGACAGCCTGCAGGGCGACGCGGCGCTCGCTGCACGCGGCTGGAAGTATCCGGTGCTGCCGTTCAACCCGCAGGCGATCGGCAAGCCGGCGCTGATCATCGACGCGCTGTTCGGCGCCGGGCTCAACCGTCCCGTCAAGGGCGATCCGCTCGAGATGATCGAGGCGATCAACGCCAACGGCGCGCCCGTGCTCGCCGTCGACCTGCCGAGCGGCATCAACGGCACGAGTGGCGCGGTGATGGGGGCTGCGATCAACGCCGTGGAGACCGTGACCTTCTTCCGGCGCAAGCCGGCGCATCTGCTGATGCCCGGTCGCAAGCATTGCGGTCGCGTGCGCGTCGCCGAGATCGGCATCGAGGCGCATGTGCTCGAGGAGATCCGGCCGCAGACATTCGAGAACGTTCCGCAGAGCTGGCAAAAATCCTTCCCCGTGCCCGATATCGACGGTCACAAATATGCCCGCGGCCATGCGGTCGTGCTGTCGGGCGAACTGGCGTCGACCGGCGCGGCGAGGCTCGCGGCACGTGGGGCGCTGCGGGCAGGGGCGGGGCTCGTCACCGTGGCGTCGCCCCGTGATGCGCTGGCCGTCAATGCCGCGGCGCTGACGGCGGTGATGGTCCGCGCGGTCGACAACGTCATCCAATTTGCCGAACTGCTCGACGACAGGCGGCTCAATGCCGTGGTGATCGGCCCGGGCGCCGGCGTTAGCGAGCGCACGCGCGATCTGGTCCATACCGCGCTGTCGGCGAAACGCGGCTTGGTGCTCGACGCAGACGCGCTGACGAGCTTTGCCGAAGCGCCCGAGCGGCTGTTTGAGCAGATCAGGGCCAGCGCGGATCCACAGGTCGTGCTGACCCCGCATGAAGGCGAGTTTCCGCGCCTGTTCAGCGATATCAGCAACAAGCATCCCGGCCGCTCCAAGCTCGAACGCGTGCGCGATGCCGCCGAACGCTGCGGCGCCGTGGTGCTGCTGAAGGGGCCGGACACGGTGGTGGCCTCGCCCGACGGCCGCGCCAGCATCGCTTCCAACGCGCCGCCCTGGCTCGCGACGGCAGGTGCGGGCGATGTGCTGGCCGGCATGATCGCAGGAATGCTGGCGCAAGGCGTGCCGGCCTATGAGGCCGCCAGCATCGGCGTCTGGTTGCATGGCGAAGCCGCGGGCGAAGCGGGGCCGGGGCTGATTGCGGAAGACCTGCCGGAAGTGCTGCCCGCCGTGTTCCGCCGGCTCTATGACGAGTTCGGGATTGAGTATTAATTTGGTTTTGTCGGATGGGTAGAGCGTAGCGAAACCCATCAATTCCGGCGCGCGGACAGATGATGGGTATCGCTTCGCTCCACCCATCCTACGTGATCAGATATTTCGCCACCGCCGTCTCATCCCATTCCAGCCCGAGCCCCGGGCCTCGCGCGGTGACCGTGCCATCGACGATCCTGGCCGGGTGGGCGAGGATCACGCTGGCAAAATCCAGAAATTCGAGCCAGTGCGCGGTCGGCGTCACCGCCAGCATGTGGGCACTGGCTTCGGCGAAGAGGTGGCTCGACATCGGGATGTTGGCAGCTTCGGCTTGGGCTGCGACCTGCAGCCAGCCCGTGACGCCGCCGCACTTCATCAGATCGGGCATGATGAAGTCGCTGGCCCCTAGCTCGATCGCTTCGGCAAAACCGCGCGGGAACCACCAGTTCTCGCCGGCCTGAATCGGCGTCGGCGACATCTCGCGCACCTTGGCATGGCCGGACAGATTTTCCTGCGGCACCGGCTCTTCGATCCAGTGCAAATCGTAGGGCTCGAGGCGGGCGATGCGGCGCGCGGCTTCCGCGGGATCGAGCGACTGGTTGAAGTCGATCATCAGCGCGACGTCGGGGCCGATCAGCGTGCGCACGCCCTTGACGACGCGTTCGTCATTGGCGGCATCGCCGTCGCCGCCCTTGATCTTGATGCCGCGAAAACCCTGTTCGAGCGAATGGCGCAGCGCGCGTTCGTCGGCGACCGGATCGACCACGCCATAGCTGTCATAGGCTTTGATCGGTTTTGGCGAACCGCCGAGCAGTTCAACCACCGTTTTGCCCGCCAACTGGCCGAGTGCGTCCCAATAGGCCATATCGAGGCCTGATACCGCCATGCCGACGAGGCCCTGCCAGCCGAGCAGGCGGAATTTGGCGTCCATCGCCTTCATCAGGTCGTAGGGCGCGACCGGTTTGCCAACGAGCTCGCGGCCGATCTCCTCGATCAGATGCACCAGCGGCTTCAGCGTCAGTTTTGCGTAGGCAAAAATGTAGGAGCGGCCGGTGACGCCCTGATCGGTCTCGACGTCGATCAGGACCAGCGGTCCGACATCGATCACGCCAAAGGCGTTCTTCACGGGGCGCGCGAGCGGCACGACGAGAGCGCGCGCCTTGACGCTGCGGATGGCGGGAACGGGTTTGCTCATGGTCGTTTCCTCACGCGACACTGTACCACCGCAACATCCGGGTCGCAGACCAGTCGGTCGCGACCGATTCAATCAGGTAGCCCCCCGGATGTTCGGCAAGGAAGGCGATGCGTTGGGTCTGGCCGGGTTCAATGGCTAGCGTATCCAGCCAGAACGGCTTCCAGCCGTCATCAAGCCGGTCGAGCAGGCGGAAGTGATGGCCGTGCAGGTGGAACACATGGGCCACCGAGGCGCGGTTGGTCAGGGCCAGCACCACGGGCCGACCCAGCTTGGCCTGGAAAGCAGGGGGCTTTCCGGTAAAAAAGCCGAGGAGATCGGGTTCGCCCACCGGGATCTCGAAACGAAGCGCGTTTTTCAGATCAATTTTGGCCGGTAGTCCATTGGACGGCAACGGAGGGGCGGGAGGCAAGGGCTCGTTTCGGACCGGTGGCTCCGCGGCGAGCGCTAGCTTGCCGATGACGCGGGCTTCCTTGCCGTCGTGCAGGAGGATCGACGATGGCGCGGTCGCATCGACAAAAGCATCGAGCCGACCGCCCGGTGGCAGCACCACCGCGCCATTTCGGGCCGGGAATGGCTCGGCCGGCTGCCCGTCGATGGCCATCACCCGCAGCTCGACGGCGTCGAGTTTGATCGCAATCACCGTCCGCTGCGAGCCGTTGATGAAGCGGAGTCTCAGCCGCTGGTGCTTATTGACTGAAATGTCGAACGAGGACTTTCCGTTAACTGTATAGATTGACGTGATTTTTTCTGATTCGGCGCCCGGAGGAATGGCGCTGCCGTCAGCGCGGAGGCGCCACTCTTCGATCAGCAGAACTTGGTCGCCATCTACGGCAACCGCCTCGGGTTCGGCGATAATCACAGGCAGGGCCCGGCTCGGCGGGGTTGGCGCACCGCCGAAAGAGATCAGCTCGCAGGCGAAGGTTCCGGCATGGCGGGCATCCAGTTTGAATGTGGCCGATCGACCGCTCGGCACGATCGAGTCCTTGGGCAGGATTGGCTCCAGCGCTGGCGCGGCATCGATACCGCGCCAGTTGAGGTAGACCCCTCCAGGAAGGTCGTTTCGGACCTCAACGTCCGCGGATTGGCCGCGCTTGAACTGCAACGGCGCTTCTCCGAGTGACCATACCTCAGTCGTAGGGCCGTCCGGGCGCAGGCGCAGACTGCTCACATGGGCTGGAATCGCGACCCTCGCGCGGCTTTGGGCGTGGCCCACAGCCGGCCACGCTTGGCCGAGAGCTAGTCCGCCCAAACCAGCCATCAGCTTGCGTCGATCGAGCGTTGATTTAGGGCTTGCCATGCGCCCGATCCGGACCATTTTCTTGTCTATCTGTCCAGCTGTGACGCCTTGCCCCGGCGGTGTCAAAAAGGGCCATTTTTTTGCTGCGGAGGTGTAGGCTCATGTTATAAGCCCGCCGCCCGCGGCATCGCGGCCGGGTATGGATGCTTTTCACGCGGGCGTGGCGGAACTGGTAGACGCGCTGGATTTAGGTTCCAGTGACGAAAGTTGTGGGGGTTCGAGTCCCTCCGCCCGCACCAAGCGCTCTATCCAAGCGTTTGCATGACGAATACTGGAGGGTCCGCTCCCCGCTGGGGGAGCCAAGGCCCGCCGAACCACCGGCGTCAGGCTTGCCAAGCCACGCCTCGAACATTTGAACACTGCCGGGCCGCTCTGGCCCGGCGCAAGCGGAAGAAGATTGACGCCATGCAGGTCACCGAAACCCTCGCCGAGGGATTGAAGCACGAGTTCAAGGTCAGCGTTCCCGCATCGGATCTCGATGCCAAGGCGGATGCCAAGCTGGTCGACCTCAAGGACAAGGTGCGCATCAATGGCTTCCGTCCCGGCAAGGTGCCGGTGAGCCACCTGAAGAAGGTGTATGGCCGCTCGGTAATGGCCGAGACTATCGACCAGACCATCCGCGACACCAACACGCAGATCTTCACCGACCGCGGCTTCCGTCTCGCGACCGAGCCGAAGATCACCATGCCGACCGAGACCAAAGAGGTCGAGGAGCTGCTCGCCGGCAAGACCGATCTGACCTACACGGTGGCGATCGAGGTGGTGCCGACGATCCAGCTCGCCGATTTCAAAACCTTCTCGGTGGAGAAGCCGGTGGTCGAAGTCACCGACGCCGAGGTCGATGAAGCGATCAAGCGCATCGCCGACAACAACCGTCCCTATGCCGCGAAGGCCGACGGCGCCACGGCCGAGAACGGTGATCGCGTCACTATCAGCTTCAAGGGCTCCATCAACGGCGAACTGTTCGACGGCGGCACCGGCGAGGGCATCCCGGTCGTGATCGGCGCCGGCCAGTTCATTCCGGGCTTTGAGGAGCAACTCGTCGGCATCGGCGCGGGCGAGACCCGTACCCTGAAGGTGTCATTCCCGAAGAACTACGCCAGCGAGAAACTCGCCGGCCAGCCGGCCGAGTTCGAGACTACGGCAACCCTGATCGAGGCCCCGGGTGAGACCAAGATCGACGACGAGTTCGCAAAGTCGCTTGGCCTGGAATCGCTCGACAAGCTGAAGGAAGCCGCGCGCGAACGTCTGGTCGCCGAGTTCGCCGGCGCGACGCGCCAGCGCGTCAAGCGCGCGCTGCTCGATCGTCTCGACGACAGCCACAAATTCGAGGCGCCGCCGTCGCTGATCGAGGAAGAGTTCAACCTGATGTGGAACTCGATCAAGGCCGAGATGGAATCCTCCGGTAAGACCTTTGCCGACGAGGACACCACCGAAGATGCGGCCAAGGAAGAGTACAAGAAGATCGCCGACCGCCGCGTCCGGCTCGGCCTCGTGCTCTCGGAGATCGGCGAGAAGAACAAGATCACCGTGACCGACGACGAAGTCAGCCGCGCCGTGATCGAGCGGGCGCGTTCGATGCCTGGCCGCGAGAAGGAAGTCTGGGACTACTATCGCAACAATGCCAATGCGCTGGCCCAGCTTCGTGCGCCGATTTATGAAGACAAGGTGGTCGATTTCATCCTCGAACTCGCCAACGTGACCGAGAAGAAGGTCTCGCGCGAGGACCTGTTCAAGGAAGAAGACGAGAAGAGCGCAGCCTGATCGATTCGATCAGGCTGACATTAATGATGAACGGCGAAAGCGCAGCGGCGGGGGCATCCGTCGCTATGAGGTCGCCTGCGAATCAGCTTGAACTCGTTCCATTCGGCTCGCAATTGCCTGGCCTTGTCGCCGGGAAATTGGCTCATATCTGTGAACGGCTCGCTAACGCGAGTTCTGAGTTGAAGTCCTGCATCACGGGACGTTTATCCGCGCGCGACAATCATGCCGATTGGCTTGCCTTGCCGATGGATGTACGCCCCCACCGATCTAACCCTCTACGAACCCTCTTCTAACCCTTGGGGTGACTAATGCGCGATCCCGTTGAAACCTACATGAACCTCGTTCCGATGGTGGTCGAGCAGACCAACCGCGGCGAACGCGCCTACGACATTTTCTCGCGGCTCCTGAAAGAGCGCATCATCTTCGTGACCGGCCCGGTCGAAGACGGCATGTCGACGCTAACAGTCGCGCAGCTTCTGTTCCTCGAGGCGGAAAATCCGAAGAAGGAAATCTCGATGTACATCAACTCGCCCGGCGGCGTGGTGACATCGGGTCTTGCGATCTACGACACCATGCAGTTCATCCGTCCGCCGGTCTCGACGCTGTGCACCGGGCAAGCGGCCTCGATGGGCTCGCTGCTGCTCGCCGCCGGCGAAAAGGACATGCGCTTCTCGCTGCCGAATTCGCGCATCATGGTGCATCAGCCGTCCGGCGGTTTCCAGGGCCAGGCCACCGACATCATGCTGCACGCGCAGGAGATCCTGAATCTCAAGAAGCGCCTCAACGAAATCTACGTGAAGCACACCGGCCAGACCTACAAGGCGATCGAGGATGCGCTGGAGCGCGACAAATTCCTGACCGCTGAGATGGCCCGCGACTTCGGTATCGTCGACAAGGTGATCGACAGGCGTCCCGAAGAGGCGACGCCTGTGAAAGTCCCGTAAGGTAACGGGTATCGACACCCCGCATTGACCTTAACGGTTGGTTGAATCGGCAAATATGGCCGAAAGCTGCGCGCCTGTGCGCTGCACAGGCCGAAAGTTCCGCTTTCGTGCCGGTTTTGCGGCGTGGCACAAGCGCAACGCTCAGTCGATTTTGTCAACTTCTCCCCGTGCGAATGCCACAAATCACGGTATTGTCACGGGTAGCCATTCCGGCCCCGATTAGCGAATTCTTGATAGTCGGGTGTCAGCATGGTTGGCTGTGTGGACTGGGTTAAGATCGCGGGGGATTCTAGAGCCGTGATTCGCAGCACGGTGCGTAATTGAGTTAGGGTCTTTTCTGGTACGGAATTTGCTCTATCTACCTTCAGGTCCGGTGACGTGCCGGAATGGGTCGATCGGGTAACGGATCGAACGGCGGACGGAGACAGGAATGAGTAAGGTTGGCACGAGCGACTCCAAGAACACGCTGTATTGCTCGTTCTGTGGAAAGAGCCAGCACGAAGTCCGCAAACTCATCGCGGGTCCCACCGTATTCATCTGCGACGAGTGCGTCGAGCTCTGCATGGACATCATCCGCGAGGAGAACAAGTCCTCGCTCGTGAAGTCGCGCGACGGGATTCCGACGCCGAAGGAAATCTGCAAGGTGCTGGACGATTACGTGATCGGCCAGAGCCATGCCAAGAAGGTGCTCTCGGTTGCCGTTCACAACCACTACAAGCGCCTCAATCACCAGACCAAGCACAACGACGTCGAACTGGCGAAGTCGAACATCCTGCTGATCGGTCCGACCGGTTCGGGCAAGACGCTGCTGGCGCAGACGCTGGCGCGCATTCTCGATGTGCCGTTCACGATGGCGGATGCGACGACGCTGACCGAAGCCGGCTATGTCGGCGAGGACGTCGAGAACATCATCCTGAAGCTGTTGCAGTCGGCCGACTACAATGTCGAGCGCGCGCAGCGCGGCATCGTCTATATCGACGAAATTGACAAGATCAGCCGCAAGTCGGACAACCCGTCGATCACCCGCGACGTGTCGGGCGAGGGCGTGCAGCAGGCGCTGTTGAAGATCATGGAAGGCACAGTCGCCTCCGTGCCTCCGCAGGGCGGCCGCAAGCATCCGCAGCAAGAGTTCCTGCAGGTCGACACCACCAACATCCTGTTCATCTGCGGCGGCGCCTTCTCAGGCCTTGAGAAGATCATCTCCGCGCGGGGACGTTCGACCTCGATCGGTTTCGCCGCCCAGGTGCTGGCGCCCGAAGACCGCCGCACCGGCGAAATCTTCCGCCACGTCGAGCCGGAAGATCTCCTGAAGTACGGCCTGATCCCGGAATTCGTCGGCCGCTTGCCGGTGGTCGCGACGCTGGAGGATCTCGACGAGAATTCGCTGAAGAAGATCCTGGTCGAACCGAAGAACGCGCTGGTGAAACAATACCAGCGGCTGTTCGAGATGGAGAACATCGAGCTCACCTTCGCCGACGAGGCGCTTGGCGCGGTCGCCCGCAAGGCGATCGAACGCAAGACCGGTGCACGCGGACTGCGTTCCATTCTCGAGGCCATCCTGCTCGAGACCATGTTCGATCTGCCGGGTCTGGAAGGCGTCGAAGAGGTCGTGATCTCGCGCGAAGTGGTCGAGGGAACTGCCCGTCCGCTCTACATCTATGCGGACCGTTCGGACCGGGCCGTCGAGAGCAGCGCCAGCGCCTGATCGCGCTCGCCATACCTCGGTTGTACTACCCCAATAAGGACGGCTGCCGGAGATTCCGGCGGCCACAGTGGCGTAAGCGTTTTTCGCGCGTTTGAGCCGCAATTTGCGGTGATTTTCCGTGACTTGACACCCCCATACCCGATAGCCACCTAATGCTCGTGGTGGCGGAAATCACGTTCGAGATTCGTCGCAAAATCATCCGGTAAGAGACGGCAGCAAGGGCGGCCGGCGAGCCGGAAATCCCGGCACCTTGTGGCGGTTGCGCAAGCTACGCGGACTGCGTGCAAGGGGGCAAAACAGAAGGAATAGGCCATGACGACCCCAAAAACCCGGCCAACCATCGTTCTCGGCGAAAGCCATTCGTATCCGGTGCTGCCGCTTCGCGACATCGTCGTTTTTCCGCACATGATCGTGCCGCTGTTCGTCGGCCGCGAGAAATCGATCCGCGCCCTCGAAGAGGTGATGAAGAACGACGCGCTGATCCTGCTCGCGACGCAGAAGAACGCGTCCGACGATGATCCGAGCCCGGAATCGATCTACGAGGTCGGTACGCTTGCCAGCGTGCTGCAGCTCCTGAAACTGCCCGACGGTACCGTGAAGGTGCTGGTCGAGGGTCTCGAGCGCGCGCGCGTGCAGAAATATTCCGACCGCACTGAATATTACGAAGCGACCGCGATCGCGCTCGCCGACACCGACGCCAACTCGGTTGAAGCCGAGGCTCTGGCGCGGTCGGTCGTGTCCGATTTCGAAAGCTATGTGAAGCTGAACAAGAAGATCTCCGCCGAAGTCGTCGGCGTGGTTCAGGCGATCACTGACTTCGCCAAGCTCAGCGACCAGGTCGCGCAGCATCTGGCCGTCAAGATCGCCGATCGCCAGGGCATCCTGGAGACGTTGTCCGTCACGCAGCGCCTGGAGAAGGTGCTGGGCCTGATGGAGAGCGAAATCTCGGTGCTGCAGGTCGAGAAGCGCATCCGCTCGCGCGTCAAGCGCCAGATGGAGAAGACCCAGCGCGAGTATTACCTGAACGAGCAGATGAAGGCGATCCAGAAGGAACTCGGCGACGACGAAGGTCGCGACGAGCTCGCCGATCTGGAAGAGAAGATTGCCAAGACCAAGCTTTCCAAGGAAGCGCGGGAGAAGGCGCAGCACGAACTGAAGAAGCTGCGCCAGATGTCGCCGATGTCCGCGGAAGCAACCGTCGTGCGCAACTATCTCGACTGGCTGCTGTCGATTCCGTGGAACAAGAAGTCCAAGGTCAAGAAGGACCTCGAGCAGGCGCAGGCCGTGCTGGACTCCGATCACTACGGACTGGAGAAGGTCAAGGACCGCATCGTCGAGTATCTCGCGGTGCAGTCGCGCGCCAACAAGCTGACCGGACCGATCCTGTGTCTCGTCGGGCCTCCCGGCGTCGGCAAGACCTCGCTCGGTAAGTCGATCGCGAAGGCGACGGGCCGCGAATTTGTGCGCGTCTCGCTCGGCGGCGTGCGCGATGAAGCCGAAATCCGCGGTCACCGCCGCACCTATATCGGCTCGATGCCCGGCAAGATCATCCAGTCGATGCGCAAGGCGAAGACCTCGAATCCGCTGTTCCTGCTGGACGAGATCGACAAGATGGGCGCCGATTTCCGCGGCGATCCGTCGTCGGCGCTGCTTGAGGTTTTGGACCCCGAGCAGAACTCGACCTTCAACGACCACTATCTGGAGGTCGACTACGATCTGTCGAACGTCATGTTCATCACGACCGCGAATACGCTGAATATTCCCGGGCCCCTGATGGACCGCATGGAGATCATCCGGATCGCCGGCTACACCGAGAACGAGAAGGTCGAGATCGCGCGCAAGCACCTGATCCCGAACGCCATCTCCAAGCATGGCCTCGATTCCAAGGAATGGTCGATCGACGACGAGGCATTGCTGTTGATGATCCGCCGCTACACCCGCGAAGCGGGCGTGCGTAACCTGGAGCGTGAGCTCTCCACACTCGCCCGCAAGGCGGTGAAGGAGCTGATGATCTCCAAGAAGAAGTCGGTCAAGGTCACCGAGAAGACTCTCGAAGACTTCCTCGGCGTGCCGAAGTACCGCTTCGGCGAGATCGACAGCGAGCCGCAGGTCGGTATCGTCACCGGCCTGGCCTGGACCGATGTCGGCGGCGAGCTGCTGACCATCGAAGGCGTCTTGATGCCCGGCAAGGGCAAGATGACGGTTACGGGCAATCTGCGCGACGTGATGAAGGAATCGATCTCGGCGGCGGCGTCCTACGTCCGCTCGCGGGCGATCAACTACGGCGTCGAGCCGCCGCTGTTCGATAAGCGCGACATTCACGTCCACGTGCCGGAGGGCGCAACCCCGAAGGACGGACCGTCGGCGGGTGTGGCGATGGCCACCGCGATCATCTCGGTCATGACCGGCATTCCGGTCCGCCACGATGTCGCGATGACCGGCGAAATCACGCTGCGCGGCCGCGTGCTGCCGATCGGCGGTCTGAAGGAGAAGCTGCTGGCTGCGGCCCGCGGCGGCATCAAGACGGTGCTGATCCCCGAGGACAACGCCAAGGATCTCACGGAGATTTCCGATGCGATCAAGGGCGGCATGGACATCATCCCGGTCGCGAGGCTGGATGAGGTGGTCGCCAAGGCACTGGTCCGCACGCCCACGCCGATCGTGTGGGAAGAGGATGCCAAGGTGGTCGCGAAGCCCGACGCAGGCGATGAAGCCGGCGGCGGCCTGACCGCCCACTAAGCCGATCCGTCACGATATGATAAAACGGCGCCTTCGGGCGCCGTTTTTGTTTGTGCGGAGCGGAGGACCTCGGTTTGAACCTCGGCCCGGCGGATGGAGTTGATGAGGGATGGAAATTGACGGGCAATGCCATTGCGGGCGGGTGACCTATCGGGCCGAGATCGATCCTGCGAAAGTATCGATCTGTCACTGCACCGATTGCCAGAACCTGACGGGCTCGCCGTATCGGGTGACGGTGATCTGTTCTGCCGACCAGGTTCGAATGACGGGCGCGCCAGCAAAAGTCTATCCGAAAAGAGGTGACAACGGCCGGACGCGCTTTCAGCACTTCTGCAGCGAATGCGGCTCGCCGTTGTTTACCAGCGGCGAGGGTGGGGCCGATGATTGGGGCATCCGCTGGGGCAGCATCCGCCAGCGCGATCAGCTAAAGCCAGCACGGCAAATCTGGTGCCGCTCGGCGGCTCCCTGGATCAACGATATCGGGGGATTGCCGGCGCGCGAGACCGACTAAACTCAGTCCATCGCGCGTGACACGCGCCGCAGCAGTGACGGGTTGACCGTGATCAGAACGACGTGAAAGCCCTCGACCGTGCCGCCGATCGGCCACACCGCCATGAGGATCGTCGCGTCGCCAAGATATTGGTGAGGCCGGTAATAGGCCCGGAGGCCGGTGGCGGCAGCGGGCGGCTTTCAGGCATCGCCGGGTTGTCCGAGAGCACACCGGTGCGGCCCCAGCCGCGCTGGTCCAGCAAGCGGTCGAAAAGGTTTCAAGATCTCGCCGTATGGCAGGCATTTTCGCGGCAATTGGCCGGTTTCGGGCCATTTGTCGTCGCCGGCCTCGCTTGCGTTCATGCCGTGCGGGGCGGTAGATAGGGGCGGTTCAAGGGCGGCTAGCTCAGCTGGTTAGAGCATCTCGTTTACACCGAGAGGGTCGGGAGTTCGAATCTCTCGCCGCCTACCAGCCTTCGCGCTGACGTGCTACGGCGCGGCAAGCCAGCCCTCTCGTAAGCGCGAAGGCTATCGCGCCGAAGCTCGAAGAGCGAAGGCGGACTTGTTCGAGTTGAACCCCATCCTCCGATCGCAAGGAAACGAACGCGCATTGGTCGCTGCCGCCAGCCACGATCAACACGCCGGCGAGATCATAAACTGGAATGGTCGGCGGACCAGCGCGCGGGGTGACGCCGAGCGAATGCCGGACCACCCCGCGACTGAGGTTTAGCGACCTCTACAGCTGACCTCTACAAGTCTCGCGATACCGACGGCAGTTTCCTTCGCCTCGTTCACCTAACGCATCCTTGTTGAGGCAAGCAGATCTCAATTCGGCGCACACATCCCTGCGAACTGGTCGCCCGCAGGCCTCCCGATATCTGCGGCAATTTCCTTCGCCCCGCTCTCCCAGCGCGTCCTTGTTTTCGCAGGCAAGCCTTAGTTGCTCGCAACGCCCACCTCCTCGATCTACTCGGACGCCTCCCGGTCCGATCTCAATGGATTGAGAAAAGGCCGAAATCGGAATTACAAAAAGAGCGGCTGCCGCCGCGGCGCCAAATGCATATTTGCGCATCCCATTCATCTTGATCCCTCCAGTTGCTTGTGCCGGACAATTGTCTTGCGCAATAGACCACGCGAAAAGCGGGATATCGTTCCGAACGAAGTGCACGAAAGTGTACTTATGACGCTATTTCTCTGCGTAGATGAACGAACGTAGTGGCATCACGGCAAAGATGCGGCAGTGATACGGCGTGAACGGTCTGGCACAGCCGCAACGGACGTTCGAAATCGATGAAGAAGCGCGCAAATGGACGCTGATGCCTGGCGAGCGCGTCATCGATGTCGGCTGCGGCAGTGGCGCGGCGTTTGCTCCGCGCAGGGCGAAGGCTGTCACGCCGAAGCTCTGAGAGCGAAGGCGGACTGTCCAGGCGCGAGACCGAAGTCCCGCGCCTCGCTCTCTTGTTCTTCAGCTTTGTGGGGTTGGCGTGGTAGCCGGGTAACTTAGCGGCGCTCCTCCAAGCGAAACAGGCCCAACTGGTTTAGACTGCCGAACCATCTTTTTGCGCATTGGTCGGGATAGCCGGTTTTGAGCGTTCCTTGCTGAAATGGAGGAAGTTACTTCCGGGGTCATTGCATTCTGCAGCGTGTCGACCTTCGCAATGAGTTTGGAAATCTGAGCAGAGATCTTCTTCACGTCTTCATGCTCATCCGCTATCTGAGCGGATATCTTCTTCACAGCGGTATGCTCATCCACGACGCTCTGTCTTAGAGACGCAAGCGCAATTGAATCTTGCTGAAGAAGAGCTGTGTTTTGTTGCAACAAGAAGTTATTCTCTTGCAACGACGCAACGTGTTGCTGCTGGACCGTCTGAATATCCTTCAAGGCGGCGACAGCCGGATCCGGTATTGGATCGGAAGCTTTCTGGTGCGGAAGCAGTTCGGCCAAACTGCTGATATCAGGCAGAGCAAAGCCGCTGATATCAGGCAGAGCAAAGTCGGAAGGCGACAGTGTGTAGACGGCCGCAGTACTGTTTATTCCAATGGCGAGCACCGCCAGCGCCAGGATGGATTTCCTGCTCGATTTTTTGCTCGGTGCCGTAGATTCGGGCTGTTCGGTTTGGCTCTGCTTTTCCGATGTCTCTGTCACGCGCATTACTCGCAAATGAGTGAACAAAAAAGGAGCCGTCGCCGGATGGTCCGTCGCGACGGCTCCTCTACGCGGCACCCAACTACAACTGCCTGAGATTATAGGGTGACGAGATTAATTCCGCGTTACGCATCAGTCGTCCGGCATGAGTCGCGAGCCGCTGCCGGCTGCGCCTTCCATTTTGTGATCGGCGCGGCACTCACGCAATGCCGTGCTCGTCTGTGTTGCGGTATTTTCAATCGCAAGGCGGGTGCGCTAGGATCGTTATATTGGAGCCCGTGAAAACGAAACTGTCGAGGTTCGGTCCCTCGACGCTAGGTGGAGCTGCGTCGCAGATGAACATCCCGCAACCCCACGATCAAAACGCCGACCAGGTCGCTTACTGGAACGGGCCGGCCGGCCAGCGCTGGGCGGATCGTCAGGCGGCGCAGGACGTGCTGCTCAGGCCGGTCGCCGACCTCGTCGTCGATCGGGCGAAGCTGAAGCCCGGCGAGCGCGTGATCGATGTCGGGTGTGGGAGCGGCGCCACGGCGATTGCGTTTGCGCTGGAAGTTGCGCCATCGGGGCGAGTGCTGGGCATCGACGTATCCGGCCCCATGCTCGAGCGGGCGCGGCAGGCTGCGCCCAAAGACTTGCCGATCGATTTCGTTCTGGCTGACGCGACCGTCCATCCGTTTGAGCCGGCGAGCTTCGATGTGCTGGCCTCGCGGTTTGGCGTGATGTTCTTTGCCGATCCAGCGCTGTCGTTTGCCAACATGCGAAAGGCGCTGAAGCCATCGGGCCGGCTGGCGTTCGCGTGCTGGCGCGAGCCGCGCGAAAATCCGTTTTTCATGGCGCCGCTGATGGCGGCTTATAAGCACGTGCCGAAACTGCCGCAGTTGGGGCCGGAAGATCCCGGGCCGTTTGCGTTCGCCGCCGAGGCGCGGGTGCGCCGTATCCTGGGCGAGGCTGGATTTGCGGGAGTGGAGATGGAAGCGTGTCCGCTCTTGCTCGACGCTGCTATCGGCCGCGGCCTCGACCGCGCGGTGCAGGGCGCGCTGGAGATCGGCCCGGTGAGCCGGGCGCTGGAGGGACAGCCGGAGCATCTGCGCGTTGCCGCCGCGGCTTCCATCCGCGAAGCGCTGGTGCCGTTTGTGAAGGGCGATGCCGTGCTGCTGCCGGCGTCGGTGTGGATCGTGACGGCAAGGGCGTCGTAGCTGGAGCGCGCTGCGCGCCACGCGGTTATTGCGAGCGAAGCGAAGCAATCCATAGCGCGGCATAACGGATAGATGGATTGCTTTGTCGCGGAGCCTGTCATCGGGCGCGCATTCGCGCGACCCGTTGGCTCCCCGCAATGACGCGGAGAGAGCGGAGCGACGATTACTTGGCCCGTTCTTCCCAAATCATGGCCAGATGCACAATCGTCTCCGCCGCCTTTTCCATGTCCTGGCGGCTCACCCATTCGAGCCGCGAGTGGAAGGCGTGTTCGCCCGCAAAGATGTTGGGGCAGGGCAGGCCCATGAACGACAACCGCGAGCCGTCGGTGCCGCCGCGGATCGAGCTTCGCACCGGATTTAGCCCGGCGCGCCTGATCGCCTCGATGGCGTAGTCGACGGTCTCCGGATGGCGGTCGATCACCTGCTTCATGTTGCGGTATTGCTGCTTGATCTCCATCCGGTAGGTCGAGCGCGGATAATCCTTCATCACGTCCTTGACGATGCCTTCGAGCAGGGCTTCCTTTTCCTTCAGGCCCTCGTCGGTGAAATCGCGAACGATGAAGCCGATGGTGGCTTTCTCCAGCTGCCCGGAAATGCCGATCGGATGCAAAAAGCCTTCCTTGCCCTCGGTCGTCTCCGGCGAGCAGGTGTCCTTGGGCAGGCGGTCGATGATGGCGGCGGCGATCTTCATCGCGTGCTCCATCTTGCCCTTGGCGAAACCCGGATGGGTCGAGACGCCCTCGATGGTGATGGTGGCGCCGTCGGCGGAAAAGGTTTCGTCCTCGATATTCCCTGCGGTTTCGCCGTCCATCGTATAGGCGAAGTCGGCGCCTAACTTTTTCAGGTCGACCTTGTCGACACCGCGGCCGATCTCTTCATCGGGCGTGAACAGGATCTTGATGGTGCCGTGCTTGATTTGCGGATTCTCGATCAGGAACCGCGCCGCATCCATGATCTCGGCAAGGCCGGCCTTGTTGTCGGCGCCCAACAAGGTCGTGCCGTCAGTGGTGATGATGTCATGGCCGACCTGGTCGGCGAGCGCCGGATGATCGGCGGCGCGGATCACCTGCGTGGAATCGGCCGGCAGCACGATGTCGCCGCCGCGATAATTCTTCACGATCTGCGGCTTGACGTTGGCGCCGGTGCAGTCCGGCGACGTGTCCATGTGCGAGCAGAAACAGATCACCGGGACCTTTTTGTCGGTATTGGCCGGGATGGTCGCGTAGACATAGCCGTGCTCGTCGAGATGGGCATCCTTGAGCCCCAACGCCTGCAACTCGGACGCCAGCAGGCGGCCCAGATTCTTCTGCTTCTCGGTGGAAGGGCAGGTCGGCGAATTTGGATCGGACTGGGTGTCGATCACGACATAGCGCAGGAAGCGCTCGGTGACATCGTGGGTGAAGGCAAGAGGGGAAGCCGGCATGACGGTCCAAAAAAGATGAGCAACAGGAAGGCTCTATAACAGAAAAGCGCCATTCCGGGTCCCCGCCGGAATGGCGCTTCTGGTCAGATCGGGGAGGAATTCCGGCCTAGACGGCTTCCTTGAGTTCCTTGGCGGCGCGGAACGCCACCTTCTTGCTGGCCTTGATCTGGATCGGCTCGCCGGTGGCCGGGTTGCGGCCGGTGCGGGCGGCGCGCTTGCGGACCTGGAGGATGCCGAGCCCAACGATCCTGATACGCTCGCCCTTCTTCAGGTGTTTTGTAATTTTGCCGACCATGTCGGTCAGGATCGCCTCGGCGGCCTTCTTCGACAGGTCATGTTCCTCGGCGAGCGCTGCCGCCAGATGCTTGAGTGTGATGGTGGCTGGAGCCGCCGCTTTCTTCGCCATATCTGGCCCTCCTCGTTGGTTGATTGGCTTGAGCGTGGTTGAATGCCAGTCCGCGCCGGAAAAATGCATTGCGTGGTGACCTGAAACCCCGGGATTTCGCTCGATCAGCGCGGGAAGGTTTCAAGAAACCCTGATGTCACAGGCCTTAGACGATTCGGCAGACGGCTGCCTACGCCGTTTTGCCCGAAAACAGGCGGCAATTTGCATCGAAATCGCAGAATGCCCTGTCTCACGCAGGTATTCGCAACGTCCTTGACTAAGCGGGAGCGGGCCTTTATGCCCTCGGTTCTGCGCGGGTCAGGATCTGATTACGGCATCCGCGGGAGTAGCTCAGTTGGTTAGAGCGCCGCCCTGTCACGGCGGAGGCCGCGGGTTCGAGTCCCGTCTCTCGCGCCAGTCATTTCAATGACTTAGCGCCATCCGCGGTTTTCAAAAGTGTTATAAGGGACGTGAGTATGACACTTTCTGTGCCCTTTTGTTCTGCCGCCGCAAGCCGTTTGGCACCCACCGCACGGGCTTTGTCGAATCGCCGGACGCTGGCGACGTTGACCGGATTATAGGTTTTGCGGAGCTGCTTGTTGCGGTCGACGGTGTTCGCCATCTTGTTGGCCTGATCCTCAACGGAGCCGCCGCCGGCGTCGCCCTCGACGGCGCCAGAGCGCCGCATGTCCTGCAGCTGCCGTTGCTCGTCCTTGCCGAAGGCTAGTGCCGGACTGCCAATTTGTGGCCAAAGGTTAGCGTCACGCGAACGCCTCGGTCCCGCTCGGTTTCAACGACCAAATCCGTTTTCGTATTCTCGTGCAGCGCCTGCACAATCAACGATCCTATCTTTCCAGGAACCGGCCATTGACCTCCTTCCGGCAAGCCAACGCCATCGTCAGCCACAACGACACGATATCTTTCGGAATCTTGCCGGAGGCAGTGCAGGGTAATCGTTCCGCCGGGTCGGCCCACAAAAGCATACTTGAATGCATTGGTCACTAGTTCGTTCGCGATCAAACCAACGGGCAACGCAACGTTTATGGACGTTGGTGTATGGTCGACCTTGATGTCGAGCCGGATGCCTTCGGCCGCATGCGCATTCATGACAGCCGATGCGATCTGGTTCAGGTAATTGCCCAAGTCAATCTCGCTCTGCTGTCCATCCGACGAGAGGGCGTTATATATGATTGACAGGGACTCGATACGACCAGCAAGCGCCGCCAAATTGACCTTCTCGCCCCGTCTCTCGGCTCTCGCTTCGAGCCGGATGAGAGCAACGATGAGTTGCAGGTTGTTTTTGACGCGGTGTTGCAACTCGCGAAGGAGCATATCCTGCTCCTTCGTCTTGCGCTCGAACTCCTCGCGCTCGTCAAGCCGGCTTGTCACGTCAATTAGCGCCGCAACGCGGTAGTTCTCTGTGCCGTCTTCCTTCTCGATCACTCCGCAGAACGCTTCAACTACCAATGGTGTTGGCTGCGTTCGCTTAAATGTGCCCAAAAAGTCGTCACCATTACTCAACACGGATTTCGCAAGGGTCGTGTTTTGATCCTTCTCGTCTACGAATGAAGTGAGTATCGTCCAACCGCGGCCGGCAAACTCCGGCAATTTCATACCGATCACCCGTTCGAAGGCTCCGTTCGCATAGCAAATGCGATGATCGCCGCGCACGAATTTGGAGATGATGATCGGGATCGGGACGCGGTCGAGGAGTTGACGGAACTCCTCGCTATTGATGGCTTTGGCCACATCAACTGCATCAAAGAGGTCGTTGATCTGCGCTGCCGCGTCCGAACCGAGGACGTGCGGATCTGGCTCTTTCATGGCCTACATCTTCCCCGATGCAGAACCGTGTGCATCGCTTTTGCTAAGCTGACCAGGAGCGGGCGGGACTGCCGCGGCGAACTAAGAAAATGCTTTATGGTGGCGATGGTTCCTCCCGTGGATTAGCAGGTAATATCCAAGACCGTCCCGGAGCCCCGATTGGATCCACGAGGTAAAATACGACGACGGCAAGGACGTCCAGCTGCTTTCCAGGAGCGGCCTCGATTGGACATGGCGGTTCCCATGGATCGCGGAGACGGCGCTGAAGATCCGCCACAGCCAGTTCGTCATCGACGGCGAGATCTGCGTGCTCGATGTCCAGGGCATTTCGGACTTCAACGCCCTGCACTCGAACAAGTACAACGACGAGGCCCAGCTCTACGCCTTCGACCTATTTGCCTTCGGCCGCGAGGACTTGCGGGACCAGCCATTACTCGACCGCAAGGCCCAGCTCGACAAGCTGCCGCGCGGCCGGGCACAGGGGATCTTCGTGGCGCCATTCGAGCGCGGCGAGATAGGACCGGATCTGTTCACCGCGGCGTGCCGGATGCGGCTGGAGGGGATCGTCTCAAAACATCGGCAGCGGCGCGCGAAGACTTGCGACTGGATCAAGGTCAAGAACCGGCAGCACCCGGCATACGGCCGCGTTGCGGATTAGTTCCGAGCCAACACGCCGGCTGGCGGCGTGTGGAGGCGGCCCCGGTCAGCTGATGCCTCCAAGGTCGCTGGCCGGGGTCCGTCTGATATTCAGCGCAGAGCGCTCGCTACCCATGCCCGGTTCACTTCCGTGCTGCCGCGGTCAGTGTCCCCGCTTCGCGATTTTCTCCCAGGCGTAATCCTCTTCACAGACTAGGCGCAGTTTCTGCGCGGGATGGGCCCGTGCCGATCACAGCGAGAGGGTGAACGTCATGCCGCGAGCACGAACACTACTCGTGATGAGCGTATTGGTTTTCTCGTCAGCTACCGCAGTAAATTACGCGACAGCAGCATGCGCCCCAACATCGGGCTGTTAGGATCAACTGCATAACCATGTCCGGTAATAATTCGTCTGTTCGCGATGGCTGCATTGGGGGATGTGAACAGGTCTACACCGAATGCCAGATATTTCCATAGGCTCAGCGGAGCTTCCCGCGGGCAGCAAAGAGCGCGAACAATTTGAGCTGCAGGCAAGGCAGGCTGACACGGTCTCCCATATCGACGCGTGGCTGACCCACCCGGCCCACAGCCTCCGACCTCTAGGCCGCAAGTGCACGCTCGGTGGACCGCAAGCGGAAGGGTTTGCCTCCCGGCGGGTTCCAGGGCTTGCCGTCGAGTTCGCAGAGCGCGTCGAGAATCTCGTCAATAGTCACCGGCGCTTTCAGGCCATCGGGCGCTCGAAGGGCAGGGCACGAAGCGATAGCAGACGCATCTGAAGCCCAGGAGGCGAGAATGGCGCGCTTCTCGGCCAATGTGAGCGTGGGGTGGCTTACGACGTCTCGGGGGTGATTGAACACCGTGCCGGGATGTATCAGGGCGTTGATGTTGAAGACATTATCTTCGATTGCGGTCGTCGGCCGCATGATACCCTCCTATTCAGACGAGGTTGCGATGCCGCGCGCCGGTCGCCGGCGCGCGGTGAGAACAAGGGAGCGACGTTATTAGGCCGCCTTGGAATCGATCTGCTTGACGTTACCGCCGGCTACGCCGTTGACGGCGATGCGGCGAGGCTTCATGGCCTCGGGGATCTCCCGGACCAGTTCGATCTTAAGCAGGCCATTGTCAAAGGCGGCGCTCTTCACCTGCACATAATCGGCAAGGTTGAACTGGCGTTTGAAGCGCCGGGTCGAGATGCCCTGATACATGAATTCCCGATCAGTCTTCTCGGCCTTGTCGCCCTCAACGGTAACCACGTTCTGCTCTGCGGTCACCGAGATCTCGTCGGGTGAAAAACCGGCGAGAGCCAGCGAGATCTGATAGTGATCTTCGCCAAGCCGTTCGATGTTGTAGGGTGGATAGTGGTCCTCGCCGACGTGTTGGGCGGCCGCTTCCGCGAGATCGAAGAGGCGGTCGAATCCGATGGTCGAGCGCCAGAGAGGTTCAAAGTTGTAACTGCGCATAGCCAAATCCTCCAATGAGCAAGTTGGTTACGAGCGGCACCGGACACGACCGGTGCCCGTCTCCAGCCCGGGCCCATCAGGCACCCGGACACCACCGTATGATGGCGACGAAAAAATTAGGAAAATCGGTTTTGGTTTCAAGGGAGCCGCAAAAAATTTTTGACGACACGCGCCGCGCCTTACCCACGCTGTCACCCCCTGAAACGGCTCAGAATAAAAATGGCCCCAGCGCGAAGCGTGCACCGAGGCCATCCAAAGTATTTCCATTTCAAACAGCCAGATAGGGTAGTGGATACCCATCTGGCACACCGATAGAAGCGGGAAAAAATGGCAATGTCTGTCCGGTATTGAACAGAACATGGAAGTAGGCTGAGTTGCCGCGGGGGCCGTCCTTTGGACCTGCTGGCTCAGTTGGCGGCCCTCTGGAACAGTGAAATACCAATCGTTCCCTAAGCACCGCCGCAAACAAAAAGGCCGCCCTTGAGGCGGCCGTTTTTATTCCAACGATGTCGATATCGTTTAACGGACCGTCGAGGTGCCCGAGCTGGTGATGACCACCGGCTTGCCGGCCTTCACGACCTGGGCTGTCTGGCTGTAATCCGCACCGGTGCGGGCGGAGATACCGAACGCCGCCACCGCGATGCCAGCCACCAGCGCGACGACCACGATCTTCAAATGGGTGCTGCGATCTGCCGAGTGAATCGAGTGGTTCATGTGATGCCTCCTGGACGCCTTTGGCGTCCTGTGTTGGCGAGAGACGTACGCCCCGTCTGTTTCAGGATGGTTTCGCGGTTTCGGCAAAATGGTTTCATTCAGCCGGTTTTTGGCCGGTTTTCTGCCAAATCATCCGTGACGTAGATCACATACAGGGCGCGCCACCGGCATCGATGCGCGCAGGCAGCGACCGGCTGGAATGAAAACAGTAATGAAAACAAAGGGAAGAGGGTGGCCGAACGGGCCCATCGTGGTGTCGCTGAGCGCAAACTCCTTGTTGGTCGGCTCGATCAGGACGTTGAAGATGGTGCGGTCGAGGAAAGTTCGGCGCACAGACATCGTGGGCGGCGCCGGCACCTATCGCTGGAGCGGGGGCCTTGCGGCGGCTTCCACCGGAGCGGCCGCTTGCGTCGCGTTTTCTCATTGCTGAGCCGGCTGTCTCAGGCGTCGCGAATGAAATTCCCCGCGTCGAATTCAACCGGCGGCGCGTTCGAATCAAAGGAGACGCCGATCGGATCGCGGTCTTCGGCTACGGCCGCGCGTTGATCGCTCAGCATCCGACGGATCATCAGGATGCCGCGGTCGCTCTGGCCGAAATGTTCTTCCGAGTGCAGCGTCACCGGGCCTTGGCCGACCTGCGCCTCGTAATCGCCGGGGAATTGCTGGTGCTCCCGTTCGGTCATGTCCCACCAGAATTTTCCGTTGAATTTGGAGCGCATCCTGCCGATGTCGCCGGAATTATTTACGCGGCCAGCGACATAGATGCGGAACGACGTATCGTCGATCGGCAGCGTCCAGCCGATCGACTCGACGCGGGCGAATTGCGCGACGCGCGGATTGGGTACCACGCGCAGTGTGGGCAGGACGGCTTCCGTCACGCGGTAAAACACCTTGCCGTCATCCTGATGCCGGATCGAGCGCACGGTGACGCCACGCGGCGACATCTCGAACTTCACCTCCGGCATCGAGGCCATCATGTTGGTGAATTGCGGCCCCGAGAACGATCCATGCAGCACCGGGACGTGGTACGGGTCGACCACGTTCTCGAAATGCTGCAGCCAGTTGCAGGGAATGATTGCGGGCCCACCGCCGCCGATCGAGGAATCGTCCGCCTCGACGAACTCGCCGTCGTCCAGCTTCTCCAGGCATTCGTAGCGCGGCAGCGCCGGCTTTTTCTCTGATGGTCCGAGATAGGCGAAGATCAGGCCATAGCGCTCCTGCAGGGGATACCAGGGCTGGCGCACCTTATCCTTGAACAGGCCGCCCTCGGGCTCGCAGGGCTGTTCGATGCAATGGCCTTCGGTGTCGAACTTCCAGCCGTGATAGCAGCAGCGGATGCCATCTTCCTCGACCTTGCCGTAATAGAGCGTGGTGCCGCGATGGCAGCAGCGGGCGTGCAGCAGGCCGGCGCGGCCGTGCCTGTCGCGAAACAGCACCAGATCTTCCCCGAGCACGCGCACTTTTCTGGGGATATCGGTGGCGTCGGACACAAGCCCGACCGGATGCCAGTAGCGCCGGAGCAGTTCGCCCATCGGCGTGCCGCGGCCGACCGAGGTCAGCTCGGTCCGGGTGGTGGACGGCTTCATGGCGTAGCCGGTCCCGAGATCGCGATCCCGCTGCGTAACTGTCATGCCGTTTCCTCCCGCCGCGGCTTCTGACGCAGCGATCGTATAGATCGAAGTGAAGTAGAAATCGATGACAATGTCAACGATCGGCTTTTTGTATCGCCCGATTGCCTTGCGCGATCGCCGTCGTCGCCGAGCTTGGCATCGCCGCGCTTTATTGGCAGAGCTTTGGAGATGAGCCAGAAGCCGGGAAAGCAGACCGCGCCGTCGGCCGCTGCCACGCGGGACGGAGAGATGGCGCCGATCACCGCGATGATGTCGTCGCGGCTGATAGTGCTCGCCAATCTGCTCAAGCGCAGCGCCATCCTGCGCTACAAGCGGCTGGCGGGACTGTCCTCGGTCGAGTTCGGCCTCGTGGCTTCGCTGGGGCGGCGGCCGCCAATGAGCGTTAACCGGCTCGCCGAAGCGGTCGGCATGGATAAGGGACAGATCAGCCGGGCGCTGGCGGAACTGGTGTCGCGAAAACTGGTCGCCAAGGAGGTCAATCCGCGGGACAACCGCGAGACGCTGGTTTGCCTGACCAAGGCGGGGCTGGCCGCCCATGATGCGATTGTGGCGGGGGCGCAGGAGCGCAACCGGCGCCTCCTGGAACAGCTCGGCAAGGACGAGTTGGCGGTGCTGCTCGACCAGATCGACCGGCTCACGGATACGGCCGCCCAGATGCTCGCCGATGAGAAGGATTTGAACTGAATAGTCGGGCACCATGCCGCCCGCCTCGCGTTGGTCAGGAGAGGCAGGAACGCAACACTTTTTGGTGTTCTGCCAACGCATTGGGGGCGGGCTTGGGCGTCAGGGCGGCTTGTCTTGCGCCCCCTGTTGCGCTGCGCTAAGGCAAGAATAATTCCAATCAACGAATCTGCGGCCGCTCAAAACCGCAGGAAAAGGCACCGCCGATGACCGGCATCCTGCAAAATTACCTGCCACTTG